>NZ_JBWKPP010000011.1:0-200376 GCF_059418305.1 Acidovorax sp. GW821-FHT09B03
GGGGTCGCCTTTTCTTGGCCTACCTTCTTTTGGCGAAGCAAAAGAAGGTAGGTGCGCCGCCGGGCGCACACCCCGGCCTCCGCCCTATGAAAGGGCACGGAGCAACCATCACCACCCCATCAAACCTTCAACGGCGGAATCCGATAGTGGTACTGATACACCTCCACAAACCCCAACCCCGCATACAACCGCTGAGCCACCTCATTGACCGCCCGCACCTGCAGATAGGCCGACACAGCACCCGCTTCACGCCCCCACTGCAGCAGCGCACACACCAACGCGCGTCCATGCCCCAGCCCGCGCAACTCCGGGTCGACCACGATGTCATAAAGCCCGATGGCCCCGCGCTCCAGCACCGCCAGGCCGAAGCCGATGGTCCGGCCCGAGCCGTCGCGCAGGCTCGCAAATGCACAGGGCAGGGCGATGGCATACACCATGCCGTGGTGGATGGCATGGTATTGCGCACGCACCCCATTGGCCGCGGCAAAGCCATCGAGCCAGGTGGCCGAAGGCGTGGCGTTGATCTGCACGTCGGCATGGGCCTGAGCCGCGTCCAGCCCGGCGGATGCCATCACCAGCGAAGGGTCGAAATGCGTGTAGCCGGCGTCGGCGAGTTCCCGGTCGGCGTCGGGGTGCGCCAGGGGGGACATGCGGAACACGGGCGGCAGGCCGTGGCGTGCATACAGCGCCTCGGCCGCAGCGCGCACACCGGTGAACGACGCGCCGGCCTCGACGGCATTCACCGAATTGGCGCGCTTGGTGAAGCCACCCGACAGACGGAACACCCAGCCGCCATGCAGCACGCTCTGGCGTGCGGGCCAGGCGTTGAAGGCGCGCTCTTCGAGGGTGCGGACGAGGATAGGGTTCTCGGGGCTGGCGAGATCGCCGGGAGCAGGGGTGGCCAGGGGCAATGCGAAAGACATGGCCATTTATACCAACCGCCACCGACAGCCCTGTGTCACGCGCCCAGCCGGATGCCCGCGATGCCTGCGAACACCAGCACCGCTGCCGCGATGCGGCCCGGCCCCACGCGCTCCTTGAGCAGCCAGGCCGAGACCAGCGCCACCAACAGCACGCTGGTCTCGCGCAGGGCCGATACCTGGCCCATGGGCGCGCGGGCCAGGGCCCACACGGCGGTCCAGTAGGCGCCCATCTGCATGGTGCCCGCGGCAGCGCACAGCCACAGGGCACGGCGGTCCACCACGAAGGCGCGCCGCCCCTTCCACCCCAGCACGATGAGCGCTGTGGCAATGCCGTCGCCCAGCGTGATCAGCACCGCGAAACCGATGGCCGTGCCGGACTGCCGGGCGCCGAGCGCATCCACCACCGTGTAGGCCGCGATCAGCGCGCCGGTGAGCAAGGCGTAACCCACCGCTTTTCGACTGCTGCTGGTGCCACCGCCCTTGGGTGTCTTGAGCAGCGCCAGCGACAGCACCCCGGCGCACAGGCACAGCACGCCCACCAGGGCGCCAGGCCCGGGCCATTCCCCCGCGAACAGGGCGCCGCCGAGCATCACCATCACCGGCGCAGAGCCGCGCGCGATGGGGTACACCTGCCCCAGGTCGCCGTGGTTGTAGGCCAGCGGCAGCGCGAAGTGGTAGGCAGTGTGGATGGCAATCGACAAGCCCAGCAGCGCCCAGGCCGCGGCGCCGGGCAAGTCCACCCAAGGCAGGACCAGCAGCGACAGCGCGCTGCCGAACAGCGTGGTGATGGCCATGGCGGTGATGCGGTCGCCGCCGATCTTGATGGCGCTGTTCCAGCCGGCATTGAGGGCGGCGGACAGCAGCACGATGAAAAAAACGTCGTTGGTAAGCATCCGGAGATGGTGTTGCGCGCCCAGACATCTGTAAAGTTGAATTCAATGACTGCTCGATTCAGGATTTCTGATGCGTAACCTCAACCTCGACCAGGTGCAGACCCTGGTGGCCATTGCCGACCTGGGCACCCTGGCGGCCGCGGCGCAGGCGCTGCACCTGGCGCCGCCCACGGTGAGCCTGCACATCAGCGAACTGGAGTCGCGCCTGGGGGCGCAACTGGTGGTGCGCGGGCGCCGGCAGGCCGGCCTGACGCCTGCGGGCGAGGCCCTGGTGGCTGGCGGCCGTCGCCTCCTGGCCGGGGCCGACGAAGTGCTGGAGCAGGTGCGCCGCCGCGCCCAGGGCCTCGAAGGCCTGGTGCGGCTGGGCACCACGGCGGGCGTCAGCCCGCACCTGTTGCCGCGCCTGGTGGACACGCTGGCCCTCCAGAGCCCGGGGGTGGACGTGCGGCTCGATGTGCTCGGCTCTGCCGAGGCCATGGCGCGCCTGGCGGCGGGCACGCTGGACCTGGCCATCGTCGCCCTGCCGCAGGCCGCCACCGGCCAGGTACAGGTGCTGCACTGGCGCAGCGACCCCATGGTGGCGCTGCTGCCGCCGGGCTGGAAGGCGCCCCGGCGCATCACGGGCGAATGGCTGGCCGAGCACCCCTGGATGTCGTTCGGCCCGGCCACGCAGATGCACCGCTTGATCGCGGCCTGGTTCGCCCAGGCAGGGCTGCACGGGCGCCCGCGCATGGAGCTCAACCACCCGCTGGCGTTGCGCAGCCTGGTGGCCGCAGGGCAGGGCGCGGCCCTGCTGCCGCTGGAGCAGCCCGACGTACGGAGTGGCGATCCCGACAACGCCGGCCTGCAGGTGCGCCCGCTGCACCCGCCGCTACTGCGCGAACTGGGCCTGGCCTACCGCACCGACCAGGCGCACGGCGCAGCCACGCGCGCAGTGCTGGATGCGCTGCAGGGCCTGGCGGCGCGTGGCGTCAAAGCTGCTTGAAGAAAAAGGTGGTGCCGCAGAAGGCACCGTCGGGCATCAGTGCGTAGCGCGGCACCGCGCCCACGCGCTGCCAGCCAGCGCGCTCGTACAGGCGCTCGGCATCGCCGCCGGTCACCGTGTCCAGCACCAGCACGCTCTTGCCCTCGCTGCGCGCGGCATCGTCGAGCGCGGCCATCAGGCGCTGGGCCACGCCCCGGCGGCGCGCCTTGCGGTGCACCAGCATCTTGGCCACGTCGGCCCGGTGGGGCTGGTTGTCGGGCATGGCGGTGATGAGCTGCACGGTGCCCACGATGCCCTCTGCCGCATCCTCGGCCACCAGCAGCACGCGCTCGCCCTGCGCCACACCCTCGGCCACGCCGCGCCAGAAGGCCAGGGCCTTGTTCTGCGGCAGGGGCGCCATGAAGCTCACCGACGCGCCACCGTGCACGCAGTCGATCAGCACCTCGGCCAGGGCCTGCGCGCTGGCAGCGGCTTCGTTGGCGCCCAGGCGGCGCACGGTGATGGTGGGCGTGGTGTCGGTGGTGGCATTCATGGGTTTCTCCGGGTGGGGATGGGGGTGGAGGGCAGGGTGGCCAGCGCCACCAGGTAGCGCGCGTCCTGCCCCGTGGGGTTGTGGAACACGATGGGCTGGTTCAGGCGCATGGCCAGGCAGTCGCCGGCCTTGAGGTGCCAGGTGGTCTCGCCCACGGTGAGGTCCATGGCGCCTTCGACGAGCCAGACCTGCTGGTGGATGTCGGCGTCGTGCACGGCCGAGTCCAGCGCCACGCGCTGGCCCGCGGGGAAGACCACCTCCACCAACTGCAGCGGCGATGGCGCCGGGGGCGACAGCCGGCGGCGCACATAGCCCGAGGCCGGGTCCTGCCATACCGGCTGGTCGCCGGCGCGGATCACGGGGGAAGGCGGTTCCGCGCCCGGGATGCCATCATCGAAGAACGAGGCCAGCGCCACGCCCAGGCCGATGGCCAGTTTGTCGAGCACGGCTGCCGTGGGGCTGCTCTGGCCGCGCTCGATCAGCGAGATGTTGGAGCGGCTCACGCCGCTGCGCTCAGCCAGCGCTTCGAGGGAGTAGCCGCGCACGTCGCGCAGTTCGCGCAAACGCGTGGCAATGCGGGTGTGGATGTCCATGATTCCAGTTTAATAGATTTTTATTCCAGTATGCTGGATTGATGTGCAAACATGCCTTCGCGGCGATACTTGGGTACAAGACATACCTATAAGGAGACACCGTGACGACGACGCCGCTGCCACTGCAACCGCTCGATGCCGACCTGCTGGCCCGCGCCTTGCCCCTGCTCGACGAGGAATGGCTGGCCCGCGACGCCGACCTGGCCCCCGTGCTGCCCACCGTGCTGGCGCGCAATGTGGGGCAGGACTGGCACAAGGCCGGCACCTTCCGCCACCACCTGGTGGGTGTGGCACGCTCGCTGGCCATGTGGCAGCAGCCGCGCGACGTGCGCCTCCTGGGCCTCTTGCACAGCGTGTACGGCAATGCCTTCGTGGACCTGGTGAAGTTCGACCCCGCCAAGGAACGCGCCCGCGTGCGCGAGATAGCTGGCGATTCGGCCGAGCACCTGGTCTACCTGTTCTGCACCCAGTCGCGCACGCAGTTCGTGCAACGCGTGCTGGCCGGCGCATTCGAAGCCGACGGCAGCCTGGTGCTGGAGAAGGACGGCAAGCCCCACACGCTCACGCCCTACGAGGTGGCGGCCTTCATCATCGTGAGCATGGCCGACACCATCGAGCAGTGGTTCAGCTGGCAGGACGACATCTACTCGCGCTTTCCCACGCTGCAGCAGCGGCCGCAGGCCGTGCACTGGGCGGCCTCGCTGTGGCCGGGCCCCATGCGCCCCAGTGGCCGCATGGTCAGCCAGATCAATGCGCTGGGCCTGGCGCTGCAGCACCCGGGCCTCAAGGGCTTGCTGCCCATGCCGCCCGTGTTCAACGGCTGCACGGCCGAGCTGTCGGCCACCGACGAAGCGGCGGCCACCTCGCTGTACTGGTCAGTGATCCAGCAGGACCAGCCCCTGGCCGACCTTGACGTGGCCACCGCCGTGCTGGAGAGCGCCGTGCGCCACAACCCCTGGGTGGGCGAGCCGCAGATGGTGCTGGCCCAGCTGTACCTGTCTGCCGGCCGCGATGCGGAGGCCGCCGCCGCGGCCTCCAGCGCGCTGCAGCAGTTCAGCGCCTGGGGCAACTCCTGGGACAAGCGCGTGCAGTGGGATGCCTGGGTGGCGTGGACACGCATCCTGCTGCAGTCGGCCACCGAGGGCACCTGGCCCGAGCGGCTGGACAAGCTCAACAACGTGGCCTTGCGTGGTTGACACTTGCTTGACTTCTTTATATCAATTGAACCTAAGGTAATTAAAAGTTATTCTTTTGAGTTTTAAAGGGCAAACCCTATAGTGGAAACATCTCATAACGAAAGGTGTTTTCCGTGAATAAGCGCTCCCTCCTGCAGTCCGCTCTTGCCCTGGCCCTCGCCACTGGTTTTGCCACGGGCGCCATGGCGCAGGACAAGCCCCTGAAGATCGGCGTGACGGGCGGCCCCCACGCGCAGATCTTCGAAGTGGTCAAGAAGGTCGCCGAGAAGGACGGCCTGAAGATCCAGGTCGTCGAGTTCAGCGACTATGTGCAGCCCAACGCCGCCCTGGCCTCGGGCGACCTCGATGCCAACAGCTACCAGCACAAGCCCTACCTGGACAACCAAGTCAAGGACCGTGGCTACAAGATCGTGCCCGTGGGCTACACCGTCAACTTCCCGATCGGCCTGTACTCCAAGAAGGTCAAGAAGCTCGAGGACCTCAAGGAAGGCGCCAAGTTCGGCATCCCCAACGACCCGACCAACGGCGGCCGCGTGCTGCTGGTGCTGCAGGACAAGGGTCTGATCAAGCTGCGTGAAGGCTCCGACCTCAAGGCCACGCCGCTGGACGTGGTGAGCAACCCCAAGAAGATCAAGTTCGTGGAACTCGATGCCGCCCAACTGCCCCGTTCGCTCGACGACCTGGACGCCTCGGCCATCAACACCAACTTCGCGCTCTCCGCCGGCCTGAACCCAGGCAAGGATGCGATTGCGCAAGAGAACGCCAAGAGCCCCTACGTCAACCTGATCGCCGTGCGCGAAGCCGACAAGGACAAGCCCTGGGTGGCCAAGCTGGTGAAGGCCTACCACTCGGAGGAAGTGCGCAAGTTCATCCAGACCGAGTTCAAGGGATCGGTGCTGCCAGGCTTCTGATCCTGGTGAGCAAAGGGGCGGCCTGTGCCGCCTTTTTTCATTGGCGACTCCATCGCCGGGGTCGCCCGTTCCATCCGCCTGCCGACACGAACTACAGAGACACTCCATGAACTTCCAGCAACTGCGGTCCGTGCGCGAGACCGTGCGCAGCGGCTTCAACCTGACCGAAGTCGCCTCCATCCTCTACACCTCGCAGCCGGGCGTGAGCCGCCAGATCCGCGAGCTCGAGGAAGAGTTGGGCATCGAGATCTTCGTGCGCGCAGGCAAGCGCCTCACGGGCCTCACCCCGCCGGGCGAGGCCGTGCTGCCCATCGTGGAGCGCCTGCTGCACGACGCCGACAACCTGCGCCGCGCGGGGCAGGACTACAGCGCCAGCCATGAAGGGCGCCTGTCGATCGCGGCCACCCACTCGCAGGCGCGCTATGCGCTGCCGCAGGTGGTGCGCGACTTCCGCGCCATGTTCCCGCAGGTCTCGCTGCACCTGCACCAGGGCTCGCCCAAGCAGGTGGCCGAGATGCTGCTCAGCGGCGAGGCCGACATCGGCGTGGCCACCGAGGCGCTGGCGCACTACGACGCGCTGGTCACCCTGCCGTGCTACCGCTGGACGCACAGCATCGTCGTGCCGCCCGACCACCCGCTGCTGGAATTGACCGAGCCGGTGACGCTGCAGCAGCTCACCGAGTACCCCATCATCACCTACGAGCTGGGCTACACCGGCCGGGCCCACATCGACGAGGCCTTTGCGCGCGAAGGCCTGCGCCCGGACGTGGTGCTCTCGGCCATGGATGCCGACGTGATCAAGACCTATGTGGAGTTGGGCATGGGCGTGGGCATCGTGGCCTCCATCGCGGTCGACCCCGAGCGCGACCGCCAGCTGCGCATGCTCGACGCGCGCCACCTGTTCGAGGTCAACGTCACCCGCCTGGCCGTGCGCAAGGGCACCTGGCTGCGCGGCTATGCCTACAGCTTCATCGAGACCTTTGCGCCCACGCTGCAGCGCGAGGCCGTGGAGAAGGCGGTGCGCGCCACGGGCACGCCGCTGGAGTAGGGCGGTGCTGCCGCCCACATGAAGTTGCGCATGCAGCGGGTGCGGGCCAAGGCCAGCTTTCTCATAAGTTCAGAATGATTCGTTCGTTGCCGCACGGGCCGCTGGGCGCCAGACTCAGCCCATGGCCACGGTTCGACGACAACAACAAGCATCCATCGGCGTGCACGCCCCGCAGGGCGGGGGCACGGGCGATGCCGACACCCTGCAGCTGGACCGGGTGGTGGGCTGGCTGCTCGACGGCCTGGATTGGGGCGCCCAGCTGTTCCATGTGGGGCAGTACTGCGGGCGCTGGAAGGCGTCCACCGCAGGGCATGCGCAGGCCAGCTTCCACCTGATCCTGGAGGGGCGCTGCTGGCTGCACATGCCGGGGCGCGCATCGGTGGCGCTGATGCCGCGCGACGGCGTGTTCCTGATGCGTGACGTGCCGCATTTCCTGTCACCTTATTCCGACCCCGGCATCGACTGCCGGCCGGTGGCCATGCAGGCGCTGGCTGCGGGCCCGACCCTGGGGGCCACGGCGCTGGCCTGCGGCTTCTTCTCGTTCGAGGGGCCGTTGCGCACACTGGTGGCCGATGTGGTGCCCGAGTCGCTGGTGCTGCGCGGCTCGGACGCCTCCATGGCCGCCGCCGCTTCGCTGTTCGACCTGATGCTGCTGGAGGCGCGCCGTACCGGCACCGAGCCCTCGGCCGTGATGGACCGGCTCACCGGCCTGCTGTTCTTCTACGCTTTCCGGCACGTGGCGCAGAGCGACCCCGGCGCGCGCGGCCTGTGGCTGCTGCTGCGCCGGCCGGGCTTTGCCGGGCTGGTGGCCGACATGCTGCAGGCCCCAGCGCACCCCTGGTCGGTGGACGACAGGCGCGCCGCGTGCACCTCTCGCGGGCCGCGTTCTTTCGCCAGTTCGGCGAGGCCTGCGGGCGCTCGCCGTTGCAATTCCTGCTGCTGCTCCGGATGCAGGTGGCCGCGCGCCAGCTCGAGCAGGGCGAGTCCATCGGCCGCGCCGCCGAGGCGGTGGGCTACGAGTCGTATGCCGCGTTCTCGCGCGCCTTCAAGCGGGTGATCGGCGAGCAGCCGGGTGCCTGGCAGCGCGCGCGTTCGCGCGACCCGCGGGGTGCAGCCGCCACCACCACAGCCGACGCCGTGCACGAACAGGCATAAAGCCGCGACCTTCGGTCATTGAGCGCGCGGCGCCGCACGGCAAGAATCCAGCCTCGACTCCCATCGCGTTCCGCTCCCCTTCACGCCACCCCTGCAAACACCCCGCTGCCATGCCCACCCGCCTCACATTGCACACCGAAGCCTCCGCCCCCGAGGGCAGCCGCCCCTTCGTGGCGCGGGCCCTGGCCAACAACGGTTTTCTGCCCAACCTCATCGGCATCCTGGCCAACTCGCCCGAGGCGCTGGAGACCTACCTCAGCGTCGCCAGGATCAATGCGCGCGGCACGCTCACGCTGGCCGAGCGCGAGGTGGTGCAGATCACCGCGGCGCGCATCCACGGCTGCGACTTCTGCGTGGCCGGGCACACGGCCGTGGCGCTCAAGCAGGCGGGGCTTGCGGTGGAGCAGGTGCAGGCCCTGCAGGCCGGCCAGGCCACCGGCGACGCCCGCCTCGATGCCGTGCGTGTTTTCGCCGAAGCCGTGATCGCCAAGCGCGGCGCGGTGCCCGACGCCGCGCTCGCCGCCTTCCTGGGCGCGGGCGGCTTCACGCAGCAGCAGGCGCTGGAAGTGGTGCTGGGCGTCAGCCTGGCCACCCTGTGCAACTTTGCCAACAGCCTGGCGCAAAGCCCCGTCAACCCCCAGCTGCAGCCCTACCTGCCGGGCAACCTGCAGGCCCCCAGCACACAGGTGGCACCCCATGCTGCATGAGGCACACAGCGCCTGGTTTGCCGACAACGCGCAGGCCCTGGACCAGGACAGCACCCTGGCAGCCGAAGTCGTGCCGCGCCTGGCCAGGGCCGGGGCGTTTGGGGCCGATGGCCAGGGCGGGCCGCTGTGGGACGCCGTCGAGTCGATTGCCAAGGTGGCTGGCCACTCGCTGACGGCGGCCTTCGCCTTCTGGGGCCACCGCGCGTTCATCGAGTACCTGCTGCAATCGCCCAATGCAGCACTGCGCAAGCGCTGGCTGCCGGCGCTCATCGCGGGTGAGCACGCAGGTGCCACCGGCCTGTCCAACGCCATGAAATACCTGGGCGGCATCGAGTCGCTGGGCATCCAGGCGACGGCCACGGCCGGTGGCTGGCTGCTCGACGGCAGCGTGCCCTGGTGCACCAACCTGCGGCCCGAGGGCTTCGTGGCGGCGGCGGTGGTGGCCCGCAGCGATGGGCCGCCGCTGGTCACGGCGCTGCCCTCGGGCCGGGCTGGTCTGGTGCGCAGCGCCGACCTGGACCTGATCGCCCTGCGCGGCAGCAACACGGCGTCGCTGGCCATCACGGCGGTGGAGGTCTCGCCCGACGACCTGCTGCACGACAATGCCAACGTCTTCCTGCCGCGCGTGCGCCCGGCCTTCCTGGGGCTGCAATGCGGGCTGTCCATCGGCCTGGCGCGCGCGGCGCTGGCCACGGCAGCCCAGGCGGCCGGCGGGGGCCGTGCCGGGCGCAGCGTGCTCGACGAGCCGCTGCAAACCCTGCGCGCGCGACTCGATGCCAGCGTGGCCGCGCTGCGCGAGGGCCTGGCCAGCGGGCGCTTTCTGGATCACCCGGCGCTGCTGTTCCAGCTGCGGCTGGACCTGGCCGACACTGTGCAGCAGGCGGTGCAGCTCGAGCTGCAGGCCAGCGGCGGGCGGGCCTACCACCGCGACCTGGCGCTGAGCTTCGCGCGCCACTGGCGCGAGGCGGCCTTCATCCCCATCGTCACGCCCAGCGTCACGCAGCTGCGCGGCGAGCTGGCGCGGCGGGCGCAGCAGCAGCAACAGGCCGATGCCGCAGCCACTCCTGCAACGCTGCCCCAGGCCTTTGCGGCCACTGCGGCGTGACCGGGACCACTGCCACCGCCGTGGACACGCCCGTGGTGCAGGCCCAGGGCCTGGGCTTTCGCTACGCGCAGGCCCCGGGCGAAGCGGTCTTTTCCGACGTGTCGCTGTCCGTGGGGCAGCGCGAAATCGTCTGCCTGCTGGGCGGCAGCGGCTGCGGCAAGTCGACCCTGCTGCGCGTGCTGGCCCGGCTGGAGGCGCCTGCGGACGCGGCTCACACCGCCGGCGAGCTGCACTTCATGGGCGCGCCGCATCTGCGCCCGCACCCACGTGCAGCGCTGGTCTTCCAGCAGCCGGCCCTGCTGCCCTGGCTCAACGCCGAGCGCAACGTGGGCTTTGGCCTCGACTTCGCGCACCAGAGTGCCATCACCCGCAGCGCCCTGCGCCAGCGGGTGGACGAGGCGCTGGCCGCCGTGGGGCTGCAGGGCCAGGGTCGGCTGTTCCCGGCGCAGCTGTCGGGCGGCATGGCGCAGCGCGTGGCGCTGGCCCGGGCCCTGGTGCGCGAGCCGGTGCTGCTGCTGGCCGACGAACCTTTTTCCGCGCTGGACGCGATCACCCGGGCCGAAATGCAGCAGCTGCTGGTGGACCTGGTGCACCGCTGGCAGACCGCCGCGCTGCTGGTCACGCACGACATCGACGAAGCACTGCTGGTGGGCGACCGCATCGTGCTCATGGGCGCGCGGCCCGGCCGCATCGTGCGCGAGTGGCGGGTGGACATCGCCCGCCCACGCAGGGCCGATTCGCCCGAGGCCGGCGCCCTGCGGCTGCAGATCCTGGGCGCGCTGCACGCTGCCCGGCAGGCCGACCCCACCCCCTCACCCTGAACGAACGAACCATCCTTGAAAGAGCCGATCACTATGACCGAGAGCACCACCGCGCGACCGCCCGCAGCCCCGCACATCTGTGCATCGAGCCACTGCGACTGCGGCCTGACGCGCCGCGACATGCTGCGCCTGGGCGCCCTGGCCACCAGCGGCATCGCCGCGCCGCTGCTGTTCGCCAACGATGCGCGCGCCCAGGCCTTCAAGGGCGACGACCAGCCTGTGAAGATCGGCTACCTGCCCATCACCGATGCCACGCCGCTGCTGGTGGCCCACGGCCGGGGCCTGTTCGAGAAGCAGGGCCTCAAGGCCGAGGCGCCCCGGCTCTTTCGCTCGTGGGCGCAGATCGTCGAGGCCTTCGTCTCGGGCCAGGTCAACGTCATCCACCTGCTCACGCCCGCCACGCTGTGGGTGCGCTACGGCTCCAAGTTCCCGGCCAAGATCGTGGCCTGGAACCACATCAACGGCTCCGCGCTCACGGTGCTGCCGGAGGTGAACAGCATCGCCGAGCTGGGCGGCAAGACGGTGGCGGTGCCGTTCTGGTACTCGGTGCACAACATCCTGCTGCAAGACGTGCTGCGCAAGGAAGGGCTCACGGCCGTGACGCGTGCGCGCGAAGCCGCCATAGGCCCCAAGGAGGTGAACCTGGTTGTGCTGGCCCAGGCGGAAATGGTCTCGGCCCTGGCCTCCAAGGCCATTGCCGGCTTCATCGTGGCCGAGCCTTTCAACGCCGCCGCCGAGCTGGCCGGCGTGGGCAAGATCCTGCGCTTCTCCGGTGATGTGTGGAAGGACCACGCCTGCTGCGTCACCTTCCTGGCCGAGCGCGACCTGGCCGAGCGGCCCGAGTGGTCGCAGCGCGTCACCAACGCCATCGTGCAAGGGCAGCTGTGGACGCGCGACAACCGGCTGGAGACCGCGTCGCTGCTGTCCAGTACAGGCGAGCGCCGCTACACGCCGCACCCGGCGCGCACGCTGGCCAAGGTGCTGGCCGCCACCGACTATGCCGACTACGAGGCCAAGGGCATCGTGCGCAACAAGGGCTGGCACCAGCGGCGCATCGACTTCCAGCCGTACCCCTACGCCTCGTACACCGAGCAGCTCGTGCGCTCCATCAAGGCCACCAAGGTCGAGGGCGACACCAGCTTCCTCGACAGGCTCGACCCGAAGTTCGTCGCGCAGGACCTGGTGGACACGCGCTTCGTGCGCAAGGCCATCGACAGCGTGGGTGGGCCCGGCGTGTTCGGCGTGCCGGCCGACTACACGCGGCGCGAAACCCTGATCGCCTGAGCGCCGTGGAGGCCCGCCTGCGCAGGTTCGTGCTGCCCCTGGTCGGCATCGCGCTGGTCGCGGTGCTGTGGTGGGTGGGCAGCCTGCTGCTGACCCGGCGCACTCCCATCGCCGCCGCCTTCGCGCCGCTGCCCTCGCTGGAGGCGCTGTGGCACCTGGTGACCGGCCCCGACATCTGGCACCACGCATGGCTGAGCCTGAAGCGCGTGGCCGTGGGCCTGCTGCTGGCCGTGGCGGTGGGCGTGCCCCTGGGCATCCTCACCGGGGTGTGGCGGCTGTTCGCGCAGGCCACCACGCCGGTGTTCCAGTTCCTGCGCATGATCTCGCCGCTGTCGTGGATGCCCATCGCCGTCATGGTACTGGGTGTGGGCGATGCGCCGGTGTACTTCCTGCTCGCCTTCGCCGCCGTGTGGCCGATCTTGCTGAACACCTCGGCAGGCGTGGCCCAGCTCGACCCGCACTGGCTGCTGCTGGCCCGCAGCGTCTGCGCCACCCGGCGCGAAACGGTGCTGCGCGTCATCCTGCCCGGCATCACCGCGCACATCCTGACCGGCGTGCGCACTGCCATCGGCATCCTGTGGATCGTGCTCGTGCCTGCCGAAATGCTCGGCGTCTCCGCCGGCCTGGGCTATTTCATCCTGGACACGCGTGATCGCCTGGCGTACTCGGAGCTCATGGCCGCCATCGTGCTGATCGGCGCCCTTGGCTACCTGCTGGACCACTGCGCGCGCTGGCTGCATGCGCGGTGGCTGCACGCCTGATTCAGGAGTTGATGCCGCGCTGCACCACCGACAGCGCGCGCCGGTAGGCATCGCGCAGGCGGTAGAGCTGCGCCGGCCGGTGCGCTCCACCGGTCTCCTGCGCGCCCGCGATGGGTTCGAGCATGTCCAGCTCGTCGATCTTGCGCCGAAAGCTCACCTTGTTGATGGGTTCGCCCAGCACCGCCTCGTACACCGCCTGCAGGCGCGGCAAGGTGATGCGCTCGCCGCACAGGTAGACCGGCAGCGACGAGTACTGGCTCTTGGCGCGCACGCGCTCCACCGCCAGCGTGACGATCTCCCGGTGGTCGAAGGGCAGGGCTGGCAGTGCGGCCACCGGCGCCAGGGTGAGCCCCTCGCGGTCGGCGGGCAGCAGCTCTGCCGGCACCAGCGCGTAGTAGACGACGGAGACCGACCAGCCGCGCGGATCCCGGTCGGCGCCGGAGTAGGTGGCCAGTTGTTCGAGGTAGGGGCTCACGATGCCGGTCTTGTCGCGCAGCACGCGCGCCGCCGCATGCCAGGCTGTGTTGTCCTCCTGCGCGTGGATATAGCCGCCCGGCAGGGCCAGTGCGCCGGCAAAAGGCGGGTTCTTGCGTTCGAGCAGCACGACGTGCAGGGCATCGTCCCGGAGCGCCATGAGCACCACGTCCACGGTGCAGATGACGGGCGGGAACAAGGTTTCTGCAGGGGTCTTGGGCATGGCGTTCTCCGTGGCGGTGGCTTGACTTAGTATTTTAATGAAACTATCATAAGTTTATCAATTAAACTAAGTCGGAGGACCCATGGCAGCCCATTTCAACAAGGACCTGGAAGGCCGCTACCGCGGCTGTTTCGTCGGCCTGGCCTGCGGCGATGCCGTGGGCACCACGCTGGAGTTCCGCCCGCGTGGCAGCTTCGAACCCATCGCCGACATGGTGGGCGGGGGGCCGTTTGGCCTGGCGCCGGGCCAGTGGACGGACGATACCTCCATGGCCATCTGCCTGGGGCAGAGCCTGCTGCACCGCGGCGGCTTCGATGCCGAAGACCAGATGAACCGCTATGTGCACTGGTGGCGCCGGGGCGATCCCAGCCCGACCGGCACCTGCTTCGACATCGGCATCACCGTGCGCGATGCGCTGTCGCGCTTCATGGCCAACGGCGAGCCGATGGCCGGCTCCACCGATCCCCAGACCGCCGGCAACGGCTCGCTGATGCGGCTGGCGCCCGTCGTGCTGCGCTACTTTCCCGACATGCAGGCGGTTGTGCGCCAGGCGCGGCTCAGCTCGCAGACCACGCACGGCGCGGCCGAGGCCGTGGAGTGCTGCAGCGTGCTGGCGCAGGTGATTGCCCATGCGCTCCAGGGAGATCCGTCGCGGGGCCCGGCCGGCCGCCGGGAGGTGCTGTCCGTGGCGCAGGCGGGCCTGGCCTGCCCGACTGTGCAGACCATTGCGGCAGGCGCCTACCTGGGCAAGCCGCGCGAGGCGATCCGGGGCAGCGGCTACTGCGTGGCCTCGCTGGAGGCGGCCCTGTGGTGCTTTGCCACCACCGGCTCGTTTGCCGATGCCGTGCTGGCCGCCGCCAACCTGGGCGACGACGCCGACACCACGGCCGCCATCACCGGGCAGGTGGCGGGGGCTTTCTACGGCATCGAGGGCATTCCCGCGCACTGGCGCGCCATGCTGTTCATGGGCCAGGAGATCGGCGAGATGGCGGCGGCCCTGCTGCACCGGGCCCGCACGCGCGCCGTGCCGGGATAAGCGGCCACGCCCGCCTGCTTTTCCGTCCATCGCCCGCGCGGCGCCCGGGTACGCTTGAGATGGGGGCCAACGCATGCCCCCGGCGGCCTGCAAGAGGCTGTTTTTGCGGCGTGTTTTTTTATTTTTTGTCCTTGTTTCCTGTCTATTTTTTTGGATGTGTCCCATGCGGTATCTCGCTGTTTTATTGCTGGCTGCGGTGACCCCGTTCGCCCAGGCTGCCAACTTCGTCTCGCTCCACCAGTCGGCGCTCAAGATAGCCCTGCCTCCGGCAGCCGGCTCCTACAACTACAAGTTCGATACCAGGATCGGCTTCAAGCAGCAGTACGCGCCGACAGGTGTCACGGGCTGCGCCATTGGCTACACCACAGGCGGTTGCGCCTTTCCGGGCGGCGGCTCCCTGGCTCTGCCCGAGTTCACCGGCTACCAGCTGCAGAACAAGGAATTCAAGATCTTCATCCCCGCAGGCACGCGCTCGTTCATGTTCTCGGGCTATGCGCCCCAGCGCACGCAATCGGCCTTTGCGCTGCGCTATGGCTCGGCACCGGTGCGCGAGGCGGCCCTGAGTGGCGCGGAGTACCAGGCCGCGCAGACCGGTGAGCGCATCGACAGCGCGTTCTCGCGCCTGGTCAACGAGCGCAGTGAACAACTCGTGGTGCACGACGGGGGCGGCACCCTGCGCTTCGTGGGCGGCCAGCTCGACGCCAAGCGGGGCAGCACCAAGGAAGGCAACTGGCTCTACGTGCGCCAGCTCAGCGGCAGCCCGCTGTACGACGTGCAGGGCGCCATCGACCTGGACATGGCCCAGTATGCGGCCGGGTACGCCAAGATCGTCTGGACCACCAGCGCCTACCCCGACCCGGTGGACGCACCGAGCGCGGGCGGCGGCACCGGCACGGTCACCCCGCCAGACAATGCGACGACCCTGCCGGTCCCGGCCACGGTGTCCACCTCGGTGGTGTCCGCTGCCGGCCAGCCGCTGCGGCTCGATATCACCCTGGCGCAGGCGACATCCGACGTGGCTGCCAGCCCGAAGATCAGCACCTGGGTTGCGGCACTCATTCCGGCCAACGGCCAGTCGTTCCAGGCGGATACCTGGTTCTTCCGCCTGGCCAACGGCAGCTGGGCCAGCCAGGTGCCGGCGGACCTGGAGGGCATCGCTTTCGCCAGCCAGGTGGGCAACGCCGCCAGCCTCAAGTTCACGCCTTCGCTGGACTTCACCGAGGCCGAGCTGCGCGCATTCAACGTGCAGGTCCACTTCGGCTACAAGACCGGCACCGGCAGCTTCGTGAGCAAGGGCAAGGTCTGGCCGCAGTGAGGGGCGTTCGCCGCTGAAGGGCGGGGCGGGTTTGTTTCGGCATGAGCTCATGCGAAATGCGGCGTTGGAAGAGAGCGGCCTGGCCGTTAAGCTGGCGCTTTGCCTCTTCGCCTGAGCCTGCATGCCCCATCATTTCGACACCATCGTCATCGGCCTCGGGGCCGTAGGCTCCGCCACCCTCTACCAATTGGCCCGGCGTGGGGCGAATGTGCTCGGGCTGGACCAGTTCCAGCCGCCGCACAGCCTGGGTTCCTCGCATGGCCAGACCCGCATCACGCGGCTGGCCGTGGGGGAGGGCGACGAATACGTGCCCCTGGTGCGCCGCTCGCACGAGATCTGGCACGAGCTGGAGGCCGCCACCGGCCAGTCCATCTACACCCGCACCCACGGCCTGGTGCTCGGGCCGCGCGATGGCGCGCCGCTGCACCAGGGGCGCCGCCTCGACTTCGTGCACAACACCATCGAGATCGCGCGCCGCCATGGCATAGACCACGAGGTGCTGGACCATGCCGACCTGCGCCGGCGCTACCCGCAGTTCCAGCTCAACGACAACGAGTTCGCCTACTGGGAGCGCGACGCCGGCTTCGTGCGGCCCGAGGCCGCCATCAGCGCCCAGCTGCAGCAGGCCCAGGTACATGGCGCCACGGTGCAGACAGGGGTGCGCGTGACCGGCCTCGCGCGTGAAGGCGGACATGTGCGCGTGGAAACCACCCAAGGCAACTACAGCGCCGGGCAGGTGGTGCTGGCGGCCGGCCCGTGGCTCCCGGGCCTGCTGGGCCAGGAGCTGCGGCATGCCTGGGCGCCCCAACTGGCGGTGTACCGCCAGGTGATGTTCTGGTTCGACGTGGGGGCCGCCACGCCCGCCTTCGGGCCCGGCGCCTTCCCGGTCTTCATCTGGACCTTCCGCGATGGGTCGGACGATTCGATCTACGGCTTTCCCACCGCGGATGCAGAGGCGCCGGCCTTCAAGGTGGCCACCGCACAGTACCTTGAGACCACCACGCCCGATACGGTGGACAGGGTCGTGGCCGACGCCGAGCGGGATTCCATGCTCCAGCGCCATGTGCTGCCGCGCTTTCAGGCCCCAGGCGCCCGCTGCACGGACGCGCGGGCCTGCCTGTACACAGTGACCCCGGACCACGGCTTCGTCATCGACCGCCTGCCCGGCTGGCCGGGCGTGCACGTGGCCTCGGCCTGTTCGGGCCATGGCTTCAAGCACTCGGCCGCCGTGGGGGAGGCCCTGGCGCAGCAGGTGCTCGATCTGCCGGAGCGCCTGGACCTGCGGCCCTTTGGGCACGCCTTGCGCGGCCTGGCGGCTGCAGGACTTGCCTGATCAACTCCAAGGATGTTTTGGTTTTATAGAAACCAATTTTTATTCTTTTGGGTTTTATGGGAAGGGTTTTAGAGTGGACCCATGTTCACAGCAGCTCCGCCCATGAGGGCTGCGACCACCCTCGTTTCAAGGACCCCTGCCATGTCTTCATCTGCCATCCAGGATACCCAGGACGCTGTGCTCGCACAGGAATTGGAATCTGCCCGCTCGGTCGCATTGGCGTCCGGCCTGCCCTATGCGGGCGGCGTTTCGCCCACCGTGGCGTGGAAACTCGTCCTGGCTGGCGACGCCGTGCTGGTGGACGTGCGCTCGGCCGAAGAGTTGAAGTTCGTCGGCCAGGTGCCCGACAGCCTGCACGTGCCTTGGGCCACGGGCACCGCGCTGCAGCGCAACCCGCGCTTCGTGCGCGAGCTGGAAGCCCGCCTGGCCAGCCACGGCGGCAAGGAGGCCACGGCGCTGCTGCTGTGCCGCAGCGGCAAGCGCTCGGCCCTGGCGGCCGAGGCGGCGGCCAAGGCCGGCTTCACCCACGTCTTCAACGTGCTCGAAGGCTTTGAGGGCGAGATCGACCAGCGCCAGCAGCGCGGCGGCTCCGATGGCTGGCGCTTCCACGGCCTGCCCTGGGTCCAGGACTGAAGAACCGACTGCCCGCGGCCAACCCCCTCACGACTGAACCACTGCTCTCTCTTCTTCCCATGGCCGTCTTCAACATCGAACCCATCGTGCAGTCGCTGCACGCCGTGCGCCGCGACTGGCGCAGCCTGCAAAAGCGCTCCCAGGAGCCAGGCGGGCGCGAGTTCCCATCGCGTGACGCGCTGGCCGACATTGTCGACAAGCTCAAGGGCGTGCTGTTTCCCATGCGCCTGGGCCCACCCGACCTGCGCCAGGAGAGCGAGGACTTCTACGTCGGCCACACGCTGGACGCCGCCTTGCATTCGCTGCTGGCACAGATCCGGCTGGAGCTGCGCTACGTGCTGCGCCACCAGCCGGTGGAAGAGCAGAACATCGAAAAGCGCGCCGTGCAGGCGGCCCGCAGCTTCGCCACCTCGCTGCCCGACATCCGCAGCCTGCTCGACAGCGACGTGCTGGCCGCCTACCACGGCGATCCGGCCGCGCGCAGCGTGGACGAGGTGCTGCTGTGCTACCCCGGCATCCTGGCCATGATCCACCACCGCCTGGCGCACCGCCTGTACCAGCTGGAGCTGCCGCTGCTGGCGCGCATCGTGGCTGAGCAGGCGCATGCGCAGACCGGCATCGACATCCACCCCGGCGCGCAGATCGGCGCGGGCTTCTTCATCGACCATGGCACGGGCGTCGTGATCGGCGAGACGGCGGTGATCGGCGAGCGCGTGCGTGTCTACCAGGCCGTCACGCTGGGCGCCAAGCGCTTTCCCACCGACGAGGAAGGGCACCTGCAAAAGGGCCTGCCACGCCACCCGGTGGTGGAAGACGATGTGGTGATCTACGCCGGTGCCACGGTGCTCGGCCGGGTCACGCTGGGCAAGGGCGCCACCATCGGCGGCAATGTCTGGATCACGCACGACGTGCCCGCAGGCGGCAATGTGACGCAGGCCCTGTCGCGCCACAACGGGCACCACGAGGGCGAAAAACCCGGGGTGGGCGTGGCATGAGCGAGGTGCTGGTACGCAGTTTCGGCACCGCCGTGCGGCGCCTGCGCGAGGCGCGCGGCTGGTCGCAGGAGCAACTGGCCGGGCACGCCGACCTCAACCGCTCCTATGTGGGCGAGATCGAGCGCGGCACGGCAATCGCCTCGCTGGTCACCATCGACAAGCTCTCACAGGCCTTCGGCGTGCGCAGCGCCACGCTGCTCGGGCACTGCGACGCATTGAGCGATGCGAATGCGCTCAAAGGCACGCGATTGGCGGCTATAGCATGTTGAAGCACTGAGGCCACCGGCGGAAACTGGCTGGGAGTTTTTCTCTCATCCCACCTTTTCTGATACGGAGCCTCACATGACGGCAACAGTGGGCGGCACGACCGCCCTGGGCGACAACGCAGCACGGCAACTTGCCAACGCGACCAAGACCACCGCACAACTCTCGACCATCTCGCCGCGCTGGCTCACGCACCTGCTGCAGTGGGTGCCGGTGGAGGCAGGCATCTACCGCCTCAACCAGGTCAAGAACCCCGAACTGATCAAGGTCACTTGCACCGCCCGCGAGGAAGAGAACCAGCTGCCGCGCACCTTCGTGGACTACGAAGAGAACCCGCGCGAGTTCTTCCTGAACGCCGTGAGCACCGTGCTCGACGTGCACACCCGCATCTCCGACCTCTACAGCAGCCCGCACGACCAGATCAAGGAACAGCTGCGCCTGACGATCGAGACGATCAAGGAGAACCAGGAGAGCGAGCTCATCAACAACCCCGACTACGGCCTGCTGGCCCAGGTGACGGATGAGCAGCGCGTGTTCCCGCTCACGGGCGCACCCACGCCGGACGACCTCGATGAGCTGCTCACCAAGGTCTGGAAGGAGCCTGCCTTCTTCCTGGCCCACCCGCTGGCGATCGCCGCCTTCGGCCGCGAAGCCACGCGCCGCGGCACGCCGCCACCCACGGTGAGCCTGTTCGGCTCGCAGTTCATCACCTGGCGCGGCATTCCGCTGATCCCTTCGGACAAGGTGCCCGTGGCCGACGGCAAGAGCAAGATCTTGCTGCTGCGCGTGGGCGACAAGCGCCAGGGCGTGGTCGGCCTGTTCCAGCCCGGCCTGCCGGGCGAGCAGAGCCCGGGGCTGTCGGTGCGCTTCATGGGCATCAACAACCATGCCATCGCGTCCTACCTGATCTCGCTGTACTGCTCGCTGGCCGTGCTCACGCCCGATGCGCTGGCCGTGCTGGACGACGTGGAGATCAACAAGTACCACGACTACCCCGACACCTACAAGTAAAGCGGCCGCGTGGTGACCATTCCATCCTCCCTTCCTGCCAGCGTGCCCGCCACGCTGCAGCCGCCGATCGATCCGGCGCTGCTGGCCGGGCTGGCGACGGCCCTGTTCGCGGCCCGGCCCGGCGAAGAGCCGCGCTTTGCCGGGCCGGCTGCAGGCCTGCCGTCCACGCCACCGGGCTCGCTGCCCGGGGCGGGGCAGGGCACGCCCTGGCCGCCTGGCGTGCAGGCGCCCGTCAACATCGCACCCGCCGGCTCGCCGCTGGTGAGCCCGGCGGGCTTTGGCCCCGGCGTGCCCGGTACGCCCATTCCGCAAGGGCTGGTGCCGGGTGCCAACCTGGTGCCGGCATCGCCCACGCCGCTGGCCTCGCTGGCGCACCGTGCGCCGGCGCTGCTGCCGCATGCGGTGGCCGGCAATGGCGTGCCCGACTCGGTGGTCAGCACCTTGCCGGCCTACGAGCCGCGCTTTGGCAGCGGCGTGCTGGGTGTGCCAGAGGCAGCGCCCGCCCAGGCCGCTCCTGCGGTGGCGCAGGGCGCTTCGCCGTACTACTTTCTCGGTGAGCGCCACGGCCACCCCCTGGCGGCCGACCGCCTGCCCCAGGTGACCCCGCCCGACGGACATGGCGCCGCACCTGGCGGGCTCGATGCCCTGGCGCGGCTGCCTTTTGCCGCACCCGAGGTGCCGCGCGTGGGCTCGCCCACGGCCGGCACCGGCGTGCCCAGCACGGTGCCATCGACCGAACCGCGCTTTTACTTTGCCGACGCGGTGGTGCTGCCCGGCGGCTACACCACGCCCGGCCATGCCCCGGCTGCCGGCAGCGTCCCCCAGGCCGACCGCAGCGCCCACCCGGCGTTCGACGTGCATGCGGTGCGCCGAGACTTCCCGGTGCTGCAGGAGCGTGTGAACGGCCGCCAGCTCGTCTGGTTCGACAACGCGGCCACCACGCACAAGCCGCAGTCGGTCATCGACCGCATCAGCTACTTCTACGCGCACGAGAACTCCAACATCCACCGCGCAGCACACGAGCTGGCAGCACGCGCCACGGACGCCTATGAGGGCGCACGCCAGCGCGTGCAGCGCTTCATCAACGCGCCCGATGTGAACGAGGTGATCTTCGTGCGCGGCACCACCGAGGCCATCAACCTGGTGGCCAAGAGCTGGGGCGCGCAGCATGTGGGCGAGGGCGACGAGATCATCGTCAGCAACCTCGAGCACCATGCCAACATCGTGCCCTGGCAACAACTGGCCGCCGCCAAGGGCGCGCGCCTGCGCGTGATCCCGGTGGACGACTCGGGCCAGGTGCTGCTCGATGAGTACCAGAAGCTCCTGAACGACCGCACCAAGATCGTCGCTGTCACCCAGGTCTCCAACGCCCTGGGCACGGTGGTGCCCGTCAAGGAGATCGTGGCCCTGGCCAAGCGGGCCGGCGCCACGACCCTGGTCGACGGCGCGCAGTCGGTCTCGCACATGCGGGTGGACGTGCAGGACCTGGGGGCCGACTTCTTCGTGTTCTCGGGCCACAAGGTCTTCGGGCCCACCGGCATCGGCGTGGTCTGGGGCAGGCGTGCGGTGCTCGAAGACATGCCGCCCTGGCAGGGCGGCGGCAACATGATTGCCGACGTGACCTTCGAGAAGACGGTGTTCCAGCCCATCCCGAACAAGTTCGAGGCGGGCACCGGCAACATCGCCGACGCCGTGGGCCTGGGCGCCGCCATCGACTACGTGAACCGCGTGGGCATCGAGAACATCGCGCGTTATGAGCACGAGCTGCTGGTCTACGGCATGCGCCACCTGGGTGCCATCCGCGGCGTGCGGCTCATCGGCACGGCCGACGACAAGGCCAGCGTGATGTCCTTCGTGCTCGCGGGCTACACCACGGAAGAGGTGGGCAAGGCGCTGAACGAGGAGGGCATCGCCGTGCGCACCGGCCACCACTGCGCCCAGCCCATCCTGCGCCGCTTCGGCGTGGAGACCACGGTGCGGCCTTCGCTGGCGTTCTACAACACCTTCGACGAGATCGACCGTCTGGTCACGGTGGTGCAGCGCCTGGCAGGGCAGCGCCGGGCGGGATGACGCCGGCCGCCAGCCCTGGCGAACTTCCCGGCGCAATCCGCTATACAAAATATAGCAATTGCGCCGGGTGAGCAGGCCATGGCGTCACGGTCTGTGGCTATCATGGCGAGTGCTTCGCGCAGCAGGGCCTGGAGACCATTCCTGCAGCGCCTTTCTCCGTGTCGTCCCCTTCACAAGGAGTTTCCATGAGCAATGTCCAGATCGCCGTCATCGTCGGCAGCCTTCGCAAGGATTCGTTCAACCGCAAGCTGGCCACCGCCATCGAGCGGCTGGCCCCTGCCGACTTCCAGTTCACGCAGCTGCGCATCGACGACCTGCCCCTGTACAACCAGGACGACGACGGCCAGCAGGCCGCCTCGGTGCTGCGCCTCAAGAGCGAGGTCAAGGCCGCCCAGGGCCTGCTGTTCGTGACGCCCGAGTACAACCGCTCCATCCCCGGCGTGCTCAAGAACGCGCTGGACCATGCCTCGCGCCCCTACGGCCAGAGTGCCTGGGGCGGCAAGCCCGCGGGCGTGATCGGTGCCTCGGTGGGCGCCATCGGTACCGCGCTGGCCCAGCAGCACCTGCGCAACGTGCTGGCCTACCTCGACGTGCCCACCCTGGGGCAGCCCGAGGGCTTCATCCACGCCAAGGAAGGTTTGTTCGACGCCGACGGCAACGTGGGCGAGGGCAGCAAGAAGTTCCTGCAAAGCTGGGTCGATGCGTATGCCGCATGGGTCAAAAAGCACATCTGAGTTTCTGACCGCACCAAGCAAAACGCCGCCCGATGGGCGGCGTTTTGCTGGGCTGACCAGAAACTGGATCAGGCCACTTGTGCGATCTGTGGCTGGTTGGCCGGCACGCTGGCGTGGGCCTGGATGTCCTTGTCGGCGCTGGCGATGGCCAGGGCCTTGGCGTCAGGGCCCATGCCCACGCCTTCGGCACGCACGAAGCGCACGTCGGTGATGCCGAAGAAGCCGAACACTACCTTGAGGTAGCTTTCCTGGTGTTCCATGGCCTGGCCACCTTCGCTGGTGGAGTACACACCGCCGCGGGTCGAGGCCACGATCACGGTCTTGCCACCGGCCAGGCCCACGGGGCCCTTGTCGGTGTACTTGAAGGTGCGGCCAGCCTGGGCGATGCGGTCAATCCAGGCCTTGAGCTGGCTGGGGATGGTGAAGTTGTACAGCGGGGCGCCGATCACGATCACGTCGGAGGCCAGGAACTGGCTTACCAGGGCTTCGGACAGGGCGTTTTCCTGGCGCTGCACTTCGGTCGCGGCGGCCTGGCCGGTGCGAAAGCCCAGGGCATCGGCGCCCAGGTGGGCCGGGGCCTGTACGGCCAGGTCCAGGTGCTGCACCGCGGTGTTGGGGTGGCCGGCCTTCCAGGCGGCGACGATGCGCTTCGTGAGTTCGCGGGAAACGGATTGTTCGCCGGTGATGGCCGAGTCGATGTGAAGCAGTTGCATGAGTGGATCTCCTGTGGGTGGTAGCCACAGCGTGTGGCCATGGGATGAATTGTGGAGACGCACTCAATTGTTGATAAGGTGTTGAACTTGCGATAGATTGTCCTATCAGTAGAACGATGTACTTTATGCAAGACCTCAACGACATGCTGTATTTTGCGGAGGTGGTCGAGCGCGGTGGCTTTGCCGCCGCCGGCCGCGCCCTGGGCATCCCCAAATCGCGCCTCTCGCGCCGCGTGTCTGACCTGGAGGCGCAGCTGGGCGTGCGCCTGCTGCAGCGCACCACGCGCAAGCTCTCGCTGACCGAGGTGGGCGAGGCCTACCTGCGCCATTGCCAGGCCATGCGCGAGTCGGCACAGGCCGCCGCCGACACGGTGGCCCAGGTGCAGACCGTGCCGCGTGGCACCGTGCGCGTGAGCTGCCCGGTGACGCTGGCGCAGACGGTGCTGGCCGAGATGATGCCGCCCTTCCTGGCGCGCTACCCCGAGGTGCGGGTGGACATGATGGTCAGCAACCGGGCGGTGAACGTGGTGGAGGAGGGCATCGACGTGGCCCTGCGCGTGCGCCCCACGCTGGAGGACAGCGGCAGCATGGTGGTCAAGCGGCTGGACATGACCAGCCAGATCCTCGTGGCCAGCCCCGACCTGCTGATACGCCAGGGCACGCCCAGCACGCTGGAAGACCTCTCGCGCATGGACAGCGTGGCCATGTCGGCCCCCGACGGCCGTGCCACCTGGAACCTGATGGGCCCGGGCGGCGCGCACCAGGTCGTGCACCACACGCCGCGCTACGTGGCCGACGACCTGCTGACCCTGAAGTTCGCGGTGCTGGCCGGCATCGGCATGGGCTGGATGCCCGACTACATGTGCCACGAGGAGATGCGCGAGCGTCGCCTGGTGCGCGTGCTGCCCGAGTGGGTGCCGCCTCCGGCCATCGTGCACGCGGTGTTCCCCTCGCGGCGCGGCCTGTCGCCCGCCGTGCGCGCCTTCCTGGATTACCTGGGCGATGCCATGCCCGGGCGCAACAGCCTGGCCACGCGCGATGGCGGGGCCGGGCTGGACGGGGCGGGCATCTAGTGTCAATACGCCGTGCGGTGAAGGCCGCTCTGGCCTGAGGTCACTTCGCCCCGCGCGTTTTCAGGCCACAATGCAACCAGTTGCAACTGACCGGATTGCCTGCGTGCCACCCCTGCGCAGGTACCCCGGGGCGCGCCGTGAAAAACCCCCACCCTATTGATACCGACCTCCAGAAGGCCCGCACCCACCCCTCCGTGCGGGCCATCGTGATCCCGCCGTGCCCGGAGTCGCTGCTGCGCCTGCAGCAGATCGTGGCCGCACCCGAGCTCGATTCGGGCGCGCTGGAACAGCTGGCCTCGTCCGACGTGGCCCTGGCGGCCGCCCTGATCCGCCAGGCCAACAGCCCGCTGTTCGGCCTGGCCCAGCCGGTGCAGACCATCGGCATGGCGCTCACCGTGCTCGGGCTCAACCCGGCGGTGGAATTGCTTTCGGCCTTCATCACGCGCAATGCGCTCATGGTGCGCTCGCCGCTGCTCGAGCATTTCTGGGAAAGCTCGCAGCGCCGCGCCATTGCCTGCGAGCACATCGGCCGCCAGCTGTACAGCTTCGACCCCGGCCTGGGCTACAGCTTCGGCCTGTTCTGCCACGTGGGCATGCCGGTGCTGGTCAAGGCCGTGCGCGGCTATGGCTCCACCGTGACCGAAGCCCTGGCCCGCAAGGACCGCACCTTCACCCAGACCGAAAACGCCAACCACCACACCGACCACGCGGTGATGGGCGCCCTGGTGGCGCGCACCTGGCACCTGCCCGGCGACGTGGCCCAGGCCATCTGGCTGCACCACGACTTCACCAGCCTGGGCGACGAGCGTTTCAACCCCACGGTGCGCCACCTGGTGGCCCTGGGCCTGCTGGCCGAGTACCTGGTGAACCACCACGACGGCCTGCAGCCCACGCGCGACTGGCTGCAGCACGGCCAGGCCTGCATGGACCACCTGGCGGTGTCGGAAGAGGAGCTGGACCACTGGGTGGACGAGTTGCACCCCGCCTTCGAGGCTGTGCGCTTCTGATCCCCTCCCTGGCCGTTAGCATGGCACCCCATGCTGCCCGCCAAACCCTATCTGCAAAGCGTCTGCATCCGCCCCGATGCCGAGGTGGATTTCGGCCGATATCCCTACAACATCCCCGCCATCCGGGAGATGGGGCGGATGGAATT
Source organism: Acidovorax sp. GW821-FHT09B03 (assembly GCF_059418305.1). Classification (NCBI taxonomy): domain Bacteria; kingdom Pseudomonadati; phylum Pseudomonadota; class Betaproteobacteria; order Burkholderiales; family Comamonadaceae; genus Acidovorax; species Acidovorax sp. GW821-FHT09B03. The sequence continues at coordinate 25,942 of NZ_JBWKPP010000011.1, forward strand.
CCACCCGGACGTGACCTTTCTGGTGGGGGAAAACGGCTCGGGCAAGTCCACTCTGCTGGAGGGCATTGCCCTGGCCCTGGGGTACAGCCCGGAGGGCGGCACACGCAACTTCAGCCTGTCTTCTGCGGGTTCGGAATCCTCCCTGCATGAAGTGCTGCGGCTGGCGCGCAGCTTTCGCCAGCCCAAGGATGGGTATTTCCTGCGGGCCGAGAGCTTTTTCAATGTGGCCACCTACATGGACGAAGTGGGCTACCTGGACGGCTATGGCGGCAAGTCGCTGCATGCACGCTCGCATGGCGAGGCTTTCATGGCGCTGCTCACGCACAAGTTCGAGGGCAAGGGCCTGTACCTGCTCGACGAGCCCGAAGCGGCCCTGTCGCCCAACCGCCAGCTGGCAGCGCTCTCGGCCATCCACCAGCTGGTGGAGGACAAATCGCAGTTCATCATCGCCACGCACTCGCCCATCCTGCTGTCCTACCCGCACGCGAAGATCATCCTGTTCGACGGTACAGGCCTATCCGAAGTGGCCTATGAGGACACGGAACACTATGCGGTGACGCACGATTTCCTCAACAACTACCGGGCACGACTGGACCGCCTGTTGGACCAGGACTGAGCTTTTTGGCGCCTTGATAGACGTTTTTGCGATTAAGTCAGAACAATATATTCGTTTGGGTTTTAAAGCGCGGCTCGCAGAATGGCTTCATCAGACATTGACGGAGCACATCCATGGCCACCTTGCGACTCGGCGACACCGCCCCCGACTTCACCCAGGAATCCACCGCCGGCCCCATCCATTTCCATGAATGGGCAGGCGATTCGTGGGTGGTGCTGTTCTCGCACCCCGCCGATTTCACCCCCGTCTGCACCACCGAGCTGGGCAAGACGGCGGCCCTGGCCACCGAATTTGCCAAGCGCAAGGTCAAGCCCATCGCCGTGAGCGTGGACCCCGTGGATTCGCACAACCGCTGGGTGGGCGACATCAACGAAACGCAGAACACCACCGTCAACTTCCCCATCCTGGCCGATGCGGACAAGAAGGTGGCCGACCTGTACGACATGATCCACCCCAACGCCTCGACCACGGTCACGGTGCGCAGCGTGTTCATCATCGACCCCAAGAAGGCCATCCGCACCACCTTCACCTACCCCGCCAGCACGGGCCGCAATTTCGACGAGATCCTGCGCGTGATCGACTCGCTGCAGCTGACCGACAGCCACAAGGTGGCCACGCCCGCCAACTGGAAGGACGGCGACGACGTGATCATCGTGCCCAGCCTGCAGGACCCGGCCGAGATCGCCCAGCGCTTCCCCAAGGGCTTCAAGGCCGTGCGCCCCTACCTGCGCATCACACCGCAGCCCAACAAGTAAGCCAGCCATCAAGCCAGGCGGTGGCCTGCGGCGCGTGCCCCTGCTGCAACCAGCAGGGCAGGGCGCTGCCGGGGCCATGCCGGGCGGTACCAACGTGAACCCCACTTCCATCATCATCGTCCCCGGCTGGCGCGACTCCGGCCCCGGCCACTGGCAGAGCCTGTGGGCCGAGCGGCTGCCCAACGCGCGCCGCGTGGTGCAGGACGACTGGATCACCCCTACCCGCAACGCCTGGGTCGGCACGCTCGAAAAGACCGTGCTGGCCGCGCCCCATCCGGTGGTGATCGTGGCGCACAGCCTGGGCTGCATCGCCACCACCCACCTCGGGCCCGAGGCGGCGGCCCGCATCCAGGGCGCGCTGCTGGTGGCCCCGGCAGACCCGGAGCGCCGCGCCATCCTCAACGACTTTGCGCCGGTGCCCTACGCACAACTGCCTTACCGCAGCGTGGTGGTGGCCAGCAGCAACGACCCCTATTGCCCGATCCGCCTGGCCGGAGCCTACGCCCGTGCCTGGGGCAGCGAGTTCGTGCGCATGCAGCAGGCCGGCCACATCAATGTGGAATCGGGCCATGGCGAATGGCCCCTGGGCTGGGCGCTGCTGCAGTCGCTGACGGGCGAGCAGGCCGGCGCCGGTGTTGCGCCATCCGCCGCATCGCCCGCACCGGCACCTGCCTGGCAGGCCTCGGCCTGAGCGCATCCGCGCCCGCACCTGGCTGCCGGCGTCGCAGGCCGGTGCTGCCAATGCGACTACATCTTGTTTCTTTATTCCAAAATCCGATTAATTAACAAGAATGTATTCTTTTGAGTTTTAAGGCGCTGTGCGCACAATGTGGCATCTTCCGCTTTTCCTTACGGGCTACGCCACATGACTTCTTTGAAACTCAAGACTCTCCTGGCCACTCTGGCATTGACCGCGAGCGGTATGGCGCTGGCCCAGGACTCGTTGCTCAACGTGTCGTACGACGTGGCCCGTGAGTTCTACAAGGACTACAACGCCGCGTTCTCGGCACACTACAAGAAGACCACCGGCAAGGACGTGAAGATCGACCAGTCGCACGCCGGCTCCAGCGCCCAGGCGCGCGCCGTGAACGACGGCCTGGCGGCCGACGTGGTCACCATGAACACGACCACCGACGTGCAGTTCCTCGCCGACAGTGGCGTGGTGGCCAAGGACTGGGCCAAGAAATTCCCGCACGACGCATCGCCCACCACCTCGACCATGCTGTTCCTGGTGCGCAACGGCAACCCCAAGGGCATCAAGGACTGGGACGACCTGATCAAGCCCGGCGTGCAGGTCATCGTGGTCAACCCCAAGACCGGCGGCAACGGCCGCTATGCCTACCTGGCTGCCTGGGGCGCCGTGCGCGAAAAGGGCGGCACCGAGGCACAGGCCGCCGAGTTCGTGGGCAAGCTTTACAAGAACGTGCCCATCCTGGCCAAGGGTGGCCGTGACGCCACCGCCACCTTCCTGCAGCGCAACCAGGGCGATGTGCTGATCACCTTCGAATCCGAAGTGGTCTCCATCGACCGCGAGTTCGGCGCCGGCAAGGTCGATGCGATCTACCCGTCGGTCAGCGTGGTGGCCGAGAACCCCGTGGCCGTGGTCGAGCGCACCGTGGCCAAGAAGGGCACGGCCGCACTGGCAAAGGCCTACCTGGACTACCTGTACTCCGAAGAAGCCCAGGAGATCGCGGCCAAGCACGCCATCCGTCCGCGCTCGGAAACCGTGCTCAAGAAGTACGCCGACACCTTCAAGCCCTTGAAGCAGTTCACCGTGGCCAAGTACTTCGGTTCGCTCAGCGATGCCCAGAAGGTGCACTTCAACGACGGCGGCCAGTTCGACAAGCTCTACACGCCTGGCGCCAAGTAAACCATGACCGCTGCGACCTCTGTGGCCGCGCGGGGTGCCCTACAGGCCCCTGCGCCGGCCGGCCGGCGTGCGTCCAAACGGGTGCTGCCCGGCTTTGGCCTGACGCTGGGCTACACGCTGTTCTACTTGAGCATCATCGTGCTGATCCCGCTGTCGGCACTGATCTTCAAGACCTTCACCCTCACCTGGGACCAGTTCTGGGCGGCCATCAGCGCGCCGCGCGTGGTCGCCTCGTACCGGCTGACCTTCGGCGCCTCGTTCCTGGCGGCCATCGTCAACCTGTTCTTCGGCCTGCTCATCGCCTGGGTGCTGGTGCGCTACAAGTTCCCCGGCAAGAAGATCGTCGATGCGCTGGTGGACCTGCCGTTCGCGCTGCCCACCGCTGTGGCCGGCATCTCGCTGACGGCGCTTCTGGCCAGCAACGGCTGGGTCGGGCAGTACCTGGAGCCGCTGGGCATCCAGCTGGCCTTCAAGCCTGCGGGCATCGTGATCGCGCTGATCTTCATCGGCCTGCCCTTCGTGGTGCGCACGGTGCAGCCGGTGCTCGAAGACGCCGAAAAAGAGCTCGAGGAAGCCGCCACCTGCCTGGGCGCCACGCGCTGGCAGACCTTCACCAAGGTCATCCTGCCCTCCATCACCCCTGCGCTGCTCACCGGCTTTGCCATGGCGTTCGCGCGGGCCGTGGGGGAGTACGGCTCGGTGATCTTCATCGCCGGCAACATGCCCATGGTTTCTGAAATCACGCCGCTGATCATCATCGGCAAGCTCGAGCAGTACGACTATGCCGGCGCCACCGCCGTGGCCGTGGTCATGCTGGTGATCTCGTTCATCCTGCTGCTGGTCATCAACGCGCTGCAGGCCTGGCAGCGCCGTCACGCAGGAGCACCCGCATGAGTGGCAACAACTCCCGCACGGTGCGCCGTGCGCGCGCCGGCACGACCGAGGCGCCCTGGGTGCGCTACACGCTGATCACCGTGGCACTGACCTTCATGCTGCTGTTCCTGGTGCTGCCGCTGGCCGCGGTGTTCGCCGAGGCGCTGCGCAAGGGCTTTGGCGCCTACCTCGATGGCCTGCGCGAGCCCGATGCCTGGTCGGCCATCAAGCTCACGCTGATCACCGCACTCATCGCCGTGCCGCTGAACCTGGTGTTCGGCGTGGCGGCGGCGTGGTGCATCGCCAAGTACGAGTTCAAGGGCAAGGCCTTTTTGACCACGCTGGTGGACCTGCCGTTCTCGGTGTCGCCCGTGGTGGCCGGCCTGGTCTACGTGCTGATGTTCGGCGCGCAGGGCTGGTTCGGCCCCTGGCTGCAGGCGCACGACATCAAGATCATCTTTGCCGTGCCCGGCATCGTGCTGGCCACCGTGTTCGTGACCTTCCCCTTCATCGCGCGCGAGCTGATCCCGCTGATGCAGGCCCAGGGCAACGACGAGGAGCAGGCCGCCATCGTGCTCGGCGCCACCGGCTGGCAGACCTTCTGGTACGTCACGCTGCCCAACATCAAGTGGGGCCTGCTGTACGGGGTGATCCTGTGCAATGCGCGCGCCATGGGCGAGTTCGGTGCGGTGTCGGTGGTCTCGGGCCACATCCGCGGCCAGACCAACACCATCCCGCTGCACGTTGAAATCCTCTACAACGAATACCAGTCGGTCGCCGCCTTTGCCGCCGCCTCGCTGCTGGCGCTGCTGGCCCTGGTCACCCTGGTCATCAAGTCGATTGCCGAATGGCGCAACGAGCAGGACATGAAGGCCGCGGCCGAATTGCCGCCCGAGCGCCCCGCGCCCGCCGTGGCACCGTCCACGCGCTGAAGCAAGCAAGAAAGCACACACCATGAGTATCGAAATTCGCAACGTCAGCAAGCAGTTCGGCGACTTCCATGCGCTGCGCGACGTGAGCCTGGACATCGCCTCGGGCGAGCTGATCGCACTGCTCGGCCCCTCGGGCTGCGGCAAGACCACGCTCTTGCGCATCATCGCCGGCCTGGAGACGGCCGACGTGGGCACCATCCACTTCTCGGGCGAGGACACCACCGACGTGCACGTGCGCGAGCGCAACGTGGGCTTCGTGTTCCAGCACTACGCGCTGTTCCGCCACATGACCGTGTTCGAGAACGTGGCGTTCGGCCTGCGCGTCAAGCCGCGTGGCGAGCGCCCGAGCGAGGCCCAGATCAAGAAGAAGGTCACCGACCTGCTCAAGCTGGTGCAGCTCGACTGGCTGGCCGAGCGCTACCCCTCGCAGCTGTCGGGCGGCCAGCGCCAGCGCATCGCGCTGGCCCGTGCCCTGGCGGTGGAGCCCAAGGTGCTGCTGCTCGACGAGCCCTTTGGCGCCCTCGACGCCAAGGTGCGCAAGGAACTGCGCCGCTGGCTGCGCCGCCTGCACGATGAACTGCATGTGACCAGCATCTTTGTGACCCACGACCAGGAAGAAGCCCTCGAAGTGGCCGACCGCGTGGTCGTGATCAACCAGGGCCGCATCGAGCAGAGCGGCTCGCCCCAGCAGGTCTGGGACCACCCGGCCAGCCCCTTCGTCTACGGCTTCCTGGGCGACGTGAACCTCTTCCAGGGCCGCGCCCATGAGGGCCTGGTGCACCTCGACGGCATGCAGCTCGATGCCCCCGAGCACGCCGACGCGCAGGACACCAAGGCCTTTGCCTATGTGCGCCCGCACGACCTCGATGTGCAGCGCTACTCGCCGGGCGTGGGCGTCGATGCGGCGGGTCGCCCGACCGGCATCGTGGCGCAGCTGAGCCGTGCCATCGTGGTCGGCCCGATCGCGCGGCTGGAACTTATTCCGTCCGACGATCACAAACCAGCGGACAATTCGAATCCCGAGACGCTGATCGAGGCACAGATCCCCGCGCAGCAGTTCAAGGAGATGGGTTTCAAGGAGGGTGAGACGCTGGTGGTGACACCACGCCGCGCCAAGGTTTTTCTGGACCACGCCGCCAACATCTGACGCTTGCCGCCCCATGCCCTGTGCGGGCCGGCGCAAGCCGGACGCCGGGGCATTAGGGGATGACAAGAATGATGGTGTTCAACTGGATCGACAACGCGCCGCGCCGCCTGCTTGCGCTGATCAGCTTTGCCTGCGTGGCCATGCTTGCATTCGGCATGTATTTGCAGCATGTGGTGGGGCTGGAGCCGTGCCCCATGTGCATCGTGCAGCGCTACGCACTGATCGGTGTGGCCATCTTCACCGGCCTGGCCGCCGCACGCGACTCGCGCGGCTGGTGGATGTCGCTGGCCGGCATCGCCGTGCTCATCGCCGGCTTCGGCGCCTTCGTGGCCGCACGCCAGAGCTGGCTGCAGTGGTACCCGCCCGAGGTCGCCACCTGCGGGCGCGACTTCTACGGCATGATCGAAAACTACCCCATCAGCCGCGCCATCCCCATGATCTTCCGCGGCTCGGGCGACTGCGCGGCCATCGACTGGACCTTTCTGGGCGGCTCCATCGCCAACTGGTCGTTCATCTGCTTCGTGGGCTTTGGCCTGGTGATGCTGGTGCTGCTGGCGCGCCACCTCAAGGGCGGCCGCCGCGGTGGCACGGGCTACTCGATGGCATAAACGCCACCGACCCACTATGCAAAAAGGCGCTCCTCTGAGCGCCTTTTGCTTTTTGGGGGCGGGTCTTACTCCGCCTTGATCCCCGCGTCTTCGATCACCTTCTTCCAGCGCGCCGCCTCGCTTCGGGCATAGGCCATGGCCTCTTCGGGCGTGCCGCCTGCGGGCTTGATGCTCAGCTCGGCCAGCTTGTCGGTGGTCTGCTTTTCCTTGAGCACCGCGTTCAGCGAGGCATTGAGCTTGGCCACCACATCCTTGGGCGTGCCGGCAGGGGCCAGCAGCGTGTACCAGACCACCAGCTCGAAGTCCTTGACGCCCTGTTCCGAGGCCGTGGGCAGGTCGGGGAACATGGGCGAGCGCTGCTGCGTGGTGATGGCCAGGTTGCGCAGCTTGCCCGACTTGACCAGCGGCATGGCCTCGGGTGCCAGGATCAGCATGAACTGCACCTGCCCGGCCATGACATCCTGCACGGCCGGTGCGCCGCCCTTGTAGGGCACGTGCAGGGCCTCGACTCCGGCGGCGCGCTTGAAGAGCTCGGTGGCCAGGTGGTTGGGCGTGCCGTTGCCGGGCGAGGCATAGCTCTTGTCCGGGTTGGCCTTGAGGTAGCGCTGGAACTCCGGCAGGGTGTTGGCGGGCACGCCAGGGTTCACCACGATCATGGCCGGCACATCGGCCACGCGGCCAATGGCCGTCAGCTCCTTGGTCGCATCGAACGACAGCTTGGGAAACAGCGTCGGGTTGATGGCCTGGGTGGTCATGGTCGACAGCAGCAGGGTGTAGCCGTCGGCCGGCGCCTTGGCCACCAGGCCTGCACCCACGGCCTCGGCGGCACCGGGCTTGTTGTCCACCACCACGGACTGGCCCAGGTTCTCGGACAGGCGCTGCCCGATGAAGCGGGCCAGCACGTCGGTGGTGCCGCCGGGCGCATAGGGCACGACGATCTTGACGGGCTTGGTCGGAAAGTCGGCGCCGTGCGCGGGCAGGGTGGCTGCGCACAGTGCCGTCAGGGCCAGTGCGATCTGGTGGAACACTTTCTTCATGGCTTTTGTCTCCTTGTGGTAATTGCTTTACTTGGCTCGGCTTGCTTCAGGCGGCTTGTCCCTGCCGCACGATCTGGTCGATGAGCCGGTGCGTGGCCAGGGCCTCGGCACCCGTCACCGTGGGCGCCCGGCCATCGGCCACGGCGCCAAAGAAGTCCCGGTGCAGGGCGATGTGTGCATCGGGCGAGAAGTCCATGATCGAATCGCCGCTGCCCGATTTCGCCTCGCCTTCCACGGTCTCCGAACGCCCGTCGTGGTACTGCACGCGCAGGTTCCCACCCTCCAGCGTGGCCGTGGCATGGCGACACACCAGCTCCAGCACCTCGGCCCGGCCCGGGTACATGGCCGTGGTGGCCACCAGCACACCCGGCGCGCCATTGCCCAGGGTGAGCAGGGCGCTGGCAAAGTCTTCGGTCTCCATCTCGTGGATGGCTGTGGTCGCAATCTGCGAGGCCACCACGGCGCGCACGCCCACCAGGCTGCGGAACAGGTCGATCGCATGGATGGCCTGGGTCAGCAGCACGCCACCGCCATCGCGCGCCAGCGTGCCGCGCCCGGCCTTGGCGTAGTAGCCCTCTTGCGAGCGCCACCAGGGCACCTGCAGCACGGCGCTCTGCACGGCACCCAGCGTGCTCGCATCCAGCATTTGCTTGAGGCGCTGCGCCCCCGGCCGAAAGCGGTGCTGCAGCACCACGCCCAGCTGCACACCACGGGCCGCTGCCACGCCCACCAGTTCTTCGGCCCGGGCCAGGGTCACATCGAGTGGCTTTTCCACCAGCGTGTGCTTGCCGGCTGCGAGCGCGGCCGAGGCGATCTCCAGGTGGGTATAGGCCGGCGTCGCCACGATGACCGCCTCGACCAGCGGGTCGCCCAGGATCTCCTGCAGATCGCCCGTCACCCGGGTGCTCGGCGGCACCGCCGCCCGGGCCTTGTCGGGGTTGCTGCGGGCCAGCGCCCAGCGCAGGTCCACGCTGTCCGCCAGCGTGGCCAGACTCTGCAGGTGCGGCTCGGAGCCCGGGCCCACGCCCAGGAGTGCAATGCCCAGCTTCTTCATGGAGTGGTGCTCCCTGATGTAGCCAGTGCATCCGCTTCCAGCGCCAGCCGGCTCACGGCAAACACATGCTCCTGCGGCACGGCCTTGTCCGTGCGGTTCTGTACATCGGCCACCAGATCGCGGAAGAAGGTGATGGGCTCCCGGCTGCAGTCGATGTGCCGCGTGCCCTTGCGGTCGCACAGAAACAGGTGCTCGCCGCCGGCGCGGCCCTCGATGTCCACGTACTTGCGGATCTCGATGGAGCCCTCGGTGCCCCCGATGAACAGGCGGCCATCGCCCCAGGTGGGCAGCCCATCCGGCGTGAACCAGTCCACGCGGATATAGCCACGCGCCGTGTTGTCGCGTGAGGCCAGCGCGATCTCGCCAAAGTCCTGAAAACTCACGGGCGTGGCCTGCCCGATGTGCGAGTGCACGGCATGGGCCACCGTGGCATCGGTCGAGCCGGTGAGCACCAGGAACTGGTCGATCTGGTGTGAAGCAATGTCCACCAGGATGCCGCCGTAATAAGCCTTGTCGAAGAACCAGGCCGGCCGGGTGGCCGCGTTCAACCGGTGCGGTCCCATGCTCAGGGTGTGGAACACCTTGCCCAGCGCGCCGTCCTGCACCAGCTTTTGGGCCATGGCCACTGAGGGCACGATGTGCCGCTCGGAAAAGCAGATCGCAAAGATGCGCCCGGTCTCGCGCACGGCGGCCTGCACCGCTGCCAGTTGCGCAAAGCTGGTCACGCCCGGCTTGTCGGTCAGCACGTCCTTGCCGCGCCGCATCGCATCGACGGCCAGCTCTGCGCGTCGTACTGGCACATCGGCCGTGACGATCAGCTGGATGGAGTCGTCATCGAGCAGCGCCTCTGCCGACTCCACGGCCTTCAGGCCGGGAAAGCGCGACTGCACGCCCTGCAGCACCAGCGGGTCGGCGTGCAAGGTGGCATAGCCGGCGCAGGTTGCGCCCGCGTCCAGCAGGCCCTGGATGAGGTGGTAGATATGGCGGTGTTCGATGCCCACCACGCCAAAGCGGATCGTCATTGGGGCACCTCGGGCAGGGTTTCAAAAGGACCGCGGACCACGAAGGACCCGCCTTGGTAGCGCGCCTCCGGCGAGCCGGGCAGGGCGGCCGGCAGCGCGCTGGCGCCCTCGAACGCTGCGGACGTATCGCGTGGCTCGAAGCCCAGGCGCGCCGCCTTCGCATTGCTCCACCACACCGACGGGTTGGCCGACATGCCGTAGGCGATCAAATGACCGACCTCGGGCGCCAGCAGCGACCGGCCGACCAACGCTTCAAGGTCGCCAAAGCTCAGCCAGGTCGACAGCATGCGCTGGTCCTTGGGCGCGGCATAGGCGCTGCCGATGCGCAGGCACACGGTCTCGATGCCATAGCGGTCGAAATAAAAACGCGACAGGTCCTCGCCAAACGCCTTGGAGATGCCGTAGTACCCATCGGGCCTGCGCTCGCAATCGGTCTCCAGGTGCTCGTCCTGCCGGTGGAAGCCCACCACATGGTTCGAGCTGGCAAACACGACGCGCTTCACGCCATGCCGGCGGGCGCCTTCGTAGAGGTGGAAGGTGCCCCGGATATTCGACTCGATGATTTCCTCGAACGGCCGCTCCACCGAAATGCCGCCCAGGTGCACGATGGCATCGCAGCCCGCCACCAGCGCATCGGTGCCCGCCTTGTCGGCCAGGTCGCAGACGACGACCTCGTCACTGCCTGACGCCTCCATCGGCTGGATATCTGAAACGCGCAGGACCGAGGCATGGCCCCGCATGGCCGGCCGCAGAACGCGGCCGAGCGCGCCGGCTGCGCCCGTCAAAAGCAGGCGCTTGAAAGGACGTGAACTCAATGTTGTCTCCGTGTTCTTGTGTGACCTGCAGCGCAGTGTTCACCCGTCCACGAGAAACGTCCATTCCCAATTTCGTTCAACTCCATACCTTTTCGGTAAGGAGTTTCTGAGAGTCAATCTGCGCCAGCGGCGCTGTAGGTTCGCACTGTCTCTAACATCCGCGCCAACAGCGGCGATGCCTCCTCCTTGCGGTAAAAGCAGTACAGGTCCATGGTGGCCTCGCCCCGCGCCGCCACCAGCGGCACATAGCGCACGCCGGGGAATTGCACGCTCAGCATGGAGTAGGGCACCACCGTCAGGCAGTTGCTGAAGGCGGTCAGCATCGTCGCCATGACCACATCGCTGGTCTGCGTGGCAATCTGCGGCTCGAAGCCTTCCTCGGCGCACAGCCGCAGCAGCGTGGCCGTGGCGGAGGGCGACGAGCCCACCGCCAGCGCATGGTTGCGCAACAGGGACACAGGGACCTTCTTGCGCCGCGCCAGCGGGTGGGTGTCCGACATCGCCACCCACAGCGGCTCGCTGGCCACGCGCTCCACCTGCAGGTCGCTGTCGGCCGGTAATAACCGCTCGAACACGATCAGCACCCGGCCCTGCCGCAGCGCAGTTACTTGCTGCGGCGTCTGCGCGTGGTACAGGGATATCTCCACATCGGGGTTCTCGCGCGAAAACCGCGCCAGGATGTTCGGCACGATGCCGAAGATGGCCGAGCCATACACCCCCACATCCAGCCGCCCCAGCTTGCCACGCGCCGCCCGGTGCGCCCGGTCCGCCGCCTGGTCCACCATGCCGAAAATGGCCCGCGCATCGCGCAACAGGGTCTCGCCCGCGTGGGTCAGCACCATGCCGCGGGGCGTGCGCTCGAACAGCTGGGCGCCGACTTCGGCCTCCAGGGCCTTGATCTGGCGGGTGAGCGGCGGTTGGGACAGGTGCAGGCGCTCGGCGGCGCGGCCCAGGTGGCGTTCTTCCGCTACGGCTATGAAGTAGGTTAGGCGGCGGAGGTCCATGGGCAGTTCAAGCGGCAAGATGTTGCAGCATTCTGACTGGCGTGAGTCCCGGTCGCCGGTAGGAAGCCGACTATGACGATGATACGAAGACTGCCAGTGGCCACAAGCAATGGTGGGCATGTGAAAGCCATGACTACTATAGGCTGGTACCTGCAAAGCGCGACAGCCTCGATGGCTGGCAGCTTTCGCTATTAGAGCGCTCACTTGGCGGGGTCTGTTCACTTGGCTCGGTGACGCTAAACGTTTCTGTTCCTTCACCCAACCTGTCCGCTGCAATCGTTTGGGAGAGCACAATGGCGCTCAAGCGGCTCGTTACCTGTGCGCAACGGTTCATGTGAGACGTCCGACTTAGCGCGGGTAACATAGAGAATCCAACACGAAGAACACGCGACGATCAGTAGCATTGGTCGGCGTGATCCTCAGACACTTGCAGTCATAGCGCTAGGCAAGCGCTAAAGTAAACGTGCCATAAAATGGAAAATGAATGCTAAACATTATCTGGGGCTCAAACAAAGACAAGCCTGAGGCCGCCAAAGCCTTGGCCAGCCTCCTCTCTGCAGATGCCTTTCACGCCGATGGTTATCTATATATCGGCTATCCAATCATGGGATCCCCACTTGGACCAGTGAAGTTCGACGCGCTGCTTCTCAGCAGGCAGCACGGGCTTATCGCATTCGATCTGGTGGAAGGGCTCGACTTTTCTGGGTTCGAACAACGCTTGGATGATATCGCGTCCATGCTTGAAGTGAAGCTAAAGCCCTATCCTGCGCTGAAGGTTGGGAGAGCACTCCAGTTCGCTATTCATACGTTCACATTCGCCCCTGCAAAGAAGAGCCTCCCTGACAGCGTTGAACCGTACATATTGACGAATCGGGATAACATACTGGCATCAATAGAAAGTTGTGAAGGATTATCGGAAGAGCTCTTCGCAAATTTACTAGCCGCTGTTCAAGTTGTGACATCGATACGTTCAGGAAGGCTCAAGAGGGAGCCGAAAAATGCGGCATCCAGGGGAGCTCGTCTTAAACGAGTTGAAGAATCAATCGCAAACTTGGATCAACATCAGTCGCGCGCAGTTATCGAGACCGTTGAAGGTGTTCAAAGAATTAGGGGCCTCGCCGGCTCTGGGAAGACCATTGTACTTGCGTTAAAGGTTGCTTACCTTCACTCGCAAAATCCTGACTGGAAGATTGCTGTCACATTCAATACCCGCTCTTTGAAAGAGCAGTTCAAAAGACTAATAAATAGCTTCACGATCGAGCAAACAAGCACTGAGCCAGACTGGGATAGGATTGACATTATTAATGCTTGGGGCGGTCCTGGTGATAAGGAGCAAGATGGCATTTATCACAAGTTCTGCCGTGCACATAGTATCGATTTTCTCGATTTTGGAGCAGCCAAGGCGCGCTATACGTCAAACGGTGCTTTTGGCGGCGCAGTTCAAGAGGCGCTAAAGTACGCGGGTCCTATCAATCCGTTATATGATCTGATCCTCATCGACGAAGCTCAAGACTTTCCGCCAGAATTCCTCCGTTTATGTCATCGCTTTACATCTGAACCAAAACGTTTGGTGTACGCGTATGACGAACTGCAATCACTTACGGGCAACGCAGTCTTACCGCCAGAGCAGTTATTCGGCAGCGATGCCCAAGGAAAACCAGTAGTTGAATTTGACTACTCGACTAGTGCAATCCCCCGTCAAGACATTATTTTGGAGAAGTGCTATCGCAATCCGCGACCAGTGCTGGCGGCTGCTCACGCACTTGGTTTTGGCATCTATCGTAATGGTGGGCTAGTGCAGTTTTTCGATCAGGACAAGCTATGGACTGACGTTGGATATACGATTGAGGAAGGAAATCTCGAACCTGGTCAGGAAGTTACCTTGGCACGCACTCCGGAAACATCGCCGTTGTTCCTTGAAGATCACTCACCCCTTGACGATTTACTGAGGTTCGTCACTTTCCAGGATGGAGAGTCCCAAGCACAATGGCTATTTGAAAGCATCCGAAATGATATTGAGTCCGAGGAGCTGAGACCTGAAGACATTGTTGTTATCAATCCTGATCCTATAAAAACACAGGAGGCTGTTGGGAAAGTTCGCCGGCTCCTTTTCAGTGCTGGCATCAATAGCGAGATTGCTGGTGTCAGCACTTCGCGCGATGTATTCAGCAAGGATGGCGCAGTAACTTTTACCGGTATCTTTCGCGCAAAGGGCAATGAGGCCGGTATGATCTATGTTCTGAACGCGCAAGATTGCTATTCCGCATTCACAAAATCTCAACTGGCGTTGATTCGGAATCGGCTCTTCACCGCCCTTACACGCTCCAAGGGCTGGGTGCGGGTACTTGGTGTAGGTCCTAAAATGGATGCGTTGACGGAGGAGTGCTCCAGGCTAAAGGCACAAGACTACAAGCTTAAATTCAAATATCCAACAGAGCAAGAGAAAAAGCTTTTGCGCCTAATAAACGTTGATGCTCCTGAAAAGCAAAATGCACGAGAGCGCAGGTTGCAAAGGCAGCGAGACGAACTCATGCAGGCTATCCGCGCAGGTGACATCGATGTTGATCAGTTGCTCAGCGATTTTAAATCGGCAAGTAAAGGGGCGACGGAGAAGTGAAATTCAATGACGTAAAGCGTCAGCTAGACGCAACATTTGGTAGGGTGATAGAAACTGGTGTCTCAGTGCAGCAGAGGTTTCCGATAGTTTCCAACGATGGAAATGGCCCGACCCTTGGTTCGTTGGCGGGGTCCTCAATTGCGCTTAGAGATGTTGCCTATGGTGACATATATACGGAACTTGAATCGAACGAACTCTTTCACATTAAATTGCCGGATGGAGGCCTCTTAGTCTTTCAATACGCATTTGACGCTGGAGGGGATTTGCGAAAGCATCGTTTGGGCTTCTTCCCTTCGCCAAAGCTTCCGACTGTGGAGGAAGCTCCGGAATTGTATCGATACGACGAATTGTACGGGGACATCCTCACTAAGCAAATCGTAAGATTTCCTGTTCGATTCGATTTCGACCCCAAGAACTACCGCCCCAGATATCATGCTCACTCGCATTTAACGCTGGGGCAGTTCCAAAACTGCCGAATCCCCTTGACACATGCGGTGTCACCAAACGGATTCATGCTATTTGTGCTCAGGAATTTTTATCATCAACTCTATTTGCGCCATTCGAACGTCTTCAAGAAGAGGCTGGCGATTTGCATGACCGCCCCATGCATCACAGCTGAGGAGAGACGCGTCCCGCACTTCGGCTTTTCAGAGTGACGTACAGAGGCCCACCGGCTCACAAGCGAACTTTGTAATCCACCAATAGCGTCGCGAGCAACCGGATAGATGCGAGGAGTAAAGGATCGTAACACCCCGGACTGCCGCTCACGGCGCTGCCTTAGGGGCTGAGTTGACTCCGAAGCTGACCTGCGACGGCGACTTAGAAAAGCGCTCCTAGGAGCGCAATGCTTCTTTGAGGTGCCAACCGCTTACCGCTCAAACGCCGCCTGCAACTCCGCCTTGCTAGCCTTCCCCTGGTGCAGCATCAACATGAGCAGCAGCCGCGCCTTCTGCGGGCTCAGGTCGCCCGCCATCACGGCACCCGCGTCGAACGTCGTCTTGCCGCCGCCCTGAAAGCCATACAGCGGGTAGGTGCGGCCGTTGTGCACACGCGTAGAAATGACCACGGGCACACCCTTGGACAGGGCGTACTTCACCGCCTCGAACATCGAGACATTCATGTTGCCCATGCCCACGGCCTGCACCACGATGCCTTTGGCGCCCTGGTCCACGGCGTAGCGCATCAGCGATCCGTCGGCGCCGCCGAACATGGCCAGGATTTCCACGCGGGGCATTTCGGCCGTGCCGATGGCGATGTGCTGGCGGCGCAGCGGGGAGCGGGAGAAGACCACCTTGTCGTCCCACACCTCGCCCAGGAAGCCGAAGTCGCCGGACTTGAAGGTTTCCACATTGCCGGTGTGCGTCTTGGTCACGCTGCGCGCGGCGTTGATCTGGTTGTTCATGGCGACCATCACGCCTTTGCCCGTGGCCTCGGGCGTGGTGGCGATGCGGATGGCGTTGAGCAGGTTGCGCGGGCCGTCGAAGTCGGGCGACGAGGCGTTGCGCTGGGCGCCGATCATGACCACGGGCTTGTCGGACTTGACGGTCAGGTCCAGCCAGTAAGCCGTCTCTTCCATGGTGTCGGTGCCCTGGGCGATCACCACGCCGCTGACCTCGGGGCGGGCCAGGGCATCGTCCACGGCCTTGGTCAGGCGCGTCCACCATTTGGCTTCGACGTAGTTGGCCGACATGGCGGAGAAGTTGTTCACCTCGATGGTGGCGTACTTGCCGGCATCGGGCACGGTCTGCATCAGGTCGTCGCCCGAGATGGCGGGCACCACGCCCTTGGTCACCGGATCGACCTTCATGGCGATGGTGCCGCCAGTGGCGATGAATTGCACTACCGGGCGGGCGGGGGCCTGTGCCTGCGCCAGCGCGGCACTGCCGGCAAGGCACAGGGCCGCGAGCGCGGCGAGGGAACGAGGGACGCTCAGTTTCATGGTTTTGTCTCCAGTCTGTTGTCGTAAGGCTGCTGCCGCAGCAGGGCTCTTTGAAAGGGCTTGGTAATTCTGCCGGGGCAGACTGCCTTCGCAAACGCCATGCCAGCATGCGCGCCAGCGTTACGCCGCGCCTGGGGCGTGCTTGTGTATCGAGGTCTGTCGGGAGAGGAAGCGCCCGGATTTCCTCCGGACCAGGGGCCTTCAGTCACAGTGAATGGCGCCCCCACTGGTGGGAAAACCGCCATACAGCGCCGGATCTGTGCGGAATTCCAGAATGCTCAGCTGGCGGGTAAGGTGTGCTGGAACGGAAAGTGCACGCCTTCAGTTCCATCCACCCAGGCGTCCAGCTTGGGCATCACGCTCTCGAACAGCGCACTGGCCTGCCACTTCGCCAGCCACGCCTGCAGCTTGGGCCATGGCTGCGCCGCCCACCAGTCCGCATCGATGCCCGCGAACTGCCGCACAAACGGCGCAATCGCCATGTCGGCCAGCGCCGCATGGTCGCCAAACAGAAACGGCTGGCTGGTGAGCCGCGCCTCCAGCCCCTGCAGCCAGTCCACAGCCTGCACACGTGCAAGTGCGCCATCGGCCTCGGGATACCGGCTCGGGTACTTGCACCGGTCCAGCGCCTGCTTGAAGGGGCCGTCGCATTCGGCGATCAGCGCCAGCATGGCGGCCTCGTCGCCCTGGCTGGGGCGCAGCCAGCCGGCGGGGTCGTTGTGGGCCAGCGCCCAGCGCATGATGTCCAGGCTTTGCTCCAGCACCGTGCCATCGGTCAGCACCAGCACGGGCACCGTCGCCTTGGGCGATGCCTGCAGCAGGCCCTGGGGCTTGGCGCGCAGTACCACCTCGCGCAGTTCGCAGACCTGGCCGCTCACGGCCAGGGCCAGGCGGGCGCGCATGGCATAGGGGCAGCGGCGGAAGGAGTAGAGGACGGGGAGGGGAGACGTCGCGCTCACGGGGATTCGTCCCCGCCACTGGCCGTGGCGCGTGCGGGTGCGCCCGGCTGGCGCGCGCCGATATGCTCTTCGCCGCGCGCCTTGGCCAGTTGCATCTGCCGTTCGCGCTCGGCCAGGGCCTGCTCCTGCTCGGGTGTGCGCGTGCCGTGGCAATAGGGGCAACTCACGCCGGCCACGTAGTGGGGCGAGGCAAGCTCGGCTTCGCCCAGGGGCATGCGGCACGAGCGGCACAGCTGGTGGTGGCCGGGCGCCAGGCCGTGGCCCACCGAGACGCGCTCGTCAAAGACAAAGCAGTCGCCATGCCACAGGCTGTCTTCCTCGGGCACCGTCTCCAGGTACTTGAGGATGCCGCCTTGCAGGTGGTAGACCTCGTCGAAACCCTGAGACTTGAGCAGCGCGGTCGATTTCTCGCAGCGGATGCCACCGGTGCAGAACATGGCCACGCGCGGCTTGCCGGCCAGGGCGCCGCCGGGTTGCGACTGCTGCTCCACCCAGGCCGGAAACTCCGCAAAGCTTTTGGTGTGCGGGTTGATGGCGCGCTCGAAGCTGCCGATGCCCACCTCGTAGTCGTTGCGCGTGTCCACCACCACCACGGCGGGGTCGGCGATCAGGGCGTTCCAGTCCTCGGGTTTGACGTAGGTGCCGGCGTTGCGCGCCGGGTTCAGGCCGGGCACGCCCAGGGTGACGATCTCGCGCTTGAGGCGTACGCGCATGCGGTAGAAGGGCTGGCGCTCGCCCAGGGCCTCCTTGTGCTGCAGGGCGGCAAAGCGGGCATCGCCGCGCAGCCAGGCCAGCACCGTGTGCACGCCTTCGGGTGGGCCGGCAATGGTGCCGTTGATGCCCTCGGGCGCCAGCAGCAGCATGCCGCGCACGCTGTGGGCGTCGCACAGCGCCTGCAATGGGGCGCGCAAATCCTCGAAGTCGGGCAGGTCGACGAACTGGTACAGGGCGGCGGTGAGGATGGGGGGCGTGACGGACTGCACGGAGGCGGGTGTAAAACTGGACAGAAAGGACTGATGATAGCGGTCACTTTTGGTTACGATGGGTGGTCGCCAACGTTGCAGCCAGGGTCGCTTCATGAGCAAGGAATCCACCGTCCACCTTTTTCGCCGGCTCGAGCAGCTCAACGGCATCGGTGCGGCGCTTTCGCGCGAGCGCGACATCGACCGGCTGCTGGAGAACATCCTGGAGGCCGCCAAGGCCATCACCGGGGCCGATGGCGGCACGCTGTACAGCGTGACGGAGGAGGGCGATGCGCTGAAGTTCGAGATCGTGCGCACCGATTCGCTGGACATCCGCCTGGGCGGCACCACGGGCCGGCCCATCGATTTTCCGCAACTGCCGCTGCGCAATGCCGATGGCTCGCCCAATGATTCGCTGGTGGCGGCCTATGCGGCCATCCACGACCGCACGGTGAACGTGGGCGATGCCTACAGCGAAGAGGGCTTCGACTTTTCGGGCACGCGCCTGTTCGACCAGCGCACGGGCTACCGCTCCAAGTCGTTCCTCACGGTGCCCATGCGCAACCACGACCGCGAGCTCATCGGCGTGCTGCAGCTCATCAACGCGCGCGACCCCGAGACGGGCGAGGTCACCGAATTTTCCGTGGCCGACCAGAGCCTGGCCGAGTCGCTGGCCTCGCAGGCGGCCATTGCGCTGACCAACCGGCTGCTGATCACCCAGCTGGAGCGGCTGTTCGAGTCATTCGTGAACCTGATCAACCTGGCCATCGACGAAAAGTCGCCCTACACCGGCGGCCATTGCCAGCGCGTGCCGGCCCTGACCATGATGCTGGCCGAAGCGGTGAACACCACGCGCGAGGGGCCGCTGGCAGACTTCACCATGACCGAGCGCGACCGCTACGAGCTCAAGATGGCCGGCCTGCTGCACGACTGCGGCAAGATCACCACGCCCGTACACGTGGTGGACAAGGCCACCAAGCTGCAGACCCTGTACGACCGCATCGGCTTGGTGGACACGCGCTTCGAGGTGCTCAAGCGCGATGCCGAGCTGGCCGCCCTGCGCCGCCAGCTGGCGCTGCGCCCCGTGGTGGATGCCGCGGCCGAGGCGCAGGAGCTGCAGGGCCTGCAGCAGAGCATCCACACGCTGGAGGAGGAGCGCGAGTTCATGCGCCGCTGCAACCAGGGCGCCGAGGCCATGCGCGCCGAGGACCAGCAGCGCGTGCGCGACATCTCGGCCGCGCGCCAGTGGCGCAACCCGCAGGGCGTGCAGACCAGCTTTCTCACGGCCGAGGAGCTGGAGAACCTGACCATCCGCTCGGGCACCCTCACGCAGGCCGAGCGCGACACCGTCAACTACCACATCGTCGCCACCATCAAGATGCTGGAGACGCTGCCCTGGCCGCGCCACCTGAAGAACGTGCCCGAGTACGCGGGCGGCCACCATGAGCGCATGGATGGCAAGGGCTACCCGCGCGGCCTCACGCGCGACCAGATGTCGGTGCAGGCACGCATGATGGGCATTGCCGACATCTTCGAGGCGCTCACGGCCGCCGACCGGCCGTACAAGAGCGGCATGACGCTGTCGCAGGCCCTGGCCATCATGTGCAAGATGCGCGACAACGGCCATATCGACCCGGACCTGTTCCAGGTGTTCGTGCGCGAGGGCGTCTATGCGCGCTACGGCCAGGAGTTCCTGGAGCCGGCCCAGGTGGACGAGATCCCCGCTGAAGTAATCGCCAAGGCCTTGGGCTGAAGCTTTGTTTATGGCGCTTGGGCGCTGCCCACCTGCGCCATCAGCCAGCCGTGGAAGGCTTCCATCGCCGGGCTGGGTATGCGTGACTTCAACCGCGTGAGCCAGTAGGCCCCGTGCTGTAGCTCCAGCGCAAACGGGCGCACCAGCCGGCCTTGCTGCAGCTCGCGCGTGAACATGCTCACCGGCAGCAGTGCCACGCCCGCGCCCTGCACGGCCGCCTCGGCCAGGGTCAGGGACG
This sequence comes from Acidovorax sp. GW821-FHT09B03, assembly GCF_059418305.1. Taxonomy (NCBI): domain Bacteria; kingdom Pseudomonadati; phylum Pseudomonadota; class Betaproteobacteria; order Burkholderiales; family Comamonadaceae; genus Acidovorax; species Acidovorax sp. GW821-FHT09B03. The sequence continues at coordinate 46,143 of NZ_JBWKPP010000011.1, forward strand.
AATCGAACACGGCGCCGCGCACCACAGGGCACGGCGCGCCGGCGGCCTCGAACCAGGCCGCCCACTCGTCCACGCGGTAGGTGCGCAGCAGCGGCTGGCGCGCCAGGTCGGCCGGGTGGCGCAGGTGGTGGGCCAGGGCCGGGGCGCACATGGCGGTCATGGGGGCGTGCAATATGCACTGCGCCTCGGTGCCGTGCCAGGCACCGTCGCCAAAGCGGATCGCATAGTCCAGCCCTTCGCCGGCCATGTCCACCCGGTTGTTGTGGGTCAGCAGGCGCAGGTCCACGAAGGGGCAGGCCTGCTGAAAGTCGCGCAGCCGCGGCAGCAGCCAGCCCACGGCGAAGGTGCCGACCACGCCCACGGTCAGCACCTCGCGCGGGCGCGCGTCGCTCACATGGTCCAGGGCGGCTGCAATGCGCTCGAAGGCCTCGCTGAGCACCGGCAGCAGCGCCTGGCCCTCGTCCGTCAGCGCCAGGCCACGGGGCAGGCGGCGAAACAGCGGCTTGCCCAGCCGGTCCTCCAGGTTGCGGATGTGCTGGCTCACGGCCGTCTGGCTCACGTTGAGCTCGTCGGCGGCGCGCGTCAGGTTCAGGTGGCGGGCCGACACCTCGAAGGCGCGCAGGGCGTTGAGCGGCAGGTGCATGGCATATCCATAAGTTTTTCTGGGGTCTCGTGCCGATTATTGTCGATGGTGCGTTGGGCCTGCCACCGGTATCGTTGCGCCTGTTCCGACAACAACCCTACAGGTAAGAGAATGCAACGACGCAACTTTGTGGCCGCCATCGGCCTGATCCCCTTGGCCACCCTGGCCCAGACCAGCCCGCAGAAAAACAGTGGCTCTGCGGCCGATGCCGCCTGGCTGGCCGAGCTCCAGCGCATCGAGGCCAGCGTGGGCGGCCGCGTGGGCGTGGCCGCGCTCGACACCCATACCGGCCGGCAGATCGCCCACCGCGGCGGCGAGCGCTTTCCCATGGCCAGTACCTTCAAGCTGCTGCTGGCCGCGCAGACCCTGCGCCGCGTGGACCAGGGCCACGACAAGCTGGAGCGCCGCGTCACCTATGCCAAAAAGGACCTGGTGGCTTACTCGCCCGTGACCGAGCCGCACGCCGATGGCGCTGGCCTCACCGTGGAAGAGCTGTGTGCGGGCACCATGACCTGGAGCGACAACACCGCCGCCAACCTGCTGCTGGCCAGCAATGGCGGCCCACCGGCACTCACGGCGTACGTGCGCTCGCTGGGCGACAGCATCACCCGGCTGGACCGCAACGAGCCTTCGCTCAACGAGGCAAAACCCGGCGACCCGCGCGACACCACCACGCCCGTGGCCATGGTGCACTGCATCCAGGCCCTGGCGCTGGGCCAGGCCCTGTCACCGGCTTCGCGCGAAAAGCTGCAGGGCTGGCTGCTGGCCAACAAGACGGGCGACAAGCGCCTGCGCGCCCGCCTGCCCGAGGGCTGGAAGGCGGGGGAGAAGACCGGCACCGCATCGCGCGGCACCAGCAACGATGCCGGCGTGTTCTGGCCGCCCGAGCGCAAGCCCGTCGTGGTGAGCTGCTACCTGACCGGTGGCGAGGCCCCGCCCGAGCAGCGCGATGCGGCCATGGCCGAGATCGGCGCGCTGGTGGCGCAGTGGGCGCTGGCGGCGTAAGGCGGGATCAGGACTGGGCCTGGAGGAGTTGCTTGGCGTGCAGCGCCATCATCTTCTCCTCGTTGGCCTCGATGACCAGGGTCTCGAAGCGGCCCAGCATCTGCAGCCGCGCCAGCACCGCAGCGCGGACCGGCTCGGCGTTCTCGCCGATGCCGCCGGTGAACACCAGCGCGTCGAGCCCGCCCAGGGAGACCGTCAGCATGGCCGTGTACTGCGCCACCTTGAGCGCGAAGTAGTCAATGGCAAAGGCCGCCTGCGGGTCCGTGCTGGCCTGCAGAGTCTGCATGTCGCTGCTCACGCCCGACAGGCCCTTGAGGCCCGACTCCTGGTACAGCAGGTGTTCGACCTGGTTCGCATCCATCCCCAGCTCGCGCTGCAGGTAGATCACGGCGCCGGCATCGATGGCGCCGCTGCGCGTGCCCATGGGCAGGCCGTCCAGCGCGGTCATGCCCATGGTGGTGTCCACGCTGCGGCCTGCGTGCATGGCGCACAGGCTGGCGCCATTGCCCAGGTGGGCGGCCACCACGCGTGCCCCGCGCAGATCGGGCCGGGTGCGGGCGATTTCGTGCGCCAGCCATTCGTACGACAGGCCGTGGAAGCCATAGCGGCGCACGCCCTGGTCGCGCAAGGCCTGGGGCAGGGCAAAGGCCTGGAACAGCGGGTCCATGCGCGCATGGAAGGCCGTGTCGAAGCAGGCGATGTCCAGCGCATGGCTGGCCAGGCGCTGCGATGCCGCAATGCCGGCCAGGTTGTGCGGCTGGTGCAAGGGGGCCAGCGGGCTCAGCGCCTCCAGCTGGGCCAGGATCTCGGGGGTGACGACCACCGGTGCGTGGAAGGCAGCACCGCCATGCACCACGCGGTGCACCACGGCCGCCAGGCGCCAGCCATCGTCGTGCTGGTCGATCAGCGCGATCACGGCCGCCATGGCGCTGTCGTAGTCGGCTGCGGGCAGGGCGGTGCGCACGGGCGCCTCGGCGCCGGCCAGCCTGGCCGACAGCTGGGCGCTGGTGCCGATGCCCGTCACCTTGCCGGCCATCAGTACCGACAGCGACTCGCGCTCGAACACCTGGAACTTGATGCTGGACGAGCCGACGTTGAGCACCAGCAGCACGGGGACCAGGGGCTGCGTCATTTGATCTGCCCCTTGCTGCGCGCATGGGCCAGCAGCAGGGCCACGGCGCAGGACAGCAGGCGCGCGCGCTGGCTGTCGGCCCGGCTGGTCAGGATGATGGGCACGCGCGCGCCCAGCACGATGCCGGCGGCCTCCGCCCCACTGAGGAAGATGAGCTGCTTGGCCAGCATGTTGCCTGCCTCGATGTTGGGCACCACCAGGATGTCGGCGTTGCCCGCGACCTCCGAGACAATGCCCTTGGTGCGGGCCGCCTCCACGCTGATCGCGTTGTCGAAGGCCAGCGGTCCGTCGATCAGGCAACCGGTGATTTGGCCCCGGTCAGCCATCTTGCACAGCGCGGCGGCATCGAGCGTGGCGACCATCTTCGGGTTGACGGTCTCCACCGCCGCCAGCACCGCCACCTTGGGCAGTATGTCGGCGCCGAACAGCGCATGCCAGAGATCGACGGCGTTCTGCACGATGTCGACCTTGGTGGCCAGATCGGGTGCGATGTTCACCGCTGCGTCGGTGATGAGGAAGGCCTTGGAATAGCTCTCCTGGTCGATCAGGAAGGCGTGGGAGATGCGCCGCTCGGTGCGCAGGCCGGCGTCGCTCTTCACCACCGCGCCCATCAGCTCGTCGGAGTGCAGCGAGCCCTTCATCAGCGCATCGATCTCGCGCGCCGCCGCCAGGGCCACGGCCTTCGCGGCCGCATCGTGGCTGTGCTCGGCATCGATCAACTGCCAGCCCGAGATGTCCACCGAGGCGGCTTCGGCCGCCTCGCGGGTGCGGGCGGCGGGGCCCACCAGCACGGGGGTGATCAGCCCTTGCTGCTGCGCCTCCTGTGCGGCCTGCAGCACGTTGGCGGTGACCGCATGGACGATGGCGGTGCGCGCCGGCGCCAGCGTGCGGCAGTGGGCGAGCAGGGAGTCGGTGTCAAAACTGTTCATCGTCCATCACGGAAGTTGAGGTAGGCAACAAGCGTACAGGGCCAGGTCTCACCGGTGGCCCAATACCCATTCGGCAATGCCCGGCCAGGCCGCCTTGAGCGTACCGCTGCCCATGAACAGGCCGATGTGCCCGCCCGGCACCAGCTTGCGCGCGATGCCGTGCCTGGGCGTGCCGATCAGGTCGGCGGCGGCGAACACCTGCTCGGGCGTGGTGATGTCGTCCGCCTCGCCGCCCAGCAGGTAGGTGGGGATGGTGATGTCGCGCAGCGCCAGCGTGCGGCCCAGCCCGACAAAATGCCCCTTGGCAAAGCGGTTCTCCTTGAACAGCTGTTCGATGGCCTGCAGGTAGTAGGCGCCGGGTAGGTCCACCGGGTTCTCGTACCAGCGCTCGAACTGCTCGGTGCGGGCCACTTGGCTCTTGTCCTCGATGTTGCGGTACAGCGTGGCGTACTTGTTGGCGTACTGCTCGGCCGGGTGCATGTTCTTCCAGCCGGCCAGCATCAGGCTGCCGCGCATGAGGCCCTGGCCTGCGGCAACCATGTCCCGGTAGGTCTGCAGCGGCAGGCTGTGCGCCAGGCGCTTGATCGGGCCGTCGCCGGCATCGGTGTCGATGGGCGAGCCCGCGAGCACCAGGCTTTTGACCTTGCCCGGAAAGCGCGCGGCAAACATGGCGCTCAGCCAGCCGCCCTGGCACAGGCCGACCAGGTGGACCTGGCCGCCCAGGTCGTCCACCGCCACGTTGAGCTCGGCCAGGTAGGTGTCGATGTCGAAATAGCGCATGGTCGGCGTGGCGCTCTTCCAGTCGGTGACCAGCACGCGCGGCGCACCGGCGGCCATGAGCACCTGCACCAGGCTCTGGCCGGGCGCGTAGTCCGCAATGGTGGAGCTGTGCCCTGCAAAGGGCGCATCGACCAGGATGGGGATGCCCTTGGCCGTGCTGTCGGTGAACTCGCGCAGCCGCAGGGTGGCCAGCTCCAGCCGCACCTGGTTGGGCGTGGCCCATTCGGGCTGGGGTGGGTGGTCGATGACGGCCGCCTCGGTGGCGAAGTCTGCGCTGCGCTGCATCAGCGCAAGCGCCTGCTCACCCAGGTGCCAGGCGGCCGCCATGGGCCAGAAGAGCGGCACGCTGTGCTCGGCGGGCAGGGGTGCCGCAGCGCCCGCGCCGTGTGAAACCTTGCCGTGGTCGGACATGGAAAGCTCCCAGTAGGGTGCCCGGCTGGTGGCGCCCCCTAGGCCTGGGGAACGCGGACACGGGCATTCTGTTGCGGTGCAGCAATCAGCTTACCATGTGCATGTGGCGCTTTTTCGGGCGCCGCAAGCCCTACTGGAGGAGAACACCGCATGGACCACGAAGAGCGATTCACCGCGTCCCATTGGGAAGAGCTGCTGCAGGAGATCGACCTGGAGGTCGACCAGATGGCCATCGTCTGCCAGGTACCGCTGGCCGCGCCCGGCGTGGCCGAGCGCGTGCTGGCGAACGACGGCTACGTGGCCGGCCACGACAACCCGGCCGCCTTCAAGAAGCTGCGCGGCCTGCTGGCCATGCACTACGCGGTCACGCGGCAGATGGTCGGTGAACTGGGCGGCGATGCCACGGTGGCCATCGCCGAGCATGTGCGCCAGCACCTGGCGCCGCGCATCGGGCACCAGCTCGACGCGCCGGAGAAAAGAGAAAACTAGAGTTACTAGAGTTTCTTGACCAGCACCTGGCTGCGCCGGTCCCAGTTGTACTTGCGCTTGCGCGCATCGGGCAGCCAATCGGGGTCCACCGGCTGGAAGCCGCGCTTGATGAACCAGTGCATGGTGCGCGTGGTCAGCACGAAGATGCTGTCCAGCCCCGCGGCGCGGGCGCGCTGCTCGATGCGCTTGAGCAGCTTTTCGCCATCGCCCGTGCCCTGGCTCTGCGGCGACACGGTGACGGCGGCCATCTCGGCCGTCTTGGCTTCGGGGTAAGGGTACAGCGCCGCGCAGCCGAAGATCACGCCATCGTGCTCGATGATGGTGTAGGCGGCGATGTCGCGCTCGATCTCGGTGCGGTCGCGCTTGACCAGGGTGCCGTCCTTCTCGAACGGTTCGATCAGCTGCAGGATGCCGCCCACGTCGTCGATGGTGGCCTCGCGCAGCTCCTCGAGCTTCTCGTCGATCACCATGGTGCCGATGCCGTCGTGCACGTACACCTCCAGCAGCAGCGAGCCGTCCACCGCGAACGGCAGGATGTGGCTGCGCTCCACGCCGGCCTTGCAGGCCTTCACGCAGTGCTGCAGGTAAAAGCCGGTGTCGGTGGGGTTCTGCGCGGTGGGCAGCGTGGCCAGCAGCGCCTGGGCCGCTGCCAGCGGCAGCTCGGTATCGATGGGGTTGTCCTCGCCCTCGGGCTCGCCGGGCTGCATGCGGATGCCGGGCACCTCGGTCAGGAAGATCAGCTTGTCGGCGCGCAGCTCGATGGCCACGCTGGTGGCCACTTCTTCCATGCCCAGGTTGAAGGCCTCGCCCGTGGGCGAGAAGCCGAACGGCGAGAGCAGTACCAGCGCGCCCATGTCCAGCGTGCGCTGGATGCCGGCCACGTCCACCTTGCGCACCAGCCCCGAGTGCTGGAAGTCCACCCCGTCCATGATGCCCACGGGCCGTGCCGTGAGGAAGTTGCCCGAGATCACGCGCACCGTGGCACCGGCCATGGGGGTGTTGGGCAGGCCCTGGCTGAAGGCCGCCTCGATCTCGTAGCGCAGCTGGCCCGCGGCCTCCTGCGCGCAGTCGAGTGCCACCGAGTCTGTTATTCGGATGCCATGCGAGTACTTCGCCTCATGCCCCTTGGCGGCCAGCTGCTCGTTGACCTGCGGGCGAAAGCCGTGCACCAGCACGATCTTCACGCCCATGGCCTGGATCAGCGCCAGGTCCTGCGCAATGCTGTGCAGCTTGCCCGCAGCGATGCCTTCACCCGTCAGCCCGATCACGAAGGTCTGGTTGCGGAACTTGTGGATGTAGGGCGCGACCGAGCGGAACCAGGGCACGAAGGTGAAGTTGAAGACGGCGGACATGGGCAGCGAGGGGTGGGGCGACCGGTGTAATAAGAGTATCGGCAGGCGCGCATCATAAGGGCGTACCCCGCCCCATGCTGCAAGGCGCCTCACACGCCCCTGCGGAACGCTCCCAGTTTGGCTGCAAACGGCTCCAGCACCAGGCCTTCGTCGGGCAGGCCGACTGCCGCCGGTGCTGCCAGTGCAATGCCGCAGTCCCGGAGCAGGGCCACCATCTCCACCGGGGCGATGGTGCCCTGGCGCAGCAGCGCGTCCACCGTGCGGCCCAGGGCTTCGCGGTGGGTCTGCAGCAGCACCTGCGCGCGCCGGTACTGCTCCTGCATCAGTGCCTCGATGGCCTCGTTGCTCGGGCCGATGTCGGTGTTGACGTGGTTGTCCATCTCCACCGTGACGTCGGTGCGCGCCAGGCGTGCGCCGAAGCCGTGGTGGCGGATGTAGCGCGCGGCCTCGGCCGTCACCTGCTTGTAGTCCTGCTCGGCGCCGGTGGTGCAGGCCATCTCGCCGAACACCAGCTCCTCGGCCACGCGGCCGGCCAGGCCCACGCACATCATGTCCAGCGCGTTTTGCCGGGTGGTGGCCTTGAGGCTGGAGAAGCTGTTGTACCCGCCCTCGAAAGAGGCGATGTTGATCTTCACCTCCTGCGGCGCATGGCCGAACAGCACGCAGTACGCCAGGCCGTGGCCGGCCTCGTGCACCGCCAGCAGGGCGCGGAAGTCGGCGTTGGCGCGCTGCTTGAGCCGGTTGAGTTCCAGCACCACCGGAAAGCGGGTCTCTGCCGATCCCTGCGGCCCCAGGCCCTGCACCCGCAGGTGGCGCTTGTCCGCAGCCAGGCCGATGGCGAACTCCTGCGCCAGCGGCAGTTGCTCCTGCATGACCCACAGCGCGGCGTTGACCAGGTTGGCGCTCAGGATGGCATGCACCGACGAGAACAGCGGCCGCGTGCCCTGCGCCGGGAAGACGGCGTTGGCATACAGCTCGTCGAGCACGTCCTGCCCGATGGCGAAGCGCACGCCGCACTGTGCGGCGATGTCGTCCACGTAGCGCGCGCACAGGTTGCGGATGAGTTGCTCGTAGGTGGCCTTGCTGAACGAGGGGTAGATCACGTGCTCGTTGCCCAGGCGCGCGATCTGTTCGGGCTTGAAGCGCTCGCCCAGGGCCTTCTTCACGTCGATCAGCGAGAGCTTGCGCGTGAGGCGGTGGAAGATGTCGGCGTCGGTATCGCAGTCCTCCACGCGCTGGGCGGTCTCGTGGTACATCTCGTCGAGGTTGCCGCAGACGAAGACCAGGAGCTTGCTGTAATCGGTCTCCCAGGAGTGGTGCGACTGCTGGAAGCGCGTGAACAGTGCCTGCACCTTGGCCGGCGGCCACTGCATGATCTCGGCCAGCGGCTCCTGCAGCTTGAGCATGCGCTTGAGCTCCTGCGCATCCCAGGCGTCGAGCTGGAAGCGGTAGGGCGCCTTGCCTGCGCGCGCGTCGTCGTCGCCGTCCTCGGCGCGCTCGGCCTCGTAATGGGCGTCGGCCAGCTTGCGCTCGATGTTGGACAGCGCGCTCAGCGCGGGCGGCAGGCGCCCGTCGGAGAGCAGAGTCCACACGTCCTGGTAGCGCTCGACCTTCACGTCCTCGCCCTTGCGGTCCATGGTGCGAAAACGCTGGAACTCGTCGAGCACCAGGATGCCGGGCGCACCCTCGGTGATGCCCGAGTCGCCCAGCATGCCCGAGATGGTGGAGCTGCGGTAGCTGGCGCCGTGGCTGAAGCCGTCCATCTGCACTTCCACGAAGCGGTCGTAGTAGCCTAGAAGCTGCGCCAGGCGCCGCGTGAGCTGGGTCTTGCCCGTGCCCGTGAGGCCCCACAGGCAGACGATGACCGGGCGGCTGATGAGCTGGGGCAGCACGTACCAGGCGCGCACGGCATCGATCACGCGGTCGATCACGTCGTCGATGCCGAACAGCTCGGCCTTGAGCTGCACGGCCGCCTGGGCCAGCGCCTGCTGGCGCACGGCCAGCTGTGCCGCGCTCACGGCGGCGGGCGCCGCGTCGCCATGGGCGTGCACGGGTGCCGGTGCGGCGGGCACAGTGGGTGCGGTGCTGGCAGGCACGCCGCCCGCGGCCAGGGCCGCGGTGGGGTGCAGGGTGTGCCGCGGCTGCGGCGGCACGTCATTGGTGAAGGGATTCATATCGGTCAATCAATCGCTTTGTAGCTTGCCTTGGGTCGCCTTGCGCAGGGCGACGTTGTCCGCGCGGCGCTGGGCCCCGCGGCTGCGTATGTGCTTGCCTGCCGCGCTGGACAGGCTGCGCTGGGCCAGCGCGGTGGCCACAGGATTTCGGGGCGGGCCCGAGGCTTCGAGCTTCAGCACCAGGGGCTGCTTCATGCGGCGCAGCTTCTTGATTTCACCCTGGGCGTAGGCGCGGGACAATTTTTGGGCACTCATGTGCACTCCACAAACAAAAAACCCCGGCAAGGTAGCCAGGGCTTGTGGAGCGCTGCACTGGGTGCAAGGTGCGCTTGTTTGCCGTGGCTGGACTCGTGAATGCACAGTCCAGCCGGGGCGGTGGACTGTGGTCAGGCAGGAGCGAACAAGGGAACAAACATAGCGGTGACCTCCAGGGCTCTCAGCGGTGGCCGACATGGCCATGCGTTGCTGAAAGAAGGCGCCATTGTGGCGAGCCGCGCAGCGCGTGGCAAGCGGGTGCCGTGGCGAAAGCGGCTGACTGTCGCGTGAAAGGAACAGTGGCCGCGCGTGCCAGGTCAATCGCCCTGGCGGTAGACCCAGCCCGCCGCGTGCAGCCATTCCTGCTGGTCCTGCGTGCGCACGACCAGCTCGACCAGGTCGCGGCCTTCGTGCAGGGGCACCCGCACCGCCATGCCGGCACGGTCCGCCGACAGGGGGAGCAGGAACTGGCGGTCGTCCCAGAACAGGTAGCCGCGCAGCTCGGGCAGCTCCCGCAGGGTGGCGGTGGCCATGGCGCCGGCGGCCAGCAGGATCGATTCCGGCGCTTCGTTGGCCTGGATCCAGGTGCTGTCCAGGCGGTCGGCCCAGGCGGCGGGCAGCGGGGCGGCCGCGCGCGGCATCTGCTGTGCCATGGGCGTGGTGACCCAGTAGTGGCCGGCACGGGCCGGCTCGCGCGACAGCAGGTAGCGCCGGCCATCGGCCTCTTCCCAGCGGTAGTGCGTGCCGGGCCTGGCATCGGACCACCACCAGCCATCGCTGCGCAGGCGCAGGCCCTCGCACAGCGGTTCCCAGTCCTTGAGCGCGGCGGACCACACAAAGAGGTCGATCTGCTGGCTGTCGGGCGAGGCCACCTTCAGCGGCTTGGACGCACGCCCGTAGATGCCGAGCACGGCATCGACATCGGTGGTGGATGAGGTGGCCAGCGAAGGGGCGACGGCATTCACCTTGGAGGGCAGGGCCTGCAGCTGGCCGGTTTCCTGCAAGGCCCGCAGCAGGATGCCTTCGGCGATGGGGCCGGGGCGAAAGCCCGGCGCGTTGCCCGTGAGCAGCAGCGCCATGCCGGCCTGGGGCAGCACATAGAAGTCGCTCGCGCAGAACACCGTGCTGCCGCTCTTTTGCCAGGCCCGCACGCCGGCGGCGTCCAGGCCCGGCTGCTGCGTGCTGTCCCAGCCCAGGCCCCAGTGCCAGTCGGGGGCGAGGTCGATGCGCATGCCCCGGTTCTGGTCGCGGCCCATCTCCAGCACGCCGGCTTTGGAGACCACGCGCTGGCCATCCTGCTCCCCACCCTGGATCAGCAGGGCGGCCAGCCGCATCATGTCGCCGGGCGTGGTGCACAGCCCGCTTGTGGCATAGCCCATCACGAACTCCTGGCCTTGCCGGGCCTGGCCGATGTACCCCGGCGCGAAGCTGCCTTCGGGCAGGGGCTGCAGCGTGAAGCCCGAGCGGCCCATGCTGAGCGGGGTGAGGATGGCGGCCTGCACGAATGCGGGGTAGCTCTGGCCCGTGACGGCCTGCACGATGCGCTCGATGAGGGTGAAGCCATCGTTGCAGTAGACCGCCATGGCCCCGGGGGCGTGCTTGAGGTGCATGTCGGCCAGCGCGGCTTCGAGCCCGGCCGCATAGCCTGGCAGCGGGGCAAAGGCGAACATGTTGCGCAGGTAGGTGCCGGGCAGCCCCGAGGCGTGGCTCAGCAAATGCCGCACCGTGATGTCGCGGTAGCCGGGCGAGAGCATGCTGAACTGCGGCAGGTAGCGCACCACCGGCGCATCGAGCTGCACCAGCTGGCGGTCGACGAGGATCATGACGGCCAGCGCCGCGAGCACCTTGCTGACCGAGCCGACGTTGAACCGCGTTTCCGGCGTGGCGGGGGCGGCCGGGGTGGCAGGGTTGGCAGAGGTATCGCGCAGCACCCCGAAGGCCTCCTGCCAGACGATGCGGTCGCCGTACATCATGGCGATCGAGGCGGCCCGTGCCTCGCTGGCCTGCATGGCCTGGCGGATCTGGCGGCGCCCCCAGGCCATGGTGGCCTCCAGGTTGGGCGCGGGGGCGCTGCTGCCGCCGCAACCGGGCAACCAGGGGGCAAGTGCCGCGGTGCCGGTCCATGCCAGCCATTCGCGGCGCGATGGCGTGGGCAGGCGTTCGTCCAGGGAGGGCGGGGAGGCAGATGTCTGCGGAGGCATTCTGGATAGGGAAGGGGGCGCGCGGCGGGACGACAGGGCCGGTGGGTGATGGGGTGATTACATCCTGAAAATCGCCCGGTCCGGCGGTCGTTTCACACAGAAATAGCGACCCGACGGGGTGGCCGCGTACCCCCTGGCCGCTTGCGCATGGCCGGTGTTGCACAAGGCCAACGCCCAGCCTCGGATAATGCGGGCTTCATGACCGACTCCACGCCTCCCCTTTCCCAGCCCGTCCCTCCCGCCAGGCTCCCTGCCAAGCTGCACATCGAGTTCCCCGAATCCCTGCCCGTCTCGGGCAAGCGCGACGAGATCATGGAGGCCATCCGCAAACACCAGGTCGTCATCGTCTGCGGCGAAACCGGCTCGGGCAAGACCACGCAGCTGCCCAAGATCGCGCTGGCCCTGGGCCGGGGCAAGTGCAATGCGCCCGCAGGCCAGAAGGGCCAGCTGATCGGCCACACCCAGCCGCGCCGCATCGCGGCCAGCAGCGTGGCCAAGCGCATCGCCGAGGAGCTCAAGACGCCGCTGGGCGACGTGGTCGGCTTCAAGGTGCGTTTCCAGGACCGGCTGTCGCGCGATGCGTCCGTCAAGCTCATGACCGACGGCATCCTGCTGGCTGAGACGCAGACCGACCCGCTGCTCAAGGCCTACGACACCATCATCATCGACGAGGCGCACGAGCGCAGCCTGAACATCGACTTCCTGCTGGGCTACATCCGCCAGATCCTGCCGCGCCGGCCGGACCTCAAGGTGGTGGTGACCTCGGCGACCATCGATGCGGACCGCTTTGCCAAGCACTTCGAGTCGGCCAAGGGGCCGGCGCCGATCATCTATGTCTCCGGCCGTACCTTTCCGGTGGAGCAGCGCTGGCGGCCGTTCGAGGACACGCGCGACTACGGCCTCAACGAAGCCATTGCCGATGGTGTGGACGAACTCTGGCAGGGCAATGCGGCGGGCGACATCCTGATCTTTCTGCCCGGCGAGCGCGAGATCCGCGAGGCCGCGGATCACCTGCGCAAGCACCTGGCGCACCAGCCCGTGATGCGCAATGCCGAGGTGCTGCCCCTGTTCGCGCGCCTGTCGCAGGCCGAGCAGGACCGCATCTTCGACGGCCACACCGGCCGCCGCCTGGTGCTGGCCACCAACGTGGCCGAGACCTCGCTCACAGTGCCGGGCATCCGCTACGTGATCGACGCGGGCACGGCCCGCGTCAAGCGCTACAGCTTTCGCAGCAAGGTGGAGCAGCTGCTGGTGGAGCCCATCAGCCAGGCCGCCGCCAACCAGCGCGCGGGCCGCTGCGGCCGGGTGGCCAATGGCATCTGCATTCGCCTGTACGACGAGGCCGACTTCAACGGCCGCCCGCGCTTCACCGACCCGGAAATCCTGCGCAGCTCGCTGGCCGGCGTCATCCTGCGCATGAAGTCGCTGCACCTCGGTGACGTGGTGCAGTTCCCCTTCATCGAGGCGCCCTCGGGCCGCGCGATTGCCGACGGCTACCAGCTGCTGGGCGAGCTGGGCGCGGTGGACGAGGCCAACGAGCTCACGCCCATGGGCGTGGAGCTGTCGCGCCTGCCGCTCGACCCGCGCGTGGGCCGCATGATCCTGGAGGCGCGCGACCGCAAGGCACTGGACGAGGTGCTCATCATCGCCAGTGCGCTCAGCGTGCAGGACGTGCGCGACCGCCCGCTGGAAGCCCAGCAACAGGCCGACCAGGCGCACGCCAAGTTCGACGACGAGAAAAGCGAGTTCAGCGGCTACCTCAAGCTGTGGAAGTGGATCAACGAGGCCCGAGGCGGTGCGCCCTCGCTGCCATCGGCCCGCGCGCAGAAGGCCATGGCGAACCAGCGCGCACCCTCGCAGGCCTTCCTGCCCGTGGCACAGCGCTCGGTGGCGGCGGTCGCCCCCGCGCCCGCCGTGGTGGATGCGCAGGCACATGCGCCCACGCACAAGCTGAGCAATCGCCAGTACGAGCAACTGCTGCGCCAGAACTTCATCAGCATCCGCCGGCTGCGCGAGTGGCGCGACATCCATACCCAGCTGCTCACCGTGGTGACCGAGCACAAGTGGGCCATCAACAGCCAGCCCGCGAGCTATGAGCAGCTGCACCTGTCCATGCTGGCAGGCCTGCTGGGCAACATCGGCGCCAAGGGCGAAGAGGAGGACTGGTACCTGGGCGCACGCGGCATCAAGTTCTACAAGCACCCCGGTGCCCACCTGTCCAAGAAGCCGGGCCGCTGGATCGTGGCGGCCGAGCTGGTGGAGACCACGCGCCTGTTCGGCCGCGGCATCGCCGCCATCGAGCCGCAGTGGCTCGAGCAGGTGGGCGGCCACCTGCTGCGCAAGCAACTGCTTGACCCGCACTGGGAGAAGAAGTCGGCCGAGGTCACGGCGCTGGAGCGTGCCACGCTCTATGGCATCGTGATTTACAGCGGCCGGCGCATCAACTTCGGCAAGATCGACCCGCATGCCGCGCGCGAGATCTTCATCCGCGAGGCGCTGGTGGGCGGCAACTGGGAGAGCAAGCTGCCCTTCCTGGCCGCCAACCAGAAGCTGATCGCCAAGGTCGAAGAGCTGGAACACAAGTCGCGCCGCCAGGACGTGCTGGTGGACGACGAACTGATCTATGCCTTCTACGACCAGCAGCTGCCGCCCGACGTGTGCAGCGGCCATGGCTTCGAGGCCTGGTACCGCGAGGCATCGCGCCAGCAGCCCGAGCTGCTCAAGCTCACGCGCGAAGAGCTCATGCGCCACGAGGCGGCGGGCATCACCAGCAACGCCTTTCCCAAGACGGTGCGCCTGGGCGGGGTGGATTGCGCCGCTACCTACCTGCACGAGCCCGGCGATGCGCGCGACGGCATCACCGTGACCATTCCGCTGTTCGTGCTCAACCAGGTGAACGACGAGCGCTGTGAGTGGCTGGTGCCCGGCATGCTCAAGGACAAGATCCAGGCCCTGCTCAAGAGCCTGCACCAGCGCCCGCGCAGCCGCTTCGTGCCGCTGCCCGAGAACGCCACCCGCCTGGCGGGCCTGCTGGGCACACCCGAGCGCTTCGGCCTGGGCAGCCTGACCGAGGTGCTGCTCAAGCAGGTGCGCGACGAGACCTCGCTGGACGTGAAGCGCGCCGACTTCAAGCTCGACATGCTCAGCCCGCACCTGTTCATGAACTTCCGCGTGGTGGACGAGCATGGCCGCCAGCTCGGCCATGGCCGCAACCTTGGGGCGCTGAAGGCCGAGTGGGGCGCCAAGGCGCGCGGCGCCTTCCAGGCGCTGGCCGGGCTCAAGCTGGCGGCCGGCAGTGGCGCTGCACCGCCAGCCGAGGCGCCCGCGCCCGCTGCTGCCCCCGCCGCTGGCAAACCCGGTGCCGCCAAGGGGACGGTGCCCGCACCATCGAACCAGCCCGCCGCCAAGCCTGCCGCTCCGGCCGGCCAGCGCTATACCGCCTGGACCTTTGGCGAGCTGCCCGAGCTGATGGAGATCAGGAAGGCCGGGCAGACGCTGATCGGTTTTCCGGCGCTGATCGACGGTGGCGACGCCGTCAGCATCGAGGTCTTCGACGAGCCCGAGGTGGCGGCCGCCAAGCACCGTGCCGGCCTGCGCCGCCTGTTTGCGCTGCAGATCAAGGACGCGCTCAAGTACCTCGAAAAGAACATCCCCGACCTGCAGAAGATGGCCGTGGCCTATATGCAGGTGGGGCGCAACGCCGACGGCACGGGCGGCGGCACGCAGGAGGAACTGCGCAACCAGGTCATCGACGTGGCGCTGGACCGCGCCTTTCTGCTCGACCCGCTGCCCACCGACGAGTTCGCCTTCAAGCGCCGGCTGGAGGAGGGCAGGGGCCGCCTGACCCTGATCGCCAACGAGGTCGCGCGGCTGGCGGGCACCATTCTCATCGAGTTCGCGGCCGCCGCGCGCAAGATCAAGGACACCAAGAACGCCCCCGAGGCCACGCAGGACGCCCAGCAGCAACTGGCCCGGCTGATGCCCAAGAACTTCATCGCCATCGCCCCCTGGACGCAGCTGGCCCACTACGCGCGCTACCTCAAGGCCATTACCCTGCGCCTGGACAAGTACCGGGCCGACCCCGCGCGCGACGCCGCCAAGCTGGCCGAGCTGCGCCCGCAGGAGCAGCGCTACTGGCGCCTGGTGGCCGAGCGCAAGGGCCAGGTCGACAGCCGCATGCAGGAGCTGCGCTGGCTGCTGGAGGAGCTGCGCGTGAGCTTCTTTGCGCAGGAGCTGCGCACGCCGCAGCCGGTGAGCGTCAAGCGCCTGGAGAAGCTGTGGGCGCAGGTCAATAGCTGAAGCGGGAGGACATGCCGGCCCGGTCTGTCGGGCCGGCAAGCTTCCAGTGCATGGCGATGCGCTATACTAAACATTCCATCCAGATGGTTTGTTTTGCCATGACCGAAGCCCACCGCCGCCAGAAGCACCCCGAACTGGTTCGCGGCCAGTTGCTGGCGGTCGTGCGCGGGCTGCTCGTCAGCGAGGGGACCCATGCCGTCACGCTTGACGCCGTGTCGGCCCGGGCCGGCGTGACCAAGGGCGGGCTGCAGCACCACTTTCGCAGCAAGCAGGCGCTGCTCGATGCCTTGAGCGACCAGTTGTTCGAGGAGTTCCAGCAGGGCTATGCCCAGACATTGGCGCAGGAAGAGGAGGGCAGGCCGGGCCGGCATGCCCGCGCCTACATCCGCACGGCGTTCGACGAGGGCACCGATTGCAACCGGGTGGAGGCCCAGCGCGCCATCGGCCTGCTGGCGCTGACCATGCCCCATTGCCGTGCGCAGTGGAGCGCCACGATGCAGGCCGCCCTGGCGCATGATGGCGACGACCCTCGAACAGCCGACCGCCTGCTGGCCTGCCGCATGGCGGCCGACGGCTACTGGTTCAGCCAGATGCTCGATGTGTACCCAATGGACGAGGCGCGCAAGGCCCGCATCCTCAAGACCCTGCTGGACCTGTGCCACTGACTCCCGTGTTCAAAAGCGAGTACCCATGAATCTCACCACCGCCTACCTGTTGCTCGGCATTGCCATCGTCTCCGAAGTCATCGGCACCTCGGCGCTCAAGGCTTCCGAGGGTTTCACGCGCCTCGGGCCCTGCGCCATCACGGTCGTCACCTACAGCCTGTCGTTCTACCTGCTGTCGCTCACGCTCAAGACCCTGCCGGTCGGCATTGCCTATGCCATCTGGTCGGGCGTGGGCATCGTGCTGATCTCGGCCGTGGGCTGGGTGGTCTATGGGCAAAAGCTCGACCTGCCGGCCGTGATCGGCCTGGGCCTGATCATTGCGGGCGTGCTGGTCGTGAACCTGTTTTCCAAGAGCGTTGGCCACTGAGCCCGCTCCCTCTCTCCCTCGCTGATTTTCTGGTGCCGCCATGACCGCTTCCTACGCCTGCTCTTCGTCCGCTGCCGCCGCGCCTGCGGTGGTGCCCATCACCGGCCAAACCCTGTCACGGGCCGATGTGCTGGCGCTGCTGGAGCGGGGCACTGGCCCGCTGCACTTCGAGCAATGCGATTTCGAGGGGGTGGACCTGTCGCGGCTGGAGCTGCGCGGGGCGCAGTTCACCGAGTGCACGCTGGCCGAGGCCTCGTTCGAGAAATCCAACCTTGCCGACAGCCGCTGGCTGGGTTGCCGGGCGGGGCTGGCCAACTTCCAGCTGGCAGACCTGACCGACGCGCGCTGGTACCGCTGCGACCTGAACAACACCAGCTGGGTGCGCAGCAAGCTGGGCTCCACGGTGTTCGCCGAGGTCAAGCTCACCGGCGCGAGCTTTCGCGAGGCCCACACGCTGGGCCTGAGTTTTCACGACTCGCTGCTGGTGGGCGCGGACCTGCGCGGCATGTCGTTCAGGAAGCAGACCATCGGCCAGCTGGACATGGGTGATGCCGACCTGGGCGGCTGCGATTTTCGCGATGCCGTCTTCGAGGGCGGCAGCCTGCGCGATGCCAACCTCAAGAACGCCCGTTTCGACGGCGCCGACCTGCGCGCGGTGGACCTGGCGGGGCTGCGCATCGCCAATGTGGCGCAGTTCTTCAAGGGTGCCGTGATCTCGCAGGACCAGGCGGCGGCGCTGGTGAGCGAGCTGGGGGTGCGGGTGATGTGAACCTGGTGGGCCCCGCCCAGCGGTCCGGCACGGGCTTCAGGGGATGGAGCCTACTGCGTATTTGAGGCAAAGCATTGGATTTTTCGCCAATGTTTTGAGCGAGCCGCAACTGCTCTGGATCAGGGCCGATGCGGCCATGAAGTTGTCTTCCGGGCTCAGCTCGAGGAATGTGGCGAGCTGCTCCTTCATGAACTCGGAGAGGCTTTTCGCCCCTGCGCGCCTGGTGACGATGGCATCGAGCTCCCGCAATTGCGCCGACTCTTCCTTGGACCCGTTGGACAGCACCCGTCCATCGACTGTCAGCGGATAGATCTCGCCGGTCAGGCTGCGCTTCACTGCCAGGGTGGTGACGCCTTCCTTGCAGGGGCGCTGCAACCAGACTTCGACCGAGCCGCCATCTGAATACAGTGCACCTCCCTGGTAGGTCGTGTGGCCTTTGCAGGTGGGAGCTTGCGCAAATGCAAGGCCGCCAGCAAACCATGCGCCTGCGATCAGGAAAATTGCGTTGCGAGCGGCTGCCAACGAGTGCTCCCGGATGAGGTGCAGGCTTCGATCAGCTCGGATCGTGGTGAATCTGAGCCGGCTCGGGCGAGAACAGATCCCAGGTCGCCATGAACAGTGCCGCGATCACCGGCCCGATGACGAAACCGGTCAGGCCGAACAGCCCCAACCCGCCCAGGGTGGAGATCAGCACCACGTAGTCGGGCATCTTCGTGTCCTTGCCGACCAGGATGGGGCGCAGGATGTTGTCCACCAGGCCGATGACGCCGATGCCGTAGGCGATCAGCACGACACCCTGCCACACGGCGCCCGTGGCCAGGAAGTAGATGGCCACGGGCAGCCAGATGAGGCCAGCGCCCACGGCGGGCAGCAGCGACAGAAAAGCCATGAGCACGCCCCAGAGCACGGGGCCCTGGATGCCCAGGATCCAGAAGATCAACCCGCCCAGGGCGCCCTGCGAGGCGGCGACCACGATGTTGCCCTTGACGGTGGCGCGGATCACGGTGGTGAACTTGGTGACCAGCTGGCGCTTGTGCTCGGTCTCGAGCGGAATGGCGCGGCCGATGCGTGCGCCCAGCGCGGCGCCGTCGCGCAGCAAGAAGAACAGCAGGTACAGCATGATGCCGAAGCCCACGAGGAACTCGAGCGTGTTCTGGCCGATGTTGACCGCCTGGGTGGCGATGAACTGGCTGGCCTGTACGGCCACGGACGACAGCCGCTCCTGGAGCTGCGCCACCGAGGTCAGGTTGAAGCGGTCGAGCAGGTTCACGGCCCACTGGGGCAGGGCGGCGATGACCTGCTGGAAGTACAGGCCGAAATTGAGCTGCCCCGAGCGCGTGCGCTCGTAGATGGCCGTGGCCTCCTGGACCAGCGAGACGGTGAGGAAGGCTACCGGCAGGATCACGATCACCAGGCACAGCCCCAGCGTGATCAGGGCTGCCAGGTTGGTGCGCGGGCGCAGGCGCCGCAGCACCTTGCGGTGCAGCGGGGCGAACAGGATGGCCAGCACCATGCCCCAGAACACCGCACCGTGGAACTGCCAGAGGATGGCGCCAAAAGCCACGGTGACCAGCACCAGTAGCAGCAGGAAAGTCTTGTCTTGGAGTGTGTTGGGGCTCATTGGAACCTGTTGAGAACGTATACCCGCCCTATCGCGTGTACCCGCAATGTACGCGAGGTGCTGCGGCGCCCTGCATTTCCATGGGGCCCGGATACATATGGCTCGTGCTTTTGGGCCTTGATGCAGATCAGTGGCACAATGCAGCCCGTACCAAGGCCCTTCCCCAGCCACAGTCGCATCCGCCAACCGGTTCAGCCGTGTCGCGGAAGGTTTCTCAACCAGCTAATGCTTCCCTCAGGGAAGCGGAGGTCAGCGGAATATGAGCGATACGACGTCCGTCTATCAAGCCTACCAAGGCAACACCTACCTCTTCGGCGGCAATGCGCCCTATGTCGAAGAGATGTACGAGAACTACCTCGCCAACCCCGGCAGCGTGCCTGACACTTGGCGCGAGTACTTCGACGCACTGCAGCACGTGCCTGCCGTCGATGGCTCCAATGCCAAGGACGTACCCCACCTTCCCGTCGTCAATGCCTTCGCCGAGCGCGCAAAGCAGGGCGGCACCAAGGTCGTCGTCGCCACCGGTGCCGATTCGGAACTGGGCCGCAAGCGCACCGCCGTACAGCAGCTAATCGCTGCCTACCGCAACGTGGGCCAGCGCTGGGCCGACCTCGATCCCCTCAAGCGCACCGAGCGCCCTGCGATCCCCGAACTCGAAGCCTCGTTCTACGGCTTCAGCGACGCGGACCAGGAAACCGTCTTCAACATCAGCAACACGTTCTTCGGCAAGGAATCCCTGCCGCTGCGCGAGCTGATCAATGCCCTGCGCGAAACCTACTGCGGCTCCATCGGTGCCGAGTACATGTACGCCACCGACCAGAACCAGAAGCGCTGGTGGCAGGAAAAGCTGGAAACCATCCGCAGCAAGCCCAGCTTCGGTGCCGAGAAGAAAAAGCAGATCCTCGACCGCCTGACGGCCGCCGAAGGCCTGGAGCGCTTCCTGCACACCAAGTACGTCGGCCAGAAGCGTTTCTCCCTGGAAGGGGGCGAAAGCTTCATCGCCGCCATGGACGAGCTGATCCAGTCCGCCGGCGCCAAGGGCGTGCAGGAAATCGTGATCGGCATGGCCCACCGCGGCCGCCTGAACGTGCTCGTCAACTCCCTGGGCAAGATGCCTGCGGACCTGTTTGCCGAGTTCGATCACACCGCACCCGAAGACCTTCCCTCGGGTGACGTGAAGTACCACCAGGGCTTCAGCTCCGATGTGACCACCCCCGGCGGCCCGGTCCACCTGTCGCTGGCGTTCAACCCCTCGCACCTGGAAATCGTGAACCCCGTGGTCGAAGGCTCGGTGCGCGCCCGCATGGACCGCCGCGCGGATCCCCTGGGCAAGCAGGTGCTGCCCGTGCTGGTGCATGGCGACGCGGCCTTTGCCGGCCAGGGCGTGAACCAGGAAACCCTGGCGCTGGCCCAGACCCGTGGCTACTCCACGGGCGGCACGGTACACATCATCATCAACAACCAGATCGGTTTCACCACCTCCGATCCGCGCGACGCACGCTCGACGCTGTACTGCACCGACATCGTGAAGATGATCGAGTCGCCCGTGCTGCACGTGAATGGCGACGATCCCGAAGCCGTGGTGCTGGCCACCCAGCTGGCCCTCGAATTCCGCATGGAATTCCAGAAGGACGTGGTCGTGGACATCATCTGCTTCCGCAAGCTGGGCCACAACGAGCAGGACACGCCTGCACTGACCCAGCCGCTGATGTACAAGAAGATCGGCCAGCACCCCGGCACGCGCAAGCTGTACGCCGACAAGCTGGCCGCACAAGGCCTGGGCGAGACCCTGGGCGACGACATGGTCAAGGCCTACCGCGCTGCCATGGACGCCGGCAAGCACACGGTCGATCCGGTGCTGACCAACTTCAAGAGCAAGTACGCCGTGGACTGGAGCCCGTTCCTGGGCAAGAAGTGGACCGACGCGGGCGACACCGCCATCCCTCTGGCCGAGTGGAAGCGCCTGTCCGAAAAGATCACCACGATCCCCGAAGGCGTGACGCCGCACCAGCTGGTCAAGAAGGTGTACGACGACCGCGCCGCCATGGGCCGTGGCGACATCCCCGTGGACTGGGGCATGGGCGAGCACATGGCGTTTGCCTCCCTGGTGGCCAGCGGCTTCCCGGTGCGCCTGTCGGGCGAGGACTGCGGCCGCGGCACGTTCACGCACCGCCACTCGGTCATCCATGACCAGAAGCGCGAGAAGTGGGACATCGGCACCTACGTGCCGCTGCAGAACGTGAGCGAGAACCAGGCTCCGTTCGTCGTGATCGACTCCATCCTGTCCGAAGAGGCGGTGCTGGGCTTCGAATACGGCTACGCATCGAACGACCCGAACACCCTGGTGATCTGGGAAGCCCAGTTCGGCGACTTCGCCAACGGCGCGCAGGTCGTTATCGACCAGTTCATCGCCTCCGGCGAAGTCAAATGGGGCCGTGTCAACGGCATCACGCTGATGCTGCCGCACGGCTACGAAGGCCAGGGCCCCGAGCACAGCTCGGCCCGCCTGGAGCGCTTCATGCAGCTGTCGGCCGATGCCAACATGCAGGTGGTGCAACCCACCACGGCCAGCCAGATCTTCCACATCCTGCGCCGCCAGATGGTGCGTGATCTGCGCAAGCCGCTGATCATCATGACGCCCAAGTCGCTGCTGCGCAACAAGGACGCCACCTCGCCGCTGTCCGAGTTCACCAAGGGCAGCTTCCAGACGGTGATCCCGGAGCAGGACGAAGCCATCGTGAAGAAGGCCGCCAAGGTCAAGCGCGTGATCGCCTGCTCGGGCAAGGTCTACTACGACCTGGTCAAGAAGCGCACCGAGCGCGAAGACGACGACGTGGCCATCATCCGCGTCGAGCAGCTCTACCCCTTCCCGCACAAGGCGTTCGCCAACGAACTCAAGCGCTTCCCCAACGCCACGGACGTGGTGTGGTGCCAGGACGAGCCACAGAACCAGGGTGCCTGGTTCTTCGTGCAGCACTACATCCACGAGAACATGCTCGATGGCCAGAAGCTGGGTTACTCCGGCCGTGCAGCCTCCGCATCGCCTGCCGTCGGCTACTCGCACCTGCACCAGGAACAGCAAAAGGCGCTGGTGGACGGCGCGTTTGGCAAGCTCAAGGGTTTTGTCCTGACCAAGTAAGGCCGGCAACCCCCGATTACACAGAACAAAACCCCATTCCGAAAGAATTGATATGGCTATCGTAGAAGTCAAAGTCCCCCAGCTGTCCGAGTCCGTGGCAGAAGCCACCATGCTCACCTGGAAGAAAAAGGCCGGTGAAGCGGTCGCAGTGGACGAGATCCTGATCGAGATCGAAACCGACAAGGTCGTGCTCGAAGTGCCCGCCCCCTCGGCTGGCGTGCTGGTTGAAATCGTGCAGGGCGACGGTGCCACCGTCGTGGCCGAGCAGCTCATCGCCAAGATCGACACCGAAGGCAAGGCTGGCGCAGCTGCTCCCGCCGCTGCCGCTGCAGCAGCACCCGCTGCCGCCACGGCCTCGGCCCCTGCTGCCGCACCCGCGGCTGCCGGTGGTTCCAAGGGCGACGTCGCCATGCCTGCGGCTGCCAAGCTGCTGGCCGAGAACAACCTGTCCGCATCGGCCGTGGCCGGCACGGGCAAGGATGGCCGCGTGACCAAGGGCGACGTGCTGTCTGCCGTGGCCGGTGGTGCCAAGGCGGCCGTGGCTGCCCCGAGCAGCATCCCCACGGGCGTGCCGACCAAGGCGCTGCCCCAGGTGTCGGCTCCGGCTGCCAAGGAAGACCTGAGCGGTCGCCCCGAGCAGCGCGTGCCCATGAGCCGCCTGCGCGCCCGCGTGGCCGAGCGCCTGCTGCAGTCGCAATCGACTAACGCCATCCTGACCACGTTCAACGAAGTGAACATGGCCCCGGTGATGGACATGCGCAAGAAGTTCCAGGACGCGTTCACCAAGGAACACGGCGTGAAGATCGGTTTCATGAGTTTCTTCGTGAAGGCGGCCGTGCATGCCTTGAAGAAGTACCCCGTGCTCAACGCTTCGGTCGATGGCAACGACATCGTCTACCACGGCTTCTTCGACATCGGTATCGCCGTGGGTTCGCCCCGTGGCCTGGTGGTGCCGATCCTGCGCAACGCAGACCAGATGAGCTTTGCCGACATCGAGAAGAAGATCGCCGAGTTTGGCCAGAAGGCCAAGGACGGCAAGCTGGGCATCGAAGAGATGACCGGCGGCACGTTCTCGATCAGCAACGGCGGCACCTTCGGCTCCATGCTGTCCACGCCCATCATCAACCCGCCCCAATCGGCCATCCTGGGCGTGCACGCCACCAAGGACCGCGCCGTGGTGGAGAACGGCCAGATCGTGATCCGCCCGATGAACTACCTGGCCATGTCCTATGACCACCGCATCATCGACGGCCGCGAAGCCGTGCTGGGCCTGGTGGCCATGAAGGAAGCGCTGGAAGACCCATCGCGCCTGCTGTTCGACATCTGATAGCACCCGAATCGACCCACCCGCGTGGCCGGCCCCTGGCCGCGCCCGCCGGTGGGTCTTTTTTCCAATGAACGAGTGAGTGAGACCGACATGAGCAAACAATTCGACGTGATCGTCATCGGTGGCGGCCCCGGCGGCTACGTGGCCGCCATCCGCGCAGCGCAGCTGGGCTTCAACGTGGCCTGCATCGACGAGTGGAAGAACGAGAAGGGCGGCCCCGCACCCGGCGGCACCTGCACCAACGTGGGCTGCATCCCCTCCAAGGCGCTGCTGCAATCGTCCGAGCATTTCGAGCACGCCAACAAGCACTTTGCCGAGCACGGCATCTCGGCTTCCGACGTCAAGATCGACGTGGCCAAGATGCTTGCCCGCAAGGACACCGTCGTCAAGCAGAACAACGACGGCATCCTGTACCTGTTCAAGAAGAACAAGATCAGCTTCTTCCACGGCCGCGGTTCGTTCGTGAAGGCGGCCGAAGGCGGCTATGAGATCAAGGTGGCCGGCGCCGCCGAAGAGTCGATCACCGGCAAGCAGATCATCATCGCCACCGGCTCCAACGCCCGTGCGCTGCCCGGCACGCCATTCGACGAAGAGTTCGTGCTGTCCAACGACGGCGCGCTGCGCGTAGGCGCCGTGCCCAAGAAGCTCGGCCTCATCGGTTCGGGCGTGATCGGCCTGGAAATGGGCTCGGTGTGGCGCCGCCTGGGCGCCGAAGTCACCATCCTCGAAGGTCTGCCGACCTTCCTGGGCGCGGTGGACGAGCAGATCGCCAAGGAAGCCAAGAAGGCCTTCGACAAGCAAGGCCTGAAGATCGAACTGGGCGTGAAGGTCGGCGAGATCAAGACCGTCAAGAAGGGCGTGAGCATCGCCTACACCAATGCCAAGGGCGAAGCCCAGGCGCTGGAAGTGGACAAGCTCATCGTCTCCATCGGCCGCGTGCCCAACACCATCGGCCTGAACACCGAAGCCGTGGGCCTGGCCCTGGACGAGCGCGGCGCCATCGTCGTCGATGCCGACTGCAAGACCAACCTGCCCGGCGTGTGGGCGGTGGGTGACGTGGTGCGCGGCCCGATGCTGGCGCACAAGGCCGAGGAAGAAGGCGTTGCCGTGGCCGAGCGCATTGCCGGCCAGCATGGCCACGTGAACTTCAACACCGTGCCCTGGGTCATCTACACCAGCCCCGAGATCGCCTGGGTCGGCCGCACCGAGCAGCAGCTCAAGGCCGACGGCGTCAAGTACAAGGCCGGCAGCTTCCCGTTCCTGGCCAACGGCCGCGCACGTGCGCTGGGTGACACCACCGGCATGGTGAAGATGCTGGCCGATGCCGACACCGACGAGATCCTGGGCGTGCACATCGTGGGCCCGCAGGCCAGCGAGCTGATCTCCGAAGCCGTGGTCGCCATGGAGTTCAAGGCCAGCAGCGAAGACATCGCGCGCATCTGCCACGCCCACCCCAGCCTGAGCGAAGCCACCAAGGAAGCGGCCCTGGCCGTGGACAAGCGAACGCTGAACTTCTGATCTCCGCCTGCCGGAGAATGATGGCGCCGTCGCCCTGCACAGGGCGTCGGCGCCTTGTGCCTTATTCATACCTAGTACTGGCGAGCGCACCGTGACTGTCAAACAGGCCTACCTGGCCGAACTCGAAGCCAAGGGCTTCAAGAGCGACCCCGCGCAGCTGCGGGCCGTGGATGCGCTGCAGCGCTGCGCCGATGAGTGGGCCACCTACAAGGAGCGGCGCTCCAACGCGTTCAAGAAGCTCATCAACCACCCGGACATCCCGCGCGGCGTCTACATGTACGGCGGGGTGGGGCGCGGCAAGAGCTTCCTCATGGAATGCTTCTTCAACGCCGTGCCCTTGAAGCGCAAGGTGCGCCTGCACTTCCACGAGTTCATGCGCGAGGTGCACCGCGAGCTGGCGGCCCTGCAGGGCACGCAGAACCCGCTCGACGTGCTGGGCGAGCGCATCTCCAAGCGCTACAAGCTCATCTGCTTCGACGAGTTCCACGTCGCCGACATCACCGATGCGATGATCCTGCACCGCCTCCTGGTGTCGCTGTTCGAGAACGGCGTGGGCTTTGTCACCACGTCCAACTTCATGCCCGACGAGCTGTACCCGGGCGGCCTGCACCGCGACCGCATCCTGCCCGCGATCGCGCTGCTCAACCAGCGCCTGGAGGTGGTGAACGTGGACAACGGCACCGACTACCGGCGCCGCACCATGGAGAAGGTCAGGCTCTACCACACGCCCCTGGGCCCCGAGGCCGATGCCGAGATGAACGAGGCCTTCAACCAGCTGGCCGAGGTGCACGACGAAGACCCGGTGCTGCACATCGAGGCGCGCGAGATCCGCGCCAAGCGCAAGGCCGGCGGGGTGGTATGGTTCGATTTCCGTGAACTCTGCGGCGGACCGCGTTCGCAGAACGACTACCTGGAGATCGCCACGCAGTTCCACACGGTGCTGTTGTCCGATGTGCCCTACCTGCCGGTGGCCATGGCCTCGCCCGCGCGGCGCTTCACCTGGCTGGTGGACGTGCTCTACGACCGCCGCGTGAAGCTCATCATGTCGGCGGCCGTGCCGCCCGAGGCGTTGTACACGGAAGGTCCCCTGGCACACGAGTTCCCGCGCACGGTGTCGCGCCTGAACGAGATGCAGTCCAAGGAGTTTCTGGCGCTCGAGCGCCGTGTGGTGGATACAGGCTTGACATGAATACCAGGACAATGCGGCAGATCACCCTTCATGTGCTGTGCCTGCTTGCGCAGGCGGGCATGGCCTCGCAGGCCCTTGCCCAGAATGCCGCGGCAGATTCTGCTGCATCGGCGGATCGCAAGGCCGTCCATGCCCAGCGCAGCGCCGAGCGCGCCCACATCGCCGACGAGCGTAAGGCCGTTGCCTCCCGGCGCCTGGCTGCCGAGACCGAGTGCTACAAGCTGTTTGCCGTGGAGGACTGCCTGCGCGTGGAACGCAACCGGGCGCGCGAAGCCGAAGCCGGCCTGCGCACGCGCGAGATGCAGATCAACGATGCCGAGCGCAAGGAAAAAGCCACCGAGCGGCGGCGCAGCATTGCCGAAAAGCAGAATGCCCAGCCCGGGCCGCCGGGTGAAACCCCGGAAGTCGGGATCGGCGTGCGCGGCCAGCCGCATGTGCAGGCCCCGCGCACGCCGCGCACGCCCAGGACCCCCGTGGCGCCCACTCCGCGCGCCCAGGACCTGCAGCAGCGCGAGGCCGAGCAGGCCCAGCGTGCTGGCGAAGCCGCCCAGCGTGCAGGCCGCGCCCGCGAGCGCCATGCCGAGGAGCTGAAGGCCGCCGAAACGCGCCGTGCCCGCGTGGCGCGCGAGCAGGCCGCGGCCGCAGCATCGGGCCGCAAACCAGCCGCGCCGCTGCCGGTTCCCGCGTCGGAGGCTGCCCGCTAGGAGCAAGTAAGTATTTTCGGCCCCCGCGCCGCAGTGCGGGCGGCGGGGCGGCGCGGCCCGCTGTGCGTGCGGGCACTGCGCGGGCGCCGTCAGGCCTTGCTGGTCGTCGTGCCTGCAGCGGCCGCCGCCGTGCCGGGGGCGGGGCGCGCACCCATGCCCATGCCCTGGATGGGCTTCTTCTCTTCGACCAGGGCTTCGATCTTCACGATGACCAGCGACAGGTTGTCGCCGCCTCCGCGCGCCCGGGTGCGGGCCTTTTCGATCAGGAACTCCGTCGCCTCGCGCGGCGAGAGCGATTCGACCACCGAGGCCAGCTCGGTGGGCGAAAAGTAGTGCCACACGCCGTCGCTGCAAGCCATGAGCGTGTCGCCCGGATGCAGCTGGGGGATCATGTGGGTGGTGATGGGCGGGTCGCTCTCGGTGCCCAGGCAGCCCACCAGGATGTTCGAGTGCGGGTGGTTGTTGGCCTCGGCCTCGGTCAGCTCGCCGCGGTCCACCAGGGCCTGCACGTAGGAGTGGTCGCTGGTGCGGTGTGCCAGGCGCCCGCCCTGGAAGTGGTAGATGCGCGAGTCACCGGCATGCACCCAGTGGCAGTCGCCGCGCGGGTTGATCAGGAAGGCGGCGATGGTGCTGTGCGGTTCCTGCTCGGCCGAGATGGCCGTGAGGCGGATGACGATGTGCGCCTCTTCGACCATGCTCTTGAGCATGGCGGCGGGGTCGTCGGTCTCGGGGGAGTAGCGCTCGAACAGCTGGCGCGCCGTCATCATGACCTGGTCGGACGCCTTGCGGCCGCCGCTGCGGCCCCCCATGCCGTCGGCCACGACGCCCAGCACACAACCGTTGTGCCGTTCGTGGGCGATCAAGGCCACCTGGTCTTGCTGGTACTCGCGGTCACCCTTGTGGATGCCGGTGGAAGCGATAAGGCGAAACGCTTTGGTGGTCATGCTGGTGATTGTGGTGTGCCGACGGGCCTGTCTGTCGTTTGGATGCTCCGAAGCGCGTATTATCCGCCCGCCTGTGGCATTTTTGCCATGACTGCCACGCGGCCCCTCTTGAAATCCACGCACCTTCTGCCCCTGCGGCAACCGATCATGCGGCGCATGGAGCGCTTGCTACACCGCCGGGGGCCTGCCTGATGCCGCTGGCCGCGATGGTGCAGGAGGTGTTTGCGCCCGGCGGCCTGTTGGCGCGCGCCGATGCCCAGTTTCGCCCGCGCGAGGGCCAGACCCGCATGGCCGCCGCCGTGGCCCGCACCATGGAAGAGGGCGGCAAGCTGGTGGTGGAAGCCGGCACCGGCGTGGGCAAGACCTTCTCCTACCTGGTCCCGGCACTGCTCAGCGGCGAGCGCGTGCTGCTCTCCACGGCCACCAAGGCGCTGCAGGACCAGCTGTTCGCACGCGACCTGCCGCTCCTGGCCGAGGTGCTGGGCGTGCCGGTTCGGGCTGCCTTGCTCAAGGGCCGGGCCAGCTACCTGTGCCTGCACCGCATGGTGCAGGCTCGCCAGGACAGCGCGGTAACAGATCGTAATGTCGTGCGCGTGCTGGCCAAGGTGGAAGACTGGTCGCGCAGCACCCCAAGCGGCGACCTGGCGGAACTCACGGGCCTGGACGAGCGCTCGCCGGTGATTCCCCTGGTCACCTCCACGCGCGAGAACTGCCTGGGCGCCAGCTGCCCGCGGGCGCGCGAATGCCATGTGAACATCGCGCGGCGCGAGGCGCTGGCGGCCGACATCGTGGTGATCAACCACCACCTCTTCTTTGCCGACATGGCCGTGCGCGAATCCGGTGTGGCCGAACTGCTGCCCACCGTGCGCGTGGTGGTGTTCGACGAAGCCCACCAGATCAGCGAGACCGGCGTGCAGTTCCTGGGCCTGCAGCTGTCCTCGGGCCAGTTGCTCGACTTTGCGCGCGACCTGCTGGCCGCCGGCCTGCACCACGCGCGCGGCCTGGCCGATTGGGTGGCCCTGGCCAGCCGGGTGGAGCAGGCCGTGGCGGACCTGCGCACAGCCGGCGGCAGTACCAGCGCGCAGGGCAAGCGCGGCTGGACCGGGGCGGCACCCGAGGGCGCCGAAGCCCAGGCCTGGGATGGCGCACTGCGCCGGCTGGCGACCGCCTGCGCCCAGGCCCAGGAGGCGCTGGACCAGCTCAGCGAGACCGCCCCGGACCTCGAGCGGCTCTACGAGCGCGCCACCGAACTGCTGGCCCGCCTGGCCCGCTTCGCCGGCACCTGCGGCCAGGATGCGGTGCGCTGGATCGACTTGGGGCATACCCAGGTGCGGCTGGTCGAATCGCCGCTGGACATTGCGCACGCCATGCGCACCCGGCTGCTGACCCAGCCCGCCCAGAGCGCGCAGGGCGATGAATGGCCCGACCCCGAGGGCGAGCGCGAGCGTGCCTGGATCTTCACCTCGGCGACGCTGGGCGCCGACGAGGGGCTGACCTGGTTCGTGGAGCGCTGCGGCCTGGAGGGCGCCGAGATACTGCGCGTGGACAGCCCCTTCGACTACGCCACGCAGGCCGCGCTGTACGTGCCGCGCCACCTGCCCAAGCCGGCGGACCCGGCCCACAGCACGGCCATTGCCCGCCTGGCCGGCGACGCCGCCGAGCGCATCGGCGGACGCACCCTGGTGCTGACCACCACGCTCAAGGCCCTGGCCACGATCGGCGATGCCCTGCACCGCCGGTTTGGCGACGGGCAGTCGCTGTCGGTGCTGGTGCAGGGCGAGTGGCCCAAGCGCCGCCTGATGGAGCGTTTTCGCGAAGGCAGCACGCATGGCGCGCCCGGGTGCATCCTGGTGGCCTCGGCCACGTTCTGGGAGGGGTTCGACGTGCCGGGCGATGCGTTGCAGCTGGTCATCATCGACAAGCTGCCGTTCCCGCCGCCGGGCGATCCATTGGTCGAGGCGCGCAGCCAGCGCATCGAGGAGGCGGGGGGCAGCTCGTTCCAGCAGTATTCGGTGCCCGAGGCAGCGGTGGCGCTCAAGCAGGGCGCCGGCCGGCTGATACGGCGCGAGTCCGACCGGGGGGTGCTGGTGGTCGGCGACACGCGCCTGGCCACCATGGGCTATGGCAAGCGGTTGTTGCGGGCCTTGCCCCCCATGCGGCGCCTGGAATCCCCGGAGGATTTCGACGCTGCGCTGGACGATCTGGTAGGCACCCGCTCAGGTGCGGGCTGAGCAGGCCGCGCTTACCAGAACTTCCACCACGGATCCGACTTGCCCTTGAAGCCCGTGCGCACGTACTGGCTTTGCGGGTACGAGGCGTCCATCACGCGGCGGGTGTCGTCGCGCAGCTGGGTCATGCCCAGGGCATCGTAGGACTGCATCAGGATGTAGAGCGCTTCTTCGACGGCGGGCACGCCCTGGTAGTCGGCCACGGCCACCTGGGCGCGGCTGATGGCGGCCACGTAGGCGCCGCGCTGGTAGTAATAGCGTGCCACGTGCACTTCATACTGGGCCAGCGAGTTGACGATGTAGGTCATGCGCTGGCGCGCGTCCTGGGCATAGCGCGAGTCGGGGAAGCGCGTGGTCAGCTCGCTGAAGGACTCGAAGGAATCCTTGGCGGCCTTCTGGTCGCGCTCGGACAGGTCCTGGCGCGACAGCCACGAGAACAGGCCCAGGTTGTCGTTGAAGTTGACCAGGCCCTTGAGGTACAGCGCGTAGTCGAGGGCGGGGCTGGCAGGGTGCAGCTTCATGAAACGGTCGAGCGTGGCCACGGCCTGCGCCTTTTCACCCGCCTTGTAGTGGGCATAGGCCTTGTCCAGCTGGGCCTGCTGGGCCAGCGGGGTGCCGGCGGCACGGCCTTCGAGCTTTTCGAACAGCGGCACGGCCTTGTCGTAGCCGCCGGAGTTCATTTCGTCCTTGGCTTCGGAGTAGATGCGGTTCGGGCTCCAGTTGGCGGTCTTGTCTTCCGTGGTGGTCGAGCACCCGGCAAGGACGCCTGCAGCCAGCAGGGCGGAGATAAACGGCAGTGGGGCACGAAGCATCGCAGGCAGCTTTCAGGCAAAAAAAGGAAACGGGATGTTCCAGGGCCGGGCGGTAAGCACTGGCGCCCCCGGGGACGTGCATCACCACGGATGCCCGGCCCGACCCGACGGCGCATTGTACCGGCCGCATTTGCCCCTTGAATCGCCCTGTCGCAAAGGTTTCGGTTACGAGGTGCAGTGGGCTTTCTACAATGGAGCCCATGTTTGTCCACCTGCGCCTGCACACCGAATATTCCGTCGTCGACGGCACCAACCGCATCGACGAGGTGGCCAAGGCCGCCGCGGTCGATGGCCAGCCCGCCCTGGCCATCACCGACCTCAACAACCTCTTCGGCGCCATCAAGTTCTACAAGGAAGCCCGGGGCAAGGGCGTCAAGCCCCTGCTGGGCGCCGAGATCTTCCTGGAGGGGGAGGGCACGGCCCCGCCCTCGCGCATGATCGTGCTGGTGCAGAACCGCCAGGGCTACCTGAGCCTGTCGGAACTGCTGGCCCGCGCCTGGACGCGCAACATCGTCAAGAACCTCGCCGTCTGCACCTGGGAATGGCTGCAGGAGCTGTCCGAAGGGCTGATCGTGCTCTCCGGTGCCCAGGCCGGCCCCGTAGGCCAGGCCCTGCTCAAGGGCGACGACGCCGGCGCCGCCGACCTGGCGCTGCGCCTGGCAGGCATCTTCCCGCACCGCTTCTACATCGAGCTGCAGCGCGCCGGCCGGCCCGACGACGAGGCCCACGTGGTGGCCGCCGCGCAGCTGGCTGCACGCCTGCACCTGCCGGTGGTGGCCACCCACCCGGTGCAGTTCGCCGATGCCGAGGGCTACGAGGCCCACGAGGCACGGGTGTGCATCGCCGAGGGCGAGATCCTGGCCAACCCGCGCCGCGTGCGCCGCTTCACGCGCGAGCAGTATTTCAAGTCCTCGGCGCAGATGCAGGCGCTGTTCGCCGACATTCCCTCGGCGATCGCCAACACCGTGGAGATCGCCCAGCGCTGCAACCTGACGCTGGTGCTGGGCAAGCCGCAGCTGCCGGACTTCCCGACGCCCAACGGCATGCCGATCGACGAGTACTTCCGCTTTGCGTCTTTCGCGGGGCTGGAAGAGCGGCTGAAGATGCTCTTCAAGAAAGAGGCCGACCGCGACTTGCAACGCCCGCGCTACGTGGAGCGGCTGGAGTTCGAGATCGGCACCATCCTCAAGATGGGTTTCCCGGGCTACTTCCTCATCGTGGGGGACTTCATCCAGTGGGCCAAGGACAACGGCTGCCCGGTGGGGCCGGGACGGGGGTCGGGCGCCGGCTCGCTGGTGGCCTATGCGCTGAAGATCACCGACCTCGACCCGCTCGAATACAACCTGCTGTTCGAGCGCTTCCTGAACCCCGAGCGGGTGTCCATGCCCGACTTCGACATCGACTTCTGCCAGTCCAACCGCGACCGGGTGATCGACTACGTGAAGGACAAGTACGGCAAGAACGCGGTGAGCCAGATCGCCACCTTCGGAACGCTGGCCGCCAAGGCCGCCATCCGCGACGTGGGCCGCGTGATGGACATGAGCTACATGTTCTGCGACGGCATCTCCAAGCTCGTGCCGGGCAAGCCCGGCATGTCCTACACGCTGCAGTACCCGCCCGCCGTCAAGAAGGAGGGCGACAAGAACAACTACGCGCTGGAGCTCGAACCCCTGCTGGCCGAGCGCGTGGCCAAGGAAGAAGACGTCCGGACCGTCATCGAGATGGCGCAGAAGCTCGAGGGCATGACGCGCAACATCGGCATGCACGCCGGGGGCGTGCTGATCGCGCCGGGCAAGCTCACCGACTTCTGCCCGCTGTACCAGCAGCCGGGCAGCGAATCGGCCGTGAGCCAGTACGACAAGGACGACGTGGAGGCCATCGGCCTGGTGAAGTTCGACTTTCTGGGCCTGGCGACGCTGACCATCCTGGAGATTGCGCGCGAGTTCATCATGAAGCGCCACAAGGGCCAGGAGAACTTCACCTTCGAGGCCATCCCGCTCGACGACGGGCCCACCTACACCCTGTTCTCGGACGGCAAGACCGAAGCCGTGTTCCAGTTTGAAAGCCGCGGCATGCAGGGCATGCTGCGCGAGGCGCGCCCGAGCCGCCTGGAAGACCTGATCGCGCTCAACGCGCTGTACCGCCCTGGTCCCATGGACCTGATCCCGAGCTTCGTGAACCGCAAGCACGGCAAGGAAGTGGTCGAGTACCCGCACCCGCTGGTCGAGAAGGTGCTGGCCGAAACCTACGGCATCATGGTCTACCAGGAGCAGGTGATGCAGACCGCCCAGGTGCTGGGCGGCTACAGCCTGGGTGGCGCCGACATGCTGCGCCGGGCCATGGGCAAGAAGAAGGCCGAGGAGATGGCCGAGCACCGCCTGATCTTCCGCGCCGGCGCCGCCAAGCAGGACATCAGCGAGGAAAAGGCCGACGAGGTGTTCGACCTGATGGAGAAGTTCGCGGGCTACGGCTTCAACAAGTCGCACGCTGCTGCCTACTCGCTGCTGGCCTACCACACGGGCTGGCTCAAGGTGCACTACACGGCCGAGTTCTTCTGCGCCAACATGACGGTGGAAATGGACGACACCGACAAGCTCAAGGTGCTGTTCGAGGACGCGCGCAAGAACTTCGGCATGAACTTCGAGCTGCCCGACGTGAACCGCGGCATGTACCGCTTCGAGCCGGTGACGGACAAGGTCATCCGCTACGGCCTGGGCGCCGTCAAGGGCGGGGGGCAGGCGGCCATCGAGGCCATCGTGGCGGCGCGCGAAGGTCGCGGCGAGGGGCCCAACGGCTCCACCAAGGGCCCCTTCAAGAGCCTCTTCGACTTCTGCCTGCGCGTGGACCGCGCGCGCATGAACAAGCGCACAGTGGAGGCATTGATCAAGGCCGGTGCCTTCGATTCGCTCAACCTCAACCGCGCCTCGCTGCTGGCCTCCATCGACCGGGCCTTCGATTTCGCCGCCGCCAGCCTGTCCAACATCAACCAGGGCGGCCTGTTCGACATGATGGGCGACGACGCCCATGGATCGAGCACGCAGGAGCCCGAACTGGTGGACGTGACGCCCTGGGGCATCAAGGAGCGGCTGACGCTGGAGAAGACGGCGGTGGGCTTCTACCTCTCGGGCCACCTGTTCGACGAAGTGGCCACCGAAGTGCGCCGCTTCGTGCGCACGCAGATCGACGAGCTGCTGGACAGCCGCGAGCCGCAGATCCTGGCCGGCATCATCAGCGATTTCCGGGTCATCAACGGACAGCGCGGCAAGCTGGCGCTGTTCAAGCTCGACGACAAGTCGGCGGTGATCGAGGCCTCGGCCGACGAGGCCCTGATCAACACCTACAAGAACCAGCTCAAGGAAGACGAGTTCGTGGTGATGATGGGCCGCCTGCAACTGGACCGCTTCAGCGGCGGCCTGCGCGTGAAGGTGCAGCAGGTCTGGGACCTGGCCGGTGCGCGTGCGCGCTTTGGCAAATACCTGCACGTGGTGGTCAGCGACAAGGCGCCCGAGGTGCAGAAACTGCTGCGCGAGTTCCCGCCCCGCCGGGAGGAGGCGCCCGAGGGCGACCTGCTGCACGGCCTGCGGGTGCGCATGGGGCTGCGCTGCACGGGAACCGCCCAGGGGGCGGCCCGCAGCGCCACGGCCGTCGCCGAGATCCAGTTGTCCGACAGCAGCCGCTTTTACCCCAGCGATGCCGCCCTGGCCGCCTGGAGCGCGCAGGTCGGTGCCGGGTCGGCCACCGTGGTCTACGAGTAGGCCGTGGCGGGAGGTGGGGCCGCAATGCGCGCGGAAACAACAGGCCGGCATCTGGCGACGCGTTTGTCGCTGCCTTTTTCCGACCGTTTCATATGCCCCCACAGGGCGTTTGGCGCGGCCGGTTATGGCCTGGCAAGAATATTGCTCAGGCCAGCCTTGAAAAAAAACGGATGAACATCAGATTTCTCCTGCGGCAGCGGTAGGCGCGGGTCGCTAGAATGAAATTCATGGCAACAAAACCACCTTCTCCCAAAGCCGCGCCGCCTGTTACCAGGCCTGCGCGGGATGACGGCGGTTCGGTCGTGCTGGAAAGACGCACGCAAAAGACCCAGCCCCCCCAGATGTACCAGGTGGTCATGCTCAATGACGACTACACCCCCATGGAGTTCGTGATCGTGGTGCTGCAGGAGTTTTTCAGCAAGGACCGGGAGCAGGCGACCCAGATCATGCTCAAGATCCACCTCGACGGCAAAGGCGTCTGCGGCGTGTATTCGCGCGACGTGGCCGCCACCAAGGTCGAGCAGGTGCTGGATGCGGCCCTCAAGGCGGGGCACCCGCTGCAATGTGTCAGTGAACCTGTTGAATAACAGGTTTTTCGTCCCGATCTACAGTTATCCATTCCACGCAAGCACAAAGGAGTTCACATGATTGCCCAAGAACTGGAAGTCAGCTTGCACATGGCCTTTGTTGAGGCCCGCCAGCAGCGCCACGAATTCATCACCGTGGAGCATCTGCTGCTTGCACTGCTCGATAACCCCAGCGCAGCGGAAGTGCTGCGCGCCTGTTCGGCCAACATCGACGATCTGCGTTCGTCGCTGTCGAACTTCATCAAGGACAACACGCCTCAGGTGGCAGGCACCGACGAGGTGGACACGCAACCCACGCTGGGTTTCCAGCGTGTGATCCAGCGCGCCATCATGCACGTGCAGTCCACCGGCAACGGCAAGAAGGAAGTCACCGGCGCCAACGTGCTTGTGGCCATCTTCGGCGAGAAGGATTCGCACGCCGTGTACTACCTGCACCAGCAGGGCGTGACGCGCCTGGACGTGGTCAACTTCATTGCCCACGGCATCAAGAAGGGCGAGCCACCGGAACCCGCCAAGGCCGAGAACCAGGCCGAGGGCGAGGAGGGCGGGTCTGCCGAACGCAACGAGAAGGCCTCGCCGCTCGAGCAGTTCACGCAGAACCTGAACCAGGCCGCCAAGGATGGCAAGATCGATCCGCTGATCGGCCGCCACTACGAGGTGGAGCGCACCATCCAGATCCTGTGCCGCCGCCGCAAGAACAACCCGCTGCTGGTGGGCGAGGCGGGCGTGGGCAAGACCGCGATTGCCGAAGGCCTGGCCTGGCGCATCACGCAGAACGACGTGCCCGAGATCCTGGCCGAGGCCGTGGTGTACTCGCTCGACATGGGCGCGCTGCTGGCCGGCACCAAGTACCGCGGTGACTTCGAGCAGCGCCTGAAGGGCGTGCTCAAGTCGCTCAAGGACAAGCCCAACGCCATCCTGTTCATCGACGAGATCCACACCCTGATCGGTGCGGGCGCGGCCTCGGGCGGCACGCTCGATGCCTCCAACCTCTTGAAACCGGCGCTCTCCAGCGGCCAGCTCAAGTGCATCGGCGCGACCACCTTCACCGAGTACCGTGGCATCTTCGAAAAGGACGCCGCGCTCTCGCGCCGCTTCCAGAAGGTGGACGTGGTCGAGCCCACGGTGGCCGAAACCATCGACATCCTCAAGGGCCTGAAGTCGCGCTTCGAGGAGCACCACAGCGTGAAGTACGCTGCCGCTGCCCTGCAGGCCGCGGCCGAGCTCAGCGCCAAGTACATCAATGACCGCCATCTGCCCGACAAGGCGATCGACGTCATCGATGAAGCCGGTGCTGCCCAGCGCATCATGGTGCCGAGCAAGCGCAAGAAGACCATCGGCAAGGCCGAGATCGAGGAGATCGTGGCCAAGATCGCGCGCATTCCGCCGGCCAACGTCTCCAACGACGACCGCGGCAAGCTGCAGACCCTGGAGCGTGACTTGAAGAGCGTGGTGTTCGGCCAGGACAAGGCCCTGGAAGTGCTCGCCAGCTCGGTGAAGATGGCACGCTCGGGCCTGGGCAAGGGCGACAAGCCGATCGGCTCGTTCCTGTTCAGCGGCCCCACGGGCGTGGGCAAGACCGAGGCCGCCAAGCAGCTGGCCTACATCATGGGCATCGAGCTCCTGCGCTTCGACATGTCGGAGTACATGGAGCGCCATGCCGTGAGCCGCCTGATCGGTGCGCCTCCAGGCTATGTCGGGTTCGACCAGGGTGGCCTGCTGACCGAAGCCATCACCAAGAAGCCGCACGCGGTGCTGCTGCTCGACGAGATCGAGAAGGCGCACCCGGATATCTTCAACGTGCTGCTGCAGGTCATGGACCATGGCACGCTGACGGACAACAACGGCCGCAAGGCCGACTTCCGCAACGTCCTGATCATCATGACGACGAACGCCGGCGCCGAGACCATGAACAAGGCGACGATCGGCTTCACCAACCCGCGCCAGGCGGGCGACGAGATGGGCGACATCAAGCGCCTGTTCACGCCCGAGTTCCGCAACCGGCTGGATGCCATCGTCAACTTCAAGGCGCTCGACGAGCAGATCATCCTGCGCGTGGTGGACAAGTTCCTGCTGCAGCTCGAAACCCAACTGGCCGAGAAGAAGGTGGAAGTCACCTTTACCGACACGCTGCGCAAGCACCTGGCCAAGAAGGGCTTCGATCCGCTGATGGGCGCCCGCCCGATGCAGCGCCTGATCCAGGACACCATCCGCCGCGCGCTGGCCGACGAACTGCTGTTCGGCCGCCTGACCGAAGGTGGTCGCCTCACGGTGGACATCGAGATGAAGGCCGACGACAAGGGTGTGGAGCAGCCGGAAGTGCTGCTCGACATCCAGCCCCTTCCCAAGAAGGAGCGCTCGGCCAAATCGGAGCCCACCGAGCCCGAAGAAGCCACGGCGGATTGACCCACCACCGGCCCCCGCCTGACCGAAGCCCGCAGCACCCGCTGCGGGCTTTTTTCATGGCGCTTGCGAGCGGGCAAGGCGGCGACCAGCGCACCCGGCGCGGAGCCAGGCCGCGCCCGGTTTGCGGGGCATCGGCGCGCCCGCAACAGCACAGGCTATCACACGCTTTGTTGCATCAAAAAGAAAGGCCGATCAGTGTTTTCCTTCAGGATTGCGCCATGTTTCTTGGGTAGAGTGGCATGGAGCGCATCACATTAATCAAGGAGAAATTACATGAGCCAGAAAGTCGCGTACGTCACCGGGGGCATGGGGGGCATCGGAACGGCTATCTGCCAGCGCCTGCACAAGGAAGGCTTCAAGGTCATCGCCGGCTGCGGCCCGACCCGCGACCATGCCAAGTGGCTGGCCGAGCAAAAGGCGCTGGGCTATACGTTCCATGCGTCCGTGGGCAATGTGGGCGACTGGGACTCCACGGTCGAAGCCTTCACGAAATCCAAGGCCGAGCACGGCAGCATCGACGTGCTGGTGAACAATGCCGGCATCACGCGCGACCGCATGTTCCTCAAGATGTCCCGCGAGGACTGGGACGCCGTGATCGAGACCAACCTCAACAGCATGTTCAACGTCACCAAGCAGGTGGTGGCCGACATGGTGGAAAAGGGCTGGGGCCGCATCGTCAACATCAGCAGCGTGAACGGTGAAAAGGGCCAGGCCGGCCAGACCAACTACTCGGCCGCCAAGGCCGGCATGCACGGCTTCTCGATGGCCCTGGCACAGGAGCTGGCCACCAAGGGCGTGACGGTGAACACCGTGAGCCCGGGCTACATCGGCACCGACATGGTCAAGGCCATCCGACCCGACGTGCTCGAAAAGATCGTCGCCACCGTCCCCGTCAAGCGCCTGGGCGAACCCAGCGAGATCGCCTCGATCATCGCCTGGCTGGCCTCGGAAGAAGGCGGCTACGCCACCGGCGCCGACTTCTCGGTCAACGGCGGCCTGCACATGGGCTGATCCATCCGCCAGCGACCGCGTTGTCGCCCGGAACGCAAAAACCCGCCTCGGCGGGTTTTTGTTTTTGCTTTCAGCGCAGCGGTTCTGGCCAGGCGCAGCAACGGCGCCAGAACCGCTTTGTTCAGGCCTTAGCCCACAAAACGCCCATTCGATCCCATGATGCCCAGATCGATGAACTTCGAACCCACAAACGGCGTACCGCCCGCGAAGTCGACCAGGAAGCCACCCATGTCGTTGTTGCGCATGCCGGCCAGTGCCGAGCGCAGCTTGGCGCGCGAGAGGTCGCGCCCGGCACGGTCCAGGCCGTCGACCAGCACACGCGCGTTGACATAGCCCTCGAAGCTGCGCGAGGAGAATTCCAGCTGGTTCACGGCGCGCATGGCGCGCTGGTAGTCGCGCACCAGGGCCACGCTGGTGCGCGTGGCATCGGGCATCACCATCGAGACGGCCAGGCCGCCGGCCTTGGCGCCCAGCTGGCGGATGTTCTCGCCGCTGAAGGCCACGCTGGTAGCGGCCAGCGGCGTGCTGGCCGAGACCTTGCGGAACTCGTTGACCAGCGCGGCGCTCACGTCGCCGGCCGTGCCCAGCAGCACGGTCATCGGCTTGGCGCCGACGGCCTGCTGCACCACCTGGGCCACCTGCTCGCCCTTGGCGTCGAGCTTGAAGGCCTTGGGCGCGGGCTGGTTGACGGCCTTGAGGGCGCTGTTCACGTCGGCCAGGAATTCACGGCCGAACACTGTGTCCTGGTAGACCACGGCCAGGTCGGTGATGCCCATCGCCACGAGCTTCTTGGCCAGGCGCTGGGCTTCGTCCGAGTAGCCGGCACGCACGTGGAAGACCGAGCGGTACTCGGCCTTGCGCAGCGAGGAGGCGCCGCTCTGGGGGGCCACATAGGGGATCTGCGCTTCGTCGACCAGCGGCATGATGCGCTGGTTGTTGGGCGTGCCCATGCACGACAGGAGCGCGGCCACATTGCCGTCGGCAATCAGCTTGCGCACGTTGTCTTCCGAGCGCGCGGGCTCGTAGCCGTCGTCCAGCGCCAGCAGGCGCAGCTCCCGGCCATGCGTGCCACCGCTGCGTGCATTCGCCTGGGCGATGCCAGCGTCCAGGCCCTGCTTGAGTTCCTTGCCCAGGCTGGCCAGGGGGCCCGTCAGGCCCAGCGAGCAACCGATGGTGACCGCCTTGGAGTCGATGGCGTCCTGGGGGCCCGCCCATGCCGAGGGATGGGCGAGCGAGAGGCCGGTGGCGGTGGCAAGAAGGGACTGGGTGAACTGGCGACGTTGCATGGAAGGAGCGATGGATCGAAGAAGTGGGAGGGCGCTGCCACGGGATACCGTGGTGGCCAGGGGTCCTCGGTCGCACGGATAGCGCAACCATAGGGAAAACCCTGATTCTACCGATCAATCGTGACAAACGTCAAAAAGCGTTTCCTGGCAAGGGACAAGCGGCGGGTGCAGAGCGATGGGCGCGCATCGCCTGCTCGCAGGTCCGCCGGGCCTGCTCAGCGCGCGCAACGCGCCAGGTAGGCATCCTCGAAGCGCTTGAGGTCGCTGCGCTCGCCCTCCGTCAGGTCCGTGCGCGCCTTCTTGAGGTTCAGGATCCGGCGCGATTCGGCGCATTGCTGGCCACGGCGGGCCTCGTCGGCCTCCGAGGCCTGCTGGGCCACCTGCTGCTGGCGGTCCTCCTCGCGCCGTTGCCGGCGGGCATCGCGCTGCTCCCGGTGGTACCGGGAGGAGGCCTCGCTTTCCTCCTCACGGCAGTCGCGCTCGAATTCGCGGCGCATGCCCTCCTGCACGTCCGCCTTGATTCCCCGGGAGTAGGCCGACCGCAGGGTGTCGGTCAAGCTACGGCAGCGTTCGCTCATGTACTGCTGGTGGTCCGGGGCGGGCGAGGAAGGTACCGAGCGGCTGGGCGTGCGCTCGCTGCTGCGGTATTCGCTCGCCGTGGGGCCGGTCGATACCGAGGTGGTCTTCATGCCCTGGGGGCAGGCGCGCCACGAGGTGTAGTTGTTGCCGTTGTCGTCGCGGCAGGTGTAGCGCGTCTGGGCGCCGGCTTCGGACGGCGCCAGGCCGCCCACGGCCGCCAGCACCAGGCCGGCACATGCGAGGCGCAGGGAGTGCAGGGTCCGCGCCGTGTTGTTTCCCGGATGGTGGTGGTGCATCCGCATTGCTGGTCTTCCTTTCCATGGATTGAATCCCGGTTGCCGGCGAGCGATTCGCCGTCCCACCGGGGGTGGGCAATGCATGGATTGTTGTGTGCCCAGGTCGTGCAGGCGTTCTCCGCCTTGTCCACCGGGGCACCCAGGCGCTTGACAAGGTGTCCACTGTGGTGACGGGTGACGGCGGCTCCGTTGGGGGCGCGATCACGCTGCCGGTGGCATGGGCCGGCGCAAGCGGGGAAGGGAGAGGGGGAAGGGGAACCCGCCCAAGGGGGCGAATGGGGGTGGTGCGAGCGGGCTATGAAGCCGCTGCGCAGAGGCCATCGCACTCAAGGCGACGGCGCTCTGCGCTGAACGCAAAAAAACCCCGCTGTGGCGGGGCTTTCCTGCTGGAGTGGGTTGAACAGTAAAAAGAAGGGGCGGCCCGGGGGAAATCCCGGGGGCTGCCACACCCTCAGAAGCGGGCCGGGGCGCGCTTGCGGTCGCGTTCGTCTTCGGGCCAGGCGGACAAGATTGCGGTGGTGTTCATGTTGGAAAACTCCTGTGATGTACCAACAACGCACCCGCTTGCCACCCGGTTGACAGCCTTCCGCAAAAAAATGCAACCCAAAATCAAAAAATTTCCAGGACCAGAATGCTTCAAAAAATGTAGCATTCAATTCAAGCCAGCCAATATGTAAGTCCTGGAAACAGGGGCAATGTATTACAGGGTTTTACAACTTAGGCGCCGGCGACCATCGAAATTTCTTCGAGCGCCGATGAAATTTCCAGCCAGCGTTCTTCGAGCTGCGCGGTCTCGTCGTGACCGGCCTTGAGCCGGCGGCCGCATTCGGCGATCTCGGCGGGGGGCAGGGCTTCGGTGAGCTGCTGCTCCAGACCTGCCCGCTCGAACGCCAGGGCGGCAAGCCGCTTGTCGATCTGTTCGAGCTCTTTTTTCAGCGGACGGGTCTTTTCGGCCAACTGCTGGCGGCTCTGGGCATCGAGCTTGCGTTGGTCGCGGGCACCGGCGGTCGGTGCCGCTGCCTTGGCGGGGCTGGGTGCTGCGGCCGCAGGTGCCGGCGCTGGTGCAGCAGCCACTGCTGTCGGGGTGACCGCGGTCGCTGCCGCTGCCGCCTTCATGGCGGCCGCCTCGGCCTGGCGCGAGAACTCGCGCAGGCGCTTGGCCTCGTCGAGCAGGTAGCGCTGGTAGTCGTCCAGGTCGCCGTCGAACGGGCCGACGACGCCGCGGCCCACGAGCCAGAACTCGTCGCAGACCGCGCGCAGCAGGGCCCGGTCGTGGCTGACCAGCATCACGGTGCCCTCGAACTCGTTGAGCGCCATGGACAGCGCCTCGCGCGTGGCCAGGTCCAGGTGGTTCGTGGGTTCGTCCAGCAACAGCAGGTTGGGGCGCTGCCAGACCATCATGGCCAGCACCAGGCGGGCTTTTTCGCCACCGCTCATGGTGCCCACGGCCTGCTTGACCATGTCGCCGCTGAAGTTGAAGCTGCCCAGGAAGCTGCGCAGGTCCTGCTCGCGCGTGGACTCGCGGGCGTTGGCGCCCATCTCCCGGGCCAGGCGGATCATGTGCTCCAGCGGGTTCTCGCCGGGGCGCAGCACGTCCAGCTCCTGCTGGGCGAAGTAGCCGATGGACAGGCCCTTGCCCTCGGTCACGGTGCCCGCAATGGGCGCCATCTCGCGGGCGATGGTCTTGACCAGTGTGGACTTGCCCTGGCCGTTGGCGCCCAGGATACCGATGCGCTGGCCGGCCAGCACCGACTTGCTCACGCCGGTGAGGATGGTCTTGACCTCGTCGTCGGTGGTGTAGCCGAAGGCTGCGTCGCTGATCGCCAGCATCGGGTTGGGCAGGTTGACCGGTTCCTTGAACTCGAAGGTGAAATCGGCCTCGGCCAGCAGTGGCGCAACCTTTTCCATGCGCTCCAGGGCCTTGACGCGGCTTTGCGCCTGCTTGGCCTTGCTGGCCTTGGCCTTGAAGCGGTCGATGAACTTCTGCAGGTGGGCGATCTTGTCCTGCTGCTTGGAGAACGCGGCCTGCTGCAATTCCATCTGCTGCGCGCGCAGTTCCTCGAACTTGCTGTAGTTGCCGCCAAAGCGGTTGAGCTTGGCGCTGTCGATCTGCAGGGTGACGTTGGTGACGGCGTCCAGGAATTCGCGGTCATGGCTGATCACGATCATGGTGCCGGCGTACTTCTTGAGCCAGGCTTCGAGCCAGACCAGGGCGTCCAGGTCCAAGTGGTTGGTGGGTTCGTCGAGCAGCAGCAGGTCCGACGGGCACATCAGCGCGCGCGCCAGCTGCAGGCGCATGCGCCAGCCGCCCGAGAAGCTGTTGACCGGGCGCTCAAGTTCGTGCGACTGGAACCCCAGGCCCAGGATCAGCGCCTGTGCGCGTGGCACAGCGTCGTGGTCGCCGGCGTCGGCCAGGTCGGTGTAGACCTGGGCAATGGCCATGCCGTGGTCGGCATCGTCGTGCGCGGCGTCGCTCTGGTCGAGCTGCGCCAGCTGGGTGTGCAGCTCGGCCAGGCGCGTGTCGCCGGCCAGCACGAAGGCAGTGGCCGTCTCGTCGGTCTCGGGCATGTTCTGCGCGACCTGTGCCATGCGCCACTGGCGCGGGATGGAAAAGTCGCCACCATCCTCGTGCAGGCTGCCGTTGAGCAGCGCGAACAGCGTGGACTTGCCGGCGCCGTTGCGGCCCACGAGGCCGACCTTCTCGCCCGGGTTCAGGGTCACGGAAACGCTGTCCAGCAGCACCTTGGCGCCGCGCCGCAGCACGATGTTCTTCAGGTTGATCATTCAGTACTCAATCACGGCGCCCCGGCTGCATCGTGCAGCGCGAGGCCCAGGTAAACCAGGTTGGGGATCGGGTGATCCTTGAAAGGGGCAATGGGGCCGAACCCCATCTGCCGGTACAGCGCCAGCGCGCCATGGTTGTGGCTCCAGGTGCTGATGCCGGCGCGGTCGTAACCCGCACCAGCGCATTGCTGCACCAGGGCCCGTGTCAGCTCACGGGCAATGCCCTGGCCGCGTGCGCCTTCGCGCACGTACAGCCGCTTGATCTCGGCCAGGCCCGCCACCTCTGTCGGGGCGAACGCACCGCAGGCCGTGAGCACGCCCTGCCAATAGGCCAGGACCGCGCCACCGGCAGGGTGGGCATACCTGCCCGGCAAGGCCGCCATGTCCGCCCAGATGCTGCTCTGGCCGGCGTTGGCATGGTCGCGCTGCGCATATTCGAGCAGCAGTTCCTTGAAATGCCGCCAACCGTCTTCAGTCTCGACTGCGATGATCTGCAGCATGCTCGGTTTCCAGTGTCTGCGGTGGTGCCTTTTCGGGGCAGCGACACCCCGGGCAACCAGGTATTGTCGCCGATACCGGGGAAACCCTGTAGGTGT
The DNA here is from genome assembly GCF_059418305.1 of Acidovorax sp. GW821-FHT09B03. Lineage (NCBI taxonomy): Bacteria > Pseudomonadati > Pseudomonadota > Betaproteobacteria > Burkholderiales > Comamonadaceae > Acidovorax > Acidovorax sp. GW821-FHT09B03. The sequence continues at coordinate 90,396 of NZ_JBWKPP010000011.1, forward strand.
GCCTCTACGGAGCGGCCGCTGCCACCTCGTACCAGGCCCAGCCCTCGTGCTTGCCCAGCAGACGCAGGCGGGGGTTCTCGCCCAGCTCGAAGATGCCGGCGTTGCCCACCACCACCTGGGCGCCGGCCTGGGCGAAGTCGAAACGCCGCGGGTCCACCAGCACCCGCACGGTGTCGGGCGTGGGGTTCACCACCCGGTAGGCCGCCGGGGCCGGCATGGTCTCCTGCACGAAGGTCAGGTGCTGGTAGCGGTTCACCGCGTCCTGGTCTCCTGCGGGCAGGTGCATGCCACGCCAGACGCTGGGCTGGGGGTAGTAGAAGACGCCGTTCACCATGGGCACGCCGGCCGCCGCCAGGGCCATGGCGTTGGAGGTGCTGGGCAGCAGGGCCAGCACGCGCCGGGGCGTGGCCTTGCCGTCGGCCCCGGTCGGGCCCGTGACATAGCGCTGCACGGTCTCGTTGAGCGCCACATGGGAGGGTGCCAGGGCCACGGGGTTGAAGTCGACCGTGGCGGCCACGTACACCACGGCGGTGAGGGCGATGGAATGCGCCACCTTGCCCTGCACCAGCCAGTAGGCCATGAGCCCGACGGCCACCGCCATGCTGGCCAGCAGGGTGGCGCTCAGGCCGGGGTGGAAGTCCTCGGGGATGCCCGCCATGGCCAGCGCGGCCACCGCGGCGCTGAGCAGGCCCAGCACCACGGGCGCGGTGCGCCGTGGCGCCGCTGCCGGCGCGGGCAGGCAGGCCACCACCAGCAGGCAGGCCAGGCCCAACGCCAGGTCGATGCGCGACGACGACACGTAGTGCCAGAACATCGCCTTGGACAGGGCCAGCGGTATGCCCCAGACGCCGAACACCACGGTGAACACCGTGAACAGCGCGCAGGCCGCCACCACCCAGCGGTGGGGTCCCCGGCTGCGCGCCTGCTGCAGGCACAGGAACCAGATGGCCAGCAGCAGCAGCAGGTACGAACCGAACTCGCTCTCGTTGAAGACACTGTTTTGCAGGTTGGACAGCGTATCGGCATTGCCGAAGCCGCGCAGCAGCACCAGGACGGACAGGTCGCCGCCGCGCAGCGCAGCGCGCTGGCCCGGATAGACCGTGTTGCGCATGGCCGAGATGGCCTCGCGGGCATCGTGCCACCAGAAGTAGAGCAGGGCCGCCATGACCGCCACGGCCAGTGCAAAGGCCAGCGGCGTGAGGCGTCCCCAGGCGATCTGGCGGCGGTTGTCGGCCAGCCAGGCCGCGAGCACCAGCGCGTACAGCGTGGCCACGGTGATCTGCCAGGGCGGGTAGAGCACCAGCGCGAATCCGGCCAGGAACCAGCCCAGCGCCAGGGCCAGCCCCCACAGGCGGGGGCCCGCCCTGTGGCGCAGCATGAGCAGGGTGGCGGCCAGTGCCCCCGAGGGGAAGAACACCACGTACAGCGGCCAGTGGGACCAGCCGGCCGCATAGGGCGCCACGCAGAACACGGCCGACAGCGCCAGGTTGCGGCCCGGGCGCCCGGGTGCCAGCACCTCGAGCAGCCACCACAGCGCCAGCAGGCAGGCGAAGAACGGGAAGTACCAGTACCAGGCCAGGGCCTTGTCCAGCGGCAGGGCGAAGAAGCCCCAGGTCGCCGGGCGTGCGAGGGCCGAGACATGCCATACGGGCACGCCCGTCATGCCGATGACCATCATGTTCTGGCCATCCAGGCCCAGATGGCGGTTGATGACGGGAAACGGCGGCTCGTGGTTGGCCTGGGCGAGGGCGCTGGCGGTGACCACCATCCAGTCGTCGGAACGCACGCCGCGCGGCTGGCCCGCCACATGGGTCATGGCACTGTCCGGCGACAGGAAGGGGTGCGGGCCCTGGTCCGTGCGGCCCAGCAGCAACTCCAGCGACGAACCCGTGGCCCCGATGCCCACCAGCACCAGGAAGATGCCCGCGATGCCGCCAGCCACCTCCCGGCGGTGGCCGCCGACCCAGGTGCCCAGGCGCGCCTGCAGGCCCCCGGAGCCGGGGAGCAGCAGCAGCGCAATGGCGCCGGCCACGGCGGCGGCGATCACCCAGTGCCGCCCGGGGGTATCGGGGCCCTGGACCTTGCCAGCGGCGGGAGAGGAGGCCTGGACGTCGAAGCGCCCACCATCCTCGAACCGGGCGATCACCGAGACCGGCTGCTCGCCGCCCGCAAGGTAGCGCGGGTAGCGCAGCTCGAGCGTGAATTCGAGAGCGATGCGGTCGCCGTCCTGGAAATGGACCCCGACGGACGGGCGGGTCTTGCGCTCGGGCACGGCGATGCGCTTTTCGGCATCACCGACGCGCACCAGGAAGTCCTTGGGCAGGCGCTGGTTCTGCGAGTCATAGCACCAGCCGGTGATGCGCACCATGCTCTTGGTGGCGTCGTATTCCACCGTGTCGATGAAGCCGTAGGTGCCGGGCGGCAGGGGTTGCTGTGCCCATGCACCCAGCGGCAGCAACAGTGCCAGGGTGACGGCCAGGAGCATGCCCCAGGCGCTCGCCAGCCATCCCCCGGCCCCTGTGGCGCCGGAATTGGGCCGCTGGCGAAGGGCCGCGCTCATCGGGAGGCCGCCACCGTGACCACGATGCCCGACATGATCAGGGCCGTGCCGACGAAATACCCCGGCGCGAAACGTTCGCCAAAGAAGAAGCGGCTGGCCAGCGGCACGACAATGAAGGCCAGCGCCATGAAGGGATAGACCTTGCCCAGCTCGGCCTTGCGAAGGATCAGCACCCAGCCGATGGAGGTGATTCCGTACAGCACCATGGTGGCAAAGAACACGGCCAGGGTCTCGATGGCGAAGAAGCTGCCGGTCTTGTTCATGGAATTGGCGCTGACCTTGAACAGGATCTGGCCGATGGCAATGCCCATCACGCAAAGGATGGTCAGAAAATAGACGTACATGGATCGAGATCTCGGGTGGGGAGGATCGGGCAGGGGCCCGGCGATGTTAAAGGAGGCGCAGGGCGTAGCGCTCGGACAGGGTCGTGGCCATGGTGTAGATCGAGACCAGGGCGAAGGTGGCCGTGAGCACGTTGGCCACGGTCCGGTGGGTGGGCGAGGCCGCCTGGCCCATGGGGCCCAGCGCCGTGGCGGCCAGCACGGCGGGCACGATGAAGTAGCGGCCCTGGACGCCGCTGATGATGGCCACCGGGTGGTCGTTCCAGCTGATGGCCAGGGCCAGGAAGACCAGGACGCCACTGGCCAGCGCCACGAACAGGAGCAGCGCACGGGCAGCTGCATCGCGCCGCAGCCAGCGCGTCGACCCGACGGTCGCGGCCAGCGCAACCGCCAGGCCATACCAGACGGCTTCCATCGCATCCTTGGTGACGGAAGCATCGAGCCAGCCCATCATGCCGACGAAGGAATAAGCGTAGAAGTACCCGGTCTCGCCGTCCAGCAGCGTACCGAGGACGAGGCGGGCGAACCCGAGTGGATCCTGCAGGTAGATCGCCAGGATCTCGAGGGTCGCATGGTTGCGCACCAGGCGGGCGTCCGCCGTGGTGGCAATGCCGTAGAGCGTCCAGCCGCCACAGGCCACGCACAGCGCGATCCAGGCCAGAAGGTGCGCGGCCGAAAACTTGCGCACCAGCAGCCACAGGGGCAGCAGCAGCAAGGGCGCCAGATTGACGCGGGAAGTCACGAGCAGGAAGGTGCAGGCATAGAGCGCACACTCCTGCAGCAGGTTCGCGTCGCTGCGCGGGGCCATGCAGCGCACCGAGAACAGCGCGGCCAGCAGCAGCGCTGCGGCGATGCTCAGCCCGTCGATGGTGGGCGAGATGATCTGGAACATGGCCATGGGCATCAGCACCAGCACCCGCACCAGCAGGTTGGGCGTGAACAGCCGCCAGGCCCAGGCGGTCAGGCCCAGCGCGGTGGCTGCCACCAGCAGGCGCGTCAGCTCGTAGCTTGCGCGCATCGACAGGTCGAGGGCGCGCGCGGCGCGCAGGCCCAGCGCGTGGGGCAGGTAGATGAAGGGCGCGTAGTAGCCGGTGCCCACGGCGTTGACGAACTGGTCCTTGTGCGCCCAGTGCTCGCCGGAGGCCTGGGCCATGAGCGCGCTGGCCGAAGCGGTGGGGTCGCGCTCCGTGCCGGAGATCGTCCGCATGCGCAACGTGAACGCCATGAAGTTGCGGTCCACGTAGCCGCCCTGGTTGCCGGCTTCGTCCGGCTCATCCTTGCGCAGGGTCCACTGGCCGTGGGCGATCATGTCGGCACGCAGCAGGTGCACATTCTCATCGGGCGACTGGAAGGCCGGTACCAGCCGCATCAGGCACCATGCCACCACGAGCGCGAGCAGCAAGCCGCCCGCCAGCACAGGCAGGCCTGCCATGCGCAGGTCGAGGCGGGGTTTCAGGTGGCGCGCCCCGGTGCGCGCGGCGGTCGCTGTAACGCAGGCACCCATCCCTCAGCCGTTCTTGCCGAGATCGATCTTCCTGTGCAGCACCTTGTGCAGCGGCCTTTGGGGCACCGAGGCGATGTCATGGCCGATGAAGGCCAGCAGCAGCTGCAGGCCGGCGATGACGGGCAGGGCCGCCAGCATCACCGTGCCGGCCGACGAGTAGGCCTGGTGGGTGCTGGAGCTGATCCAGTGCAACAGGCCAAAGCAGGTGCCAAAGCCCAGCATCAGCAGCCCCAGCGGCAGCTCGATGGAGGCCAGCGACATGTCGCGCAGGTAGTAGTTGTAGAAGATGCGCTTGCTGAAGTTGCGCAGGTGCTTGACCGTGAACTCGGGCAGGATCTTGCTGATCTTGAGGTTGCTTTCCTCGTCGGCGTAGTGGGCGTTCATGGGCACGTCCACCACCACCGCGCGCAGGGTGTTCAGGCGAAACAGCATGTCCGTCTCGAAGAAGTACCTGCGGCTGATCTTGTCGAACGGCAAATGGCTGGCCACGCGCGCATGGATGGCGGTGTAGCCGTTGGTCGGGTCGAACACCTGCCAGTAGCCCGACGAGATCTTGGTCAAAAAAGACAGGGCCGCATTGCCGAAGATGCGCATGCGCGGCATCTGGTGGATCTCTTCGAGGTCGAAGAAGCGGTTGCCCTTGGTGTAGTCGGCTTCGCCGCTCAGGATGGGGGCGATGAAGCCGGGCAAAAGGCGCGGGTCCATCTGGCCGTCGCCGTCGACCTTGACGATGACGTCGTAGCCGGCCTCGATGGCACGGCGGTAGCCGTGCATCACGGCCCCGCCCACACCCAGGTTCTCGGGGTTGAAGACCACCTGCACACGCGGATCGGTGCAGTGCTGCTGGATGAAGGCGCCGGAGTTGACAGGGCACTTGTCGTCCACCGCGAAGATGCCCTGCACCTCGGGGCCGATGCGCTCGATGACGCCCAGCACATGGGCGGTGACCTTGTAGCAGGGAATGACCACGGCGACACGCGCGGGTGCCGGGGAAACCGAGAGTGCCAGCGGGACCGTGGTCGCCAGGGGGGAAGAGATGCCGTTCATGCCTTGGCCAGTGCCTCCCGCGTGATGAGCAGCACTTGGTCTTCACCGGCGCTGGTATCGATCCAGTACACCGGCAGGCGCGGGAAGGCGGCTTCGAAGTGCGCGCGCTCGTTGCCGATCTCCAGCAGCAGCACGGCGTTCTCGCTCATGCGCGCGGGCGCGTCCTGGAGCAACTGGCGGATGAAGTCCATGCCATCGCTGCCACCGGCCAGGGCCAGTTCGGGCTCGGCCCGGTACTCGGCTGGCAACTGCGCCATGCTGCTGGCGTTGACATAGGGGGGATTGCACAGGATCAGATCCCAGGGGCCGGGCAGGGCCGCGAGGCCGTCCGACAGCTGCAGCGTGATGCGCTCCGAAAGGCCATGGCGATCCACGTTGATGCGGGCCACCTCCAGGGCATCGGGCGAGATGTCGGCGCCGGTCACGGTGATCTCGGGCCAGGCCATGGCTGCCAGCACGGCCAGGCTGCCGTTGCCGGTGCACAGGTCCAGCACCCGCTGCGTGTGTTCGCCCAGGAATTCGTCCACGCTGCCGTCGGCCAGCAGCTCGGCGATGAAGCTGCGCGGCACGATGGCGCGCTCGTCCACATAGAAGGACACACCCTGCAGCCAGGCCTCGCGCGTGAGGTAGGCCGCGGGCTTGCGGGTGTCGACGCGCTCCTGCAGCAGGGCCTGCACCTGTGCCAGCTGCTCGGCCGTGACATCCTGGGCACCCACTGCGTCGGCGTCGTCCGAGAGGTCGCTGTCCAGCGGCAGGCCCAGGCGCCACAGCACCAGCCAGGCGGCTTCGTCGTGCGCGTTGGCGGTACCGTGGCCGAATGAAAGGCCCGCCGAGGCGAGCAGGGCGGCTGCGGACTGCACCACGGCACCCACGGTGCCTCCGGTCAGCGCCGCGCTCATGCGCTCACCGCCGCAGCCGCCAGGGCCTGGGCATGCAGGTTGTCGAGGGTGCGGCGGTAGATGTGGGTGAGCGGCTCGATGTCGGCCACCACGATGTGTTCGTCGATCTTGTGGATGCTGGCGTTCGGTGGCCCCAGTTCGATCACCTGGGGGCAGACCTGGGCGATGAAGCGCCCGTCGCTGGTGCCGCCCGTGGTGGACAGCTCGGTGGTGATGCCGGTTTCGGCCAGGATGGCCTGCTGCACGGCCGTGACCAGTTCGCCCGGCGTGGTCAGGAAGGGCTGGCCGCCCAGGGTCCAGCGCAGTTCATAGTCCAGGCCATGGGCGTCGAGCACCGCATGCACGCGCTGCTTGAGGCCCTCGGCCGTGGATTCGGTGGAGAAGCGGAAGTTGAAGTCCCATACCACCTCGCCGGGGATGATGTTGGTGGCGCCCGTGCCGCCGTGCACGTTGCTGACCTGCCAGCTGGTGGGCGGGAAGAAATCGTTGCCCCGGTCCCATTCGGTCGCGGCCAGTTCGGCCAGCGCCGGCAGGGCCTGGTGGATGGGGTTGCGCGCCAGTTGCGGGTAGGCGATGTGGCCCTGGATGCCGCGCACCGAGAGCTTGCCCGAGAGCGTGCCGCGCCGGCCGTTCTTGATCATGTCGCCGGTGCGCTCGACCGAGGTGGGCTCGCCCACGATGCAGTAGTCCAGGTGCTCGCCGCGCGCGCTGAGCTGCTCGACCACGACCTTGGTGCCATCCACCGACGGACCTTCCTCGTCGCTGGTCAGCAGCAGGGCCAGGGTGACCGCGGGATCGGGGGTCGCGGCCAGGAAGTCCTCCACAGCCACCACGAAAGCGGCGATCGAGGTCTTCATGTCGCTGGCGCCGCGGCCAAAGAGCTTGCCGTCGCGGTGCGTGGGCACGAAGGGGTCGCTGCTCCACTGGTCCAGCGGACCGGTGGGCACCACGTCGGTGTGGCCGGCAAACACCAGGGTCTTGGCCGCTGCACCACCCGCTCCCGGGCGCCGCGCCCACAGGTTGCTCACGCGGAAGTTGTCGGGGCCGCTGTCGATGCGCTCGCACACGAAACCCAGGGGGACGAGCCGTGCTGCCAGCACCTCCAGGCAACCCGCGTCGTCGGGGGTGATGGAGGGCAGGGAGATCAGCTGTTCGGCCAGGTGCAGGGTACGGGACATCGCAGGAAGAAAAAACAAGGACAAAAAAAACAGGGGAAAAGGGGGAGCGCCGCGCGCTCGTGCCTCAGGCGGCCGGCTTCACGTCGAGCACGATCTCGGTGAACGAAGGCATGTCGTCGGGCGTGTCGCGCGACTCCTTCTGCGCCTTGGCGGTGTTGGCGGCCAGGGAGAAGTCGTTCTGCAGGCGCCACATCAGGTTGGTGGGCGAATCGGCGAAGGCCATGCCTTCCTTCTTGTCGATGCGCTTGTCGATGATCAGGCGCGCCAGATCCTCCTCGAAGGTCTGCGAGCCCTCGGCCATGGATTTTTCCATGGCTTCCTTCACGCCACCGAAGTCGCCCTTTTCGATCAGGTCGGACACCAGCTTGGTGTTGAGCATGACCTCCACGGCCGGCACGCGGCCCCCGTCCAGGGTGCGCACCAGGCGCTGCGAGATCACGGCCTTGAGCGCCGAGGCCAGGTCGCCGAGCATGGTCGGGCGCACTTCCACGGGGTAGAAGGACAGGATGCGGTTGAGCGCGTGGTAGCTGTTGTTGCCGTGCAGCGTGGCCAGGCACAAGTGGCCCGACTGCGCATAGGCAATGGCCGCGGACATGGTCTCGCGGTCGCGGATTTCGCCGATCAGGATCACGTCGGGTGCCTGGCGCAGCGCGTTCTTCAGCGCCGTCTGCAGCGACTGGGTGTCGCTGCCGATCTCACGCTGGTTGACGATGGATTTCTTGTTGCGGAACTGGTACTCGACCGGGTCCTCGATGGTGAGGATGTGGCCGGTGAGCACTTCGTTGCGGCTGTCGATCATGGACGCCAGCGAGGTGCTCTTGCCCGAGCCCGTGGCACCCACCATGAGGATCAGACCGCGCTTTTCCATGATCAGCTCGGGCAGCACGGAGGGCAGGCCCAGCGAGTTGATCTCGGGGATCTGCTGCGAGATGAAGCGGATCACCACCGCATAGCTGCCGCGCTGGCGCATGGCGCTGATACGAAAGCGCCCCACGCCCGAGAGCGGCACACCCATGTTGAGTTCGCCGGTTTCCTCCAGCTCCTCGATGCGGTCGGGCGGAACGATCTCGGACAGCAGGTTGCGCGGCGCATCCGGTGGCAGGATCTGGTTGTTGATCGGCACGCACTCGCCGTTGATCTTGATCAGCGCCGGGGCATTGGCCGACAGGTAGACGTCCGATGCCTTCTTTTCGCTCATCAGGCGAAGAATCCGCTCCATCGTGCTCATGGTGTTTCCCCTCTTGTTCGTTGGTGGGCCGGCGCTGGCCGCGTGTGCGTGCTTATCGGTGGCCGCAGGACTCGATCAGTCGCGCAGCAGGTCGTTGATGCTGGTCTTGGAGCGGGTCTGCGCGTCCACCTGCTTGACGATGATGGCAGCATACATGCTGTAGGGCGCGCCATTGGCCGCCGTCTTGGGCAGGTTGCCGCTGACCACCACCGAGCCAGAGGGCACGCGGCCATAGCTGATCTCGCCCGTGGCACGGTTGAAGATGGGGGTGCTCTGGCCCAGGTACACACCCATGCCCAGCACCGAGTGCTCTTCGACGACCACGCCTTCGACCACTTCGGAGCGCGCGCCGATGAAGCAGTTGTCCTCGATGATGGTGGGACCGGCCTGCAGCGGCTCCAGCACGCCGCCGATGCCCACGCCGCCCGACAGGTGCACGTTGGCGCCGATCTGGGCGCACGAACCCACGGTGGCCCAGGTGTCGACCATGGTACCTTCGCCCACGTAGGCGCCGATGTTCACGTACGAGGGCATCAGGATCGCGCCCTTGGCGATGAAGCTGCCGCGGCGGGCCACGGCCGGAGGCACCACGCGCACGCCGGTGGCCTTCATCTCTTCTTCGTTCAGATGGGCGAACTTGGTCTGCACCTTGTCATAGAAGCCCAGGTCGCCGGCTTTGACGACTTCGTTGTCCTTGAGGCGGAACGACAGCAGCACGGCCTTCTTGATCCACTGGTGCACCGTCCACTGGCCCACGCCCTGGCGGGTGGCCACGCGCAGCGTGCCATTGTTGAGTTCGGCGATCACGTGCTCGACGGCATCGGCCACTTCCTTGGGGGCGGCTGCGGGCGAGATGGTGGCGCGGTTTTCCCACGCGGCGTCGATGATGTTCTGGAGTTGTTGGGTCATGGATGTCAGACAGTACGGGATTGGATGAATTGGACGATGCGCATCGCGGCCTCCACGCATTCTTCGGCCTCGGCCACCAGGGCCATGCGCACGCGCTGGGCGCCGGGATTGAAGCCACCGGACTCGCGGGCCAGGTAGCTGCCCGGCAGCACGGTGACATTGTATTGAGCCAGAAGCTCGCGGGCGAACTCGGCGTCCGTCATTCGCAAGGCGTCGGGCACCTTGGCCCACAGGTAGAAGCCCGCGTCGGGCAGCGCCACGTCCATCACGCCCGCCAGCAGCGGCGTGACCTGGGCGAACTTCTTGCGGTAGAGGGCGCGGTTTTCGGTCACATGCTGCTCGTCGCCCCAGGCGGCGATGCTGGCGGCCTGCACCACCGGGCTCATGGCGCTGCCATGGTAGGTGCGGTACAGCAGAAAGGCCTTGATCAGCGCTGCATCGCCGGCCACGAAGCCGCTGCGCAGCCCGGGCACGTTGCTGCGCTTGGACAGGCTGGTGAAGGAGATCAGGTTCTGGAAGTCCTTGCGCCCGGCCTGGATGGCGGCCTGCAGGCCGCTCAGCGGCGGCTCGTCGCGGAAGTAGATCTCGCTGTAGCACTCGTCCGAGGCAATGGTGAAGCCATGGCGGTCGCTCAAGGCGAAGAGCTTTTGCCATTCGTTGAGCGGCATCACGGCGCCCGTGGGGTTGCCCGGCGAGCACACGAAGAGCAGCTGCGTGCGTTTCCAGACCTCCGTCGGCACGCTGTCCCAGTCCACGGCGAAGTTGCGCGCCGGGTCGCTTGGCGCGTAGTAGGGTGTGGCGCCCGAGAGCAGGGCCGCGCCTTCATAGATCTGGTAGAAGGGATTGGGGCAGACCACCACCGGGTCGGGCTGGGTCGGGTCGACGACGGTCTGGGCAAAGGCGAACAGCGCCTCGCGCGAGCCGTTGATGGGCAGCACCTGGCTGCCCGCGTCCAGCGTCAGCGCGTAGCGCTTGTGCAGCCAGGCGGTGAAGGCCTCGCGCAGGCGCGGCTCGCCGGCCGTGGCCGGGTAGCTCGCCAGGCCATTGAGGTTGTTACTGAGTGCGTCCTTGATGAACTGCGGCGTTGGATGGCGCGGCTCCCCCATGCCCAGGCTGATGGGGGAATACTGGGCCGGAGGCACCACTGCGGCAAAGAGCTTTCGCAGCCGCTCGAACGGGTAGGGCTGCAGGTGGGAGAGCAGGGGGTTCATGGGCCATCATTATGGGTGATGCCGTACCCGCCGCCTCACGGGCTGCCGACCGCTCGCACCGCTGATGTGCCCCGGGGCACATCCCCTATCGCAAACCCTTGGGTGGCGCCGCTTGTCAATCCGGCGTAAGGCCCATGCCTAGTATGGTTGCGAAGCCCCGGAGCGCGATCACGGTCCGGGATCACAACGATATCGGAGACAACATGGCAGGATTCCTTCCATTGCGGCCTGGCCTGTGGTGGATGCGCCGGCTGCACCTTCCGGGCAAGCTGGCCACGCTGGCGGTGCTCATCGCCTGCACGCTCGCCGCCGCATTGCTGGGCGCCCCCTGGTGGGTGGACCTGGCGGGCGGCGTGGTGGTGCTGTACGCGCTGCTGGCGCTGTACCTGAGCCTGGTGGACGACATGGCGGCCCTGTCCGCGGCGATGGCGCGCATCACCGATGGCGACCTGTGCGTGCATGCCGCCACGGGCGGCACCGACGAGATGGCGCAGATGGCCCGGGCACTCGACGCCATGGTGCTGCGGCTGTCCGCCATGGTGGCCGACATCCGCAGCAACGCCGCGCTGGTGGCCCATGCCGGCCAGAGCCTGGCCCATGGCAACCGCGAACTGGCCGACCGCACCGAGCAGCAGGCCGCCAACCTCGAGCAGACGGCGGCCAGCGTGGAGCAGCTCTCGTCCACGGTACAGAACAACGCCCAGACGGCGCAGGGCGCGGACCAGCGTGCCGGCCAGATGCGCCAGGCCGCCGACACCGGGGCCGAGGCCATGGGCCGCGCCGTGCAGTCGGTGCAGGCCATCCAGCAGGGCGCGCGCCGCATGACGGAGATCATCGGCACCATCGACGCCATCGCCTTCCAGACCAACATCCTGGCGCTCAACGCGGCGGTGGAGGCGGCCCGCGCGGGTGAGCAGGGCCGTGGTTTTGCCGTGGTGGCCTCCGAAGTGCGCACGCTGGCCCAGCGCTCGGCCACGGCCGCACGCGAGATCCGCGAGCTGATCAACGACTCGGTCACGCAGGTGGAATCGAGCGCCGGCCTGATCCGCACCGCGGGCCAGGGCATCACCGAGATGGCCGGTGGCATGCGCAGCGTGGCGGCCAGCATGTCCGAGATCTCGAGCTCCAGCGCCGAGCAGAGCACGGGCCTGCGCGAGATCAGCAGCGCCGTGCAGCAGCTCGACCAGATCACCCAGCGCAATGCGCAGATGGTCAGCCAGGCCGTGGGCCAGGCCGAGGCGCTGGAGAGCCGCGCCTCCACGCTGTCGCGTGCGGTATCGGCGTTTCGCCTGCAGCAGGGCACGGCCGAGGAGGCCGTGGCCCTGGTCAAGCGTGCGGCCGCCTTGCACAAGGGCAGTTCGCGGGACCAGTTCCTGCCGCGCATCACCGACAAGAGCCAGCCCTTCAACGACCGGGACATGTACGTCTTCGTGCTCGATGCCGGAGGCACCTACCGGGCCTTTGGCGGCAACCCGGCCAAGGTGGGCACCCGGGTGCAGGACATTCCCGGCATTGACGGAAACCGGTTGATGGCGGAAATCTCGGCCCAGGCGGACATCGGGCCCGGCTGGGTGGAGTACGACATCACCAACCCGGCCACCGGCGCGGTGCAGACCAAGATGTCCTTCGTCGAGCGGGTGGGCGACCTGTACCTGGGCTGCGGGGTCTACAAGGCCCTGGCCGCGAAGTGAAGCCGGCCTGAGGGTCTTTGCTCAGCGCTGCGTTCCCGCGCGCTGCTCCCGGGCGCGGGCCATGGCTGCCGCAATGGCCGCCTTGCGGGCATCTGCTCCACTGGAGGAGGGGGGTGCCGCTGGGTCGGCTGTTCCGGCGGGCTCGTCCTCGTCCAGCTCGGGCGAACCCGAGGCCGCCCTTGCCTTGTGGGCTGCATAGCGCTCGCGCGCATGGGCTGCCAGCACCGGGCTCCAGGCGGCCCAGCCCGTGGCCTGGCCACTCACGGTTTCCAGGCGGATGCAGTCCACGGGGCATACGGGAATGCACAGTTCGCAGCCCGTGCAGTGCGGCTCGATGACGGTGTGCATGCGCTTGTTGGCGCCCACGATGGCATCGGTGGGGCAGGCCTTGATGCACAGCGTGCAGCCAATGCACCAGTTCTCGTCGATGACGGCCAGGGTGCGCGGCGCCTCCAGGCCGTGCTCGGCGCTCAGCGGCAGCAGCGGCTGGCCGGTGAGGGCTGCCAGCCGGGCCACCCCTTCGACGCCGCCGGGCGGGCACTGGTTGATGGGAACCGCCTCGAAGGCGATGGCCTGCGCATAGGCCGCACAGTCCGGGTAGCCGCAGCGGGTGCACTGCGTCTGCGGCAGGGCCGCGTCGATGCGGGCCGCCAGCGCATGCGCGGCCGGCCCTGCAGGTGGTGAAGGGGTGGTTGTGCGGGCGTGCGGCTGCGCAGTCAAGCCTTGCGAGCCGCGGTGGTGCGGCGGGTGCGCGAAGCGGGGGCTGCTGTGACCGCTGCCTTGGCCACGGGGGTTTCGGGCTCGGGGGCCGCTGCGGCTCCGGTGGCTGGCCTGGCCTTGGCGGCAGGCTTTGCGGCGGCCTTGGCCGGTGCCTTCTTCGCCACGGCCTTGCGCGGTGGCGCAGGCGGGTTGTCGTCGGGCATCTCGGTCACGGCAGCGGGGCGGGGCGCCTTTTTCTGCGGGACTTCGTGCGAGAGGATGAACTTGCGCACCTCGGGGTACACGATGTCGCGCCAGCGCCGGCCGCTGAAGATGCCGTAGTGCCCGGCGCCCTTGGCTTCCAGGTGGCGCTGCTCCTTGCGCACGATGCCGGTGCACAGGTCGTGGGCGGCTTCGGTCTGGCCCGAGCCGGAGATGTCGTCCAGCTCGCCTTCCACCGTGAACAGGGCGGTGGTGGTGATGTCCTGCGGGCGCACGCGCTCGACCTTGCCTTCTGGCGAACGCACGTCCCAGGTGCCGTTCACCAGCTTGTATTCCTGGAACACGGTCTCGATGGTTTCGAGGTAGTAGTCGGCGTCCATGTCGAGTACGGCGTTGTACTCGTCGTAGAACTTGCGGTGCGCTTCGGCACTGGCGTCGTCGCCCTTGATCAGGTCCTTGAAGTAGTCGTAGTGGCTGGACGCATGGCGGTCGGGGTTCATGGCCACGAAGCCCGTGTACTGCAGGAAGCCCGGGTAGACGCGGCGACCGGCGCCGGGGAAGTTGTCGGGCACGCGGTAGATCACGTTGTTCTCGAACCACTCGTAGCTGCGGTTCGTGGCCAGGTTGTTCACCGCCGTGGGCGACTTGCGCGCATCGATGGGGCCGCCCATCATGGTCATGGTCAACGGCGTCTTCTCGCCGCGGCTGGCCATCAGCGACACGGCCGCCAGCACTGGCACCGTGGGCTGGCAGACGCTGATGACGTGGCAGTTGCCGTAGGTGGCCTGCAGGTGGCGGATGAACTCCTGCACGTAGTTCACGTAGTCGTCCAGGTGGAACTCACCCTCGGACAGGGGCACCAGGCGTGCGTTCTTCCAGTCGGTGATGTAGACCTTGTGGTCCTTGAGCAGGGTGCGCACCGTGTCGCGCAGCAGGGTGGCGTAGTGGCCCGACAGCGGGGCGACCACCAGCACCACGGGCTGGGCCTTGATGCGCACCAGGGTGTCGGTGTCGTCCGAAAAGCGCTTGAAGCGGCGCAGCTCGCAAAACGGCTTGTCCAGTTCCACGTTTTCGTGCACCGCCACGCCCACGCCATCCACATCCACGGTGTGGATGTCGAACACCGGCTTTTCATAGTCCTTGCCCAGGCGGTACAGCAGATCGTAGCCCGCCGACATGCGCTGCGCGAACGCCGTCTGGCTCAGGGGAGACATGGGGTTGCTGAAGAGCTTGGCCGCCGCTTGCGCAAAGTCGGTGACCGGCTCCATCAGGGAGCGCTGGGTTTCGTAGATCTGGTAGAGCATGGGGGGCGAAACTCCGTTATGTTGCAGTGCAATATAGCAGCACTTGGTTACCTCTGCATGCGGGAAAACCACCTAGGCCCAGTCGCCTTGGTGACAGCGCTGTCCGTGCCGGTGAAAACGGCTACGGATGCCTTGCGGTGAAAAGCATCGCTGCTATGATTTTTTTCAGCAAAACCCTGCTGGCAGCCGGGCGCGCTGGCGGGGCCGCCGGTCAGCCGTTGTCCGCCAGCCAGGCCTCGAACGCCTCGCGCGCCACGTTGCGCAGCGCGGGGCGGAACTGGGTGCGGTTGGAAAGGTACAGGCAGTGCCGTATCACGGTGTAGGGGTTGAAGCTGCCCTGCGGGTTCTGCTCCTCGAAGTGCTGCTTGTAGCGCTTGACGGTGCCCACCGTCTCCCGCATCAGGGTGTTGAAGCGCGCGCGCGTGATGCCAGGCGACCAGGCCTGGATGTCGTCCACGAAGCCGTCCACCTTGGAGGGATCGAACTCGAAGTCCTTGAAGAAGTGCGTGGCGATCTTGAGGAAGGTGAAGGCGTTGAGCTCGCTGCCCAGGGCGGAGGGCTTGGGCGTTGCCAAGGCGCCATCCTGCTCCTCCACGTCGGCCTCCGCCGTCTCGTCGGGGGCCTGCAGCAGTGCGGCGGCCGTCTCGTCGCGGATCTGGCGGAACTCGCGGTCGGCCAGCTCGAACAGGGCCGACAGCACGTTGATGCGCCGCTTGAGCTGGCCGGGAATCGACTTCTTGTACTTGATCTTGTGGTCCAGCACGCTCCAGGAGTCCTGGATGATGGTGCGCACCTGCAGCTCGAAGGGCTGGTCGGCGTGCGCGACAAGCGCCGGCAGGGCGCGCGGGCCGGCCCGCAGGTCCAGGTGCAGGCCCTTGTAGCCGAAGGAGGCCTCGGTGCTTTCCACCGCCGAGGCCTTGTCGGTCACGTCGATCACCGCAAAGTGCTGGCGCACGATCTGCGCCACCTTTTCCAGCTCGTCCTCGTACAGGCAGACCACGCGCACACCGACCAGGTCGGTGATCCAATTCTGGATCTCATAGGGCGTGTTGCTCTCTTCCAGGCCGGGCCGGTACTTGCGCGCGAACTTGCGGATGCACTCGTCCGCGTCCTTCACGCGCCCCTCCACCTTGGAGACATCGACGCTGCGGGCGTCGTCCACCACGGCGGCAATGGCGGCCGTGAAGGCCGCACAGGCATCCTCCAGTGCGGGGCGTTGGGATGCGTAGAACGCGCGGAACCGGGACTCTTCCCGTTCAAAATCAAGCGATGCCATGGATGGGTCTGCAAAGGGACGGGTCGCGGCGGATGGCCGCGGCCAGGAACAGCCGGAAGTGCGAAAGATTTGCCATGCGAACGATACCCCCATTCTGGGCGCCCGGCATGTCAGCGGATGCCGCGCAGGCGGAACAAATTCACACGGATCCTGCCGGCGCTGCGCATCGGGTGACCTCGCTTGGCAGGTCCCCCTGAAACCTGATAATGGGCAGGCACGTCACCTGTGTCCCGCTGGGGCACAGCCGCTGCTGCCTGTCCCATGCGATGACACCAGAACAACACCAGGTCCCCGCATTCACGGAGTCCGAGACTCTCCAGGACGCACCATCCAGCCAGCGCTGGCTGGTGGCGGTGGTGCCGCCGCTGATGGCCCTGATGATGCTCGGGGTGACGGGCCTGTACTGGTACCGGGCCCAGAGCGAGTCGGTCGACAAGCAACTGCGCAATTTCCATGCGGCGGCCGAGCAGATCGCCTACAACCTGCGTGACCGCATGTCCACCTACGAGGTCATGCTGCGGGGCGTGCAGGGCTACGTGGATGGGTCCGAGCGCATCGAGCGGGGTGAGTTCCAGGCGTACGTCGATGCGCTGCAGATGCAGCAGACGCGGCCCGGCCTGCAGGGCATCTCGCTGGTCATGTTCGTGCAGGCCAGCGGCCTGCCGGCCCACCTGGCGGACATGCGGGGCCGCGGCTTCTCCGGCTACACCGTGCACCCGCCGGGCGAGCGCGACCAGTACGCCCCCATCACCCATATCGAACCCCTGGAGGGCCGCAACCTCGAGGCGCTGGGCCTGGACGCGCTCACACTGCCGGTGGCGCGCGAAGCCCTGGAGCGGGCCCGCGACTCCGGCCGGCTGGCCCTGTCCGGCCTGCTCGGTCCGCTGCCGCCCGGGACCCCGGCGCAGGGCGAGGTGGGGCTGTTCCTGCCGGTGTACTCCACGCAGCTGGAGGCCGAATCGCTGTCCGGCCGCCGCCGCGCCATCCGCGGCTGGGTGGCGGCGCCGTTCCGGGTGGGCGACGTGGTGCGGGGCCTGTCCCGGGAGTTCGATCCCGACATCGCCCTGGCCATCTACGACGGCGAGGAGGCGCTTGCCGGTGCCCTGCTGCATGGCGACCCCGGGCTGCAGACACGGGCCCTGGCGCGCGGGGCCCTGCAGGTCAGCCATCGCCTGGAAATGGGTGGCCGGGCCTGGACCCTGCTGATGACGCCACTGCCGGCATTCGACCTGCGCCACGAGGACGAGGGCCACCACATGGTGGCGGTGATGGGGCTGTTCCTGAGCCTGCTGCTGGGCTGGTTCGCCTGGGTGCTGGCCACCGGGCGCGAGCGTGCCGTGGCGCTGGCACGCCGCATGACGGCCGAGCTGCGGGGCGCGCGCGATGACCTGGAGAGCACGCTCAGCGCCATCCCGGACCTGCTGTTCGAGCTCGATGCCGAGGGCCGCATCCACCACTGCCGCTCCGCGCGCCTTCCGCAGTCTGCCCTGGCGCCGGCGCAGTTCGTGGGGCAGCGGCTGCAGGACATCGTGCCCCCCGAGGAGGCTGCCGGCTGCATGCAGGCCGTGCAGGCGGCGCTCGCGGGTGGGCACGCCGCGGGCCAGCAGTACCACCTGGAGGTCGACGGCCAGACCCGCTGGTACGAACTGTCCATCGCACGCAAGGAAAGCACCCACCCGGGCGAGGGGCCGCGCTTCGTGGCGCTGGCCCGCGACATCACCGAGCGCCAGCAGGCCGAGGCCCGCACCCACCAGCTGGCCTATTTCGATGCCCTCACCGGCCTGCCCAACCGCCGCATGCTGCTCGACCGGTTGGGCCTGGCCCTGGCCGCCGCGCGCCGCAGTGGCCAGGTCGGGGCGCTGCTGTTCGTGGACCTGGACAACTTCAAGCAGATCAACGATGCGCGCGGCCACACCCTGGGGGACCAGTTGCTGACCGAGGTTGCCCGGCGCCTCACACGGCTGCTGCGCCCGGGCGATACCGTGGCGCGCCTGGGCGGCGACGAATTCGTGCTGCTGCTGCAGGGTATCGCCACCGACATGGCCACCGCAGGGCGCCAGGCCCTGGCCGTCGCCGAGCGCGTGCGCGAGGCGCTGGAACTGCCCTATGCCATCGACACCCACCTCTACAGCAGCACCGGCAGCCTGGGGATCACCCTGTTCCCCAAGCGCGCGGAGGAAGTGGAAGACCTGCTGCGCGAGGCCGACACGGCCATGTACCGCGCCAAGGACCTGGGGCGCAACCGCATCCGCTTCTATGAAGCCGCCATGCAGGCCGATGTGCAGGAGCGCCTGGCGCTGGAGCAGGACCTCAAGAAGGCCATGGGCGAGGGGCAACTGGCCGCGTACATACAGCCCCAGGTGGATGTGCAGGGTGCGGTGGTGGGCGGCGAACTGCTCATGCGCTGGAGCCACCCGGTGCGCGGCAGCGTGCCGCCTTCGCGCTTCATCCCGATCGCCGAGGCCTCGGCCCTGATCCTGCCCATGGGCGCCTGGATGATCGAAAAGGCCTGCGACGCCATCGCCCGGCTGGAGGCCGCGCGGGCGGCCGGGGAAGAGGGCGGGGAGCCGCTGTCGATCTCGGTGAACGTGAGCCAGCGCCAGTTCCGGCAAGAGGATTTCGTCGAGCGCGTGCGCAATGTGCTGGTCCAGACCGGCGCCACGCCATCCTGCCTGATCCTGGAGGTCACCGAGAGCCTGCTCATCGAGAACCTGGAAGACACCATCGCCCGCATGACGGAGCTGGTGCAGCTCGGGGTGCGATTTTCCATCGACGACTTCGGCACCGGCTACTCGAGCCTGGCCTACCTCAAGCGCCTGCCGCTGTACGAGCTCAAGATCGACAAGAGCTTCGTGCAGGACACGCCCGATGACCCGAGCGACACGGCCATCGTGCAGTCCATCATCTCGGTGGCGCGCCACCTGGGCCTGCGCGTGGTGGCAGAAGGGGTGGAAACCCGTGCCCAGGCCGACTTCCTCGTGGCCAGCCACTGCGAATGCCTGCAGGGCTACCTGTTCTATCGGCCGGAGCCACTGGACGGCTGGCTTACACGGGTTCTGGCACCAGCGTAGTCGCCAGTGCCAGGGCGTGCACCTCGCGTGCCGGCCGGTCCTTGAGCAGGTGGTTGCTCCAGACCTGCCGCCACAGGCGCGCGCCGCGCAGGCCATGGCGCAGGCCCAGCATGTGGCGCGCGATGTGGGGCCAGGGCGTGCCGTGCAGGGCGGCCTCGCGCTCCATGTAGTCCACCATGGCCAGCTCGACCTCCTCGCGCGTCAGCGCGCAGGGCTCGCCGCCATAGTAGATCTGGTCCCAGCGGGCCAGCCACCAGGGGTTGTGGTAGGCCTCGCGGCCGATCATCACGCCGTCCAGGTGCTGCAATTGCTCCAGCACCACCTCGTCGGCCTGGATGCCACCGTTGATGGCGATGGTCAGCTGCGGAAATTCCTGCTTGAGCCGGTGCACCACCTCGTAGCGCAGCGGCGGGATGTCACGGTTCTCCTTGGGCGAGAGGCCCTGCAGCCATGCGTTGCGTGCATGCACGATGAACACCGTGCAGCCGGCATCGGCCACGGTGCCCACGAAATCGCGCACGAAGCCGTAGTCCTCGACCTTGTCGATGCCGATGCGGTGCTTGACCGTCACGGGCACATCGACCACGTCCTTCATGGCCTTCACGCCATCGGCCACCAGCTGGGGGGCCTTCATCAGGCTGGCGCCAAAGGCACCGCGCTGCACCCGATCGCTCGGGCAGCCGCAGTTCAGGTTGATCTCGCCATATCCCCACTGCGCTCCCAGCCGCGCAGCCTGCGCCAGCAGTTCGGGCTCGTTGCCGCCCAGCTGCAGCGCCACGGGGTGCTCCTCGGCATTGAAGCGCAGGTGCCGCTCGGTGCCGCCATGGATGATGGCGCCCGCGTTCACCATCTCCGTGTACAGCAGGGTCTGGCGTGTCAGCAGGCGGTGGAAATAGCGGCAGTGGCGGTCCGTCCAGTCCATCATGGGCGCAACGGACATGCGCCAGGGGCTGAAGGTGGCGGGCTGGGCGGCGGCGGGGGAGGCAGGGCTGTTGTCCAAGGCGAGAAACCGGTGTTGCAGGGGGCGAAGGGCCCCAAAGAGGTGCCGAACCGCATTTTCTCAGGTCTTGGGGCAGCATATGGGTTCAGGGGCTTCAGCGGCTGGAAACTGGCGCTCCTGTGCGCGGATTCGCACCGTGTTGCCGCGCTGGCGGCGCATTGTCTTTGGCGCCTGTCAGCACCCTTTTGGCGATCCCTGAAAATAGTGTTGACAGGCCCTAGTATCAGGGGCCGTACTTGGTGGCTCGAACGCCGCCAGGGAACGAAATTGCCATTCCTTTCTTTGAAGCACCTGCATGTGGAAGAACCCCGGGAGCGCTGTTGCGATCCGTCCGTCCCAGCTCACTGTCGGCCTGTATGTCTGGCTGGAGATGCGCTGGGACGAGCATCCCTTCATCGCCAACCGCTTCATGGTCCGCACCGCCAAGGATGTGGCGGTGATCCAGTCGCTGGGCCTTGAAGGCCACCTGTACTATCACCCCGACCGAAGCACGGCCGAGCCGCTGCCCCTGGCGCCCGCGGCGGGGCCGCGAACCGAGCCAGAAGCCGCGCAGCCCGATGGGCAGGCCGCCCTGGCCGCCGAGGTGCGCCAGCGCGACCGGGCCAAGAAGGAAAAGCGCCTGCGCCAGCGCGATGCCGCCGCCCGCGCCGACCGGGCCTGGGAAGACGCCGCACGCCAGACCCGGGAGGCACTGCTGACGCTCACGCGCTCGCCCAAGGCCGCAGGCAAGATCCTGGCCGACCTGTCGGCCGAGACGGCGGCCCGCATTGCCCAGAGCAAGGAGGTGCTGCTGCACCTGCTGGGCGACAAGAAGGACCAGGGACCGCAGTTCCATGCGCTCAACGTGCTCACCCTCAGCATGCTGGTGGGCAAGAAGGCCGGCCTGTCCGAGCGTGAACTGGCCGACCTGGCCATGGCGGCGCTGGCGCACGACGTGGGCAAGTCCAAGGTGCCGCCGCAGCTGTTCAAGACCTCGCGGCGCAAACGGCACGAGGAGGAGTTCGTGCGCCAGCACGTGATGTACAGCACCCAGCTGGCCTCGGACTCCGGCGCCTTCAGCAAGGAGGCGCTGGCCTGCATCGCCGGCCACCACGAGGCGGCCGACGGCTCGGGCTGGCCGCGCGGCCAGCGCGAGACCCACCGCCTGGCGCTGATCCTGGCGCTCGTCAACCGCTACGACAACCTGTGTTCGCCGGAGGCCCGCGACGTGGAGCCACTGATGCCGGCCGAGGCCCTGGCGCACATGTTCAAGAACGAGTCGGGCCAGCACGACCCGGCGCTGCTCAGCTCGCTCATCAAGCTGCTGGGCGTGTACCCGCCGGGCACCGTGGTCCAGCTCACCGATGGCGCGCTGGCGCTGGTGGTGGCCCCTGGGCCCGAGGCGCTGCGCCCCCAGGTACTGGTCTACACGCCCGAGATCCCCAAGGACGAGGCCCCCCTGGTGGAGCTGCACACCGAGCCGGACATCCGCGTGGCCGAGGCGATCCGGCCGTCCACGCTGCCTGCCGACGTGCTCGACTGGCTCAATCCGCAGCAGCGGCTGTCGTACTTCTACTCGGTCGAGGACTGAAGGCCGGGTTCAGCGCGCCCCCGGCTTTTGCTGGTACAGCCCCTCGATGGCCTGGGCGAAGTGGGCCATGAGCGGCGCGCGCTTGAGCTTGAGCGTGGGCGTCATGAAGCCGTTCTCGATGCTCCAGGGCGCCAGCGTGAGGTGCACGGCACGCGGCACCGCGTAGCGCGCAAAGCTGGCCGTGCTCTTTTCGATGCGCGCCAGCACGGCGCGGTGCACGGCCGGGTGGTTCAGGCTGTCGGGGTCCTGGGCGGCCAGGCCCAGGTCGCCGGCCAGGCGCTGCCACTCGTCGGCGCGCAGCACGGCCACGGCGGCGATGAAGGGGCGGTTCTCGCCCACCACGAAGGCCTGCTCCAGCAGCGGGTCGGCCAGCAGGGCCAGCTCCAGGTCGCCCGGGGGCACCTTCTCGCCGGTCGAGGTGACGATGATCTCCTTGATGCGGCCACGGATGTAGATGCGCCCGTCCACGATGTCGGCCTGGTCGCCCGTGCCCAGCCAACCGTCGGCCGCGAGGATGCGCGCCGTGTCCTCGGGCCGCTTCCAGTAGCCTTTCATCACGATGGGGCCGCGCACCTGCAGCTCGCGGTTCTCGCCGATGCGCACCTCCACGCCGGGCAGCGCCCGGCCCACGCAGGCCGGGTCGTTGTCCAGCAGCGAGTTCACCGAGACCACGGGCGCCGTCTCGGTCATGCCATAGCCCTGCACCAGCGGCAGGCCCAGCCCGAGGAAGCATTTGGCGATGGTGGGCGACAGGGGCGCGCCACCGCTCACGGCCACGCGCACGCGGCCGCCGAACTGGGCCAGCAGCGGCTTGGCCACCAGGGCCTGCAGCAGGCCCCAGGGCAGGGCGTTCATCCAGCCCCCGGCCTGGTCGGCCTCGGGCACCGGCAGGCCCTGCGCGGCACAGAAGCGCTGCCAGCCCCTGGACTGCGCGGCCTCGTAGAGCTGCATCTTCCAGGGCGTGGGCGAGAGCTTTTCGAGCAGCTTGGCGTGGATGCGCTCGTAGATGCGTGGCACCGAGACCAGCACCGTAGGGCGGATGGTCTGCATGTCTTCGGCCAGTTGCGCCACCGAGCGCGCATAGGCCACGCAACTGCCGGCCGCGATCGGCAGGTAGTACCCGCCCGTGCGCTCGAAGGTGTGCGACAGCGGCAGGAAGGACAGGAACACGTCGTCTACCGTGGGTGCGATGCGCTCGAGCACGGCCTTTACGTCGCTGACCACGTTGCGGTGCGTGAGCATCACGCCCTTGGGTTTGCCGGTGGTGCCCGAGGTGTACACGATGGCCGCCAGGTCCTCAGGGCCTGCGGCAGCCGGTGCGGCCTGTTCCACCGCCTGGGCTGCACCTTCGAGCCACTGTGCGAGCGAGCCCACGGCCGGGGCGTGCGCCGATGCGGGGCTGGCCGTGAAGGCGGGTTCCGGATCGGTCACGATCACTGCCCGCAGCGCAGGAAACTCCGTGCCCGCGGCGCGGATCTTCTCCCACTGCTGGGCGCTGCCCACGATGAGCATGGAGGCTTCGCAGTCCGACAGGATGTAGGCGATGCTGCCCGGGTTGTCGATGGCGTGCAGCGGCACGGGCACGCAGTTGCTGGCCAGGGTGGACTGGTCGGCGCACATGGCATCGAGGCCGTTGGGCAGCAGGATGGCCACGCGGGCACCCGCCGGCAGCTGCAAGGCCACCAGGGCCCGCGACCACCGGGCCACGTGGCTCGCGGTCTCGGCCCAGGTCCAGGTCGCCCAGGCCTGGCTCGCGGCATCGAAGGCACGGAAGGCGTCCGCGTCGGGCGTCTGGGTGGCGCGCCAGGAAAGAAGCTGGGGCAGCGTCTGGACGCTGCCGATGTCGGAAAAGGAAGAGGTCATCGGGTCGTTCGGGGCCTGGGCGGCATGCACGGAGCCAGGGCGGTACCATGCTGTACCAACCTGGGGAAAACCCGCGCGATCATACCCATCCTGGAGGCACAGGCTGTGCTTCTTTGTTTCGTTGACCTGGGGGCATTGCCCTGGTCGGCCACAATCCCCGCATCTCCACGCCCCTTCCCCTGCCTACACTGATCCATGGATCCCATCACCATCTTTATCGTCGCGACGCTGATGATGCTGGCCAATGGGGGGGTGCTGGGGCTGATGCACAAGGACCTGCCGGTGTCGCTGCAGCCCTGTGCCGAAACCTGGCGCATCGCCACCCTGCTGCTGGCAGGCAGCGCCGTGCTCTATGCCGTGCAGTACGAGCTGCCGCTGGGCCTGGTCTCGCCGATGGCCAATGGCATGGTGATGCTGGGCTGCACCGGCTACTGGCGCGCGCTGCGCCAGTTCGATGGCGCGCCCGACCGCTGGTGGATGTGGCTGCCGGCCCTGGCCGGCATTGGCGGCGTGGTGTGGTTCGCGGGCGTGCAGCCCGATACGCCCAGCCGCATCCTGCTGCTGTCCGGCGTGGTGGCCTTCGTGTTGATGGCTGGTACCCTGCAGCTCGTGCGCGGTGGCACGGGGGAGCGCGCGCGCAGCCGCAAGGCGCTGGCGGGCCTGTTCTTCCTGGTGGGCCTGTTCGTGCTGTTTCGCGCGGGCTACTTCCTGGTGCGTCGCGTGGGACCGTCGTTCGACATCACCGGCGAGGGCGCCTGGATCAACACTGCCAGTCCGCTCATCACGGCCTTGCTCCCGGTGGTGGGCACCACGGCCTTCCTTTTCATGTGTTCGCAGCGCATCGGCCGGCAGTGGGAGCGGGCCGCCGCCACCGACTACCTGACGGGCCTGGCCAACCGCCGGACCCTGCTCGCCGAGGGCGAGAACCGCTTTGCCACGGCGCGCCGGGGCGGCGCCCACCTGGCACTGGCCCTGGTCGACGTGGACCACTTCAAGGCCATCAACGACGGCCACGGGCACGCGGTGGGTGACAAGGCCCTGCAGCACGTGGCCCGGCAGCTGCAGGCCACGGCGCGCGGCCTGGACTTCGTAGCTCGCCATGGGGGAGAGGAGTTCGTGGTGCTGCTCGACCTGGGGCAGCACGGCGATCCCCAGGCAGCCGGCGAGCGCCTGCGCCAGGCCGTGGCGGGCGCACCGTTCAGCGCCGACGGGGCCTCGTTGACCATCACCATCTCGGCCGGTGTCGCCCTGCAGGCAGACGGTGACACCACCCTGGACCAGCTGCTGCGCCGCGCCGACGACGCGCTCTACGCCGCCAAGCGCAGCGGGCGCAACCGGGTCGAATTGGCCTAGGCTGCAGCCTCCAGCCCCTGGGCGAAGTGGGCCTGCATGGCCTGGGCGGTGCCGGCCCCATCGCGCCGGGCCAGCGCGGCCATCACGGCCCGGTGCTCGGCCAGCGAATCCTCGATGCGGCCTTGCTTGAGCAGCGAGTTGTGGCGGTTGAGCTTCATGACCTTGCGCAGGTCGGCCACCATCTGGCTGCGCCAGCGGTTGTCGGCCATCTCCAGCACCCGCATGTGAAAGCGCTCGTTCACGGCAAAGAAGCGCTCGCGCTCGCCGGCGGCGGCCTCCAGTTCGGCATGCAGGCCCTGCAGTTCCTGCAGCTGCGCCGGGGTGGCGCTGGTGGCCACCACGGCCGCGGCATCGCTCTCCAGCAGGCTGAGCAGGTGGTAGACGTCGCGCAGGTCCTTGTCCGACATTTCGGTCACATAGGCGCCACGGCGAACCTTCATCGTGACCAGGCCCTCGGCGGCCAGTACCTTTAGCGCCTCGCGCAGGGGCGTGCGGCTGATGCCGAATTCCTCGGCGATCTTGAGCTCGTCGATCCAACTGCCGGGCTCCAGCTCGCGGCGGAAGATGCGCTGGCGCAATTGCTCAGCCACTTCTTCGTAGAGGGCGCGGGGCGTGAGGGTCAGTGCAGACATGGGCGGATTGTATGCTGCGAAGAATATTTTGAATCAATAATTATGAATGATGTAAACTCAATGCCACATCGGGATTTGCCCCTGAATACGACACCGCCATCCTCGGAGACCGTTTCGCCATGAGTGCCACGCCCCCCAACAGCCCCCCTGAATTCGCTGCCGCCTCGCTCGAGGCCTGGGCCAAAGCCGCCGCCAAGTCGGCACCGGGTGGCGACGTCAACGCGCTGAATTGGGTCACGCCCGACGGCATCACCGTCAAGCCGCTGTACACGGCGGCCGATACGGCCGACCTGCCGTACGCCAACACCTTGCCGGGCTTCGAGCCCTACCTGCGCGGCCCCCAGGCCACCATGTACGCGGTGCGGCCCTGGACCATCCGCCAGTACGCGGGCTTTTCCACCGCAGAAGAATCGAATGCCTTCTACCGCAAGGCCCTGGCCGCAGGCGGGCAGGGCGTGAGCGTGGCGTTCGACCTGGCCACGCACCGCGGCTACGACAGCGACCACCCGCGCGTGACCGGCGACGTGGGCAAGGCCGGCGTGGCCATCGACTCGGTGGAGGACATGAAGATCCTGTTCGACCAGATCCCGCTGGACAAGGTGTCCGTGTCGATGACCATGAACGGCGCCGTGCTGCCCGTGCTGGCCGGCTACGTGGTGGCGGCCGAAGAGCAGGGCGTGGGCCAGGACCAGTTGAGCGGAACCATTCAGAACGACATTCTGAAAGAGTTCATGGTGCGCAACACCTACATCTACCCGCCCAAGCCGAGCATGCGCATCATCGGCGACATCATCGGCTACACGGCACGCAACATGCCGAAGTTCAATTCCATCTCCATCTCCGGCTACCACATGCAGGAGGCGGGCGCCAACCAGGCGCTGGAGCTGGCCTTCACGCTGGCCGACGGCAAGGAGTACGTGAAGACGGCGATGGCCTCGGGCCTGGACGTGGACGATTTCGCCGGCCGGCTGTCCTTCTTCTGGGCCATCGGCATGAACTTCTACCTCGAAGTGGCCAAGATGCGCGCCGCGCGCCTGCTGTGGTGCCGCATCATGAAGGAGACCGGCGCCAAGAACCCCAAGAGCCTGATGCTGCGCACCCACTGCCAGACCAGCGGCTGGAGCCTGACCGAGCAGGATCCCTACAACAACATCGTGCGCACCACCATCGAGGCCATGGCGGCGGTGTTCGGCGGCACGCAGAGCCTGCACACCAATGCGCTCGACGAAGCCATTGCCCTGCCCACCGAGTTCTCCTCGCGCATCGCACGCAACACGCAACTCATCATCCAGGAAGAGACGCACATCACCAACGTGGTCGACCCCTGGGCCGGCAGCTACATGATGGAAAAGCTCACCCAGGACATGATGGATGCCGCCTGGGCCATCATCGAGGAGGTGGAGGCCATGGGCGGCATGACGCAGGCCGTGGACAGCGGCTGGGCCAAGCTCAAGATCGAGGCCGCGGCCGCCGAGAAGCAGGCGCGCATCGACAGCGGCAAGGACGTGATCGTGGGCGTCAACAAGTACAAGCTCCAAAAGGAAGATCCGGTCGACATCCTGCAGATCGACAACGTGATGGTGCGCGACGGCCAGATCGCGCGCTTGAAGGACATCCGCGCCAAGCGCGACACAGCCCAGGTGCAGCAGGCGCTCGACGCGCTGACTTCGGCCGCCGAAACCGGCGAGGGCAACCTGCTGGACCTGGCCATCAAGGCCGTGCGCCTGCGCGCCACGGTGGGCGAGGTGTCGGATGCGCTCGAAAAAATCTACGGCCGCCACCGCGCCGATACGCAAAAGGTGACCGGTGTGTACGCTGCTGCCTATGACTCGGCCGAGGGCTGGGACAAACTCAAGAGCGAAATCAGCGCGTTTGCCGACGCCGAGGGCCGCCGCCCGCGCGTGATGATCGCCAAGCTCGGCCAGGACGGCCACGACCGCGGCGCCAAGGTGGTGGCCACGGCCTTTGCCGACCTGGGCTTCGACGTGGACATGGGCCCGCTGTTCCAGACCCCCGAGGAATGCGCGCGCCAGGCCATCGAGAACGACGTGCACGCCGTGGGCGTGAGCACGCTGGCCGCCGGCCACAAGACCCTGGTGCCGGCCATCATCCAGTCGCTCAAGGACCAGGGTGCGGACGACATCATCGTCTTTGTTGGCGGCGTGATCCCGGCGCAGGACTACGATTTCCTGTACGAAGCCGGCGTCAAGGGCGTCTACGGCCCGGGCACGCCCATCCCGGCCAGCGCCAAGGACGTGCTCGAACAGATCCGCAAGGCCATCGCGGCATGATGGACGTGGGAGGTGCTGCGTTGACTGCGCCCCTGTTCACCCTGCAGCCCGTGGCCGAAGAGGATTTCGAATCCATGCTGGAGTTGCGCACCGCCGCCATGCGCGAAAGCCTGGAGCGCGTGGGCCGTTACACGCCCGAGCGCTCGCGCGAGCGCCTGCGCGCCGCCTTTGCGCCCCGGTACATGCAGCACCTGGTGTCGCCCGACGGCCGGCGCATGGGCTTCGTCACCGTGCAGCCCGAGGGCGCGGGTGTGCTGCGGCTGCAGCATTTGTACCTGCACCCCGACTGGCAGGGCAGCGGCATCGGCGCCGCCGTGCTGGCCAGCGTGCAGCAGCGGGCGCGTCGCGAGGGCGCGGTGCTGCGGCTGACGGCCTTGCAGCACAGCGATGCCAACCGCTTCTACCAGCGCCACGGCTTCGTGCAGACCGGCGCGGAGGACGTGGACGTGCACTACGAGTGGCGGGCCGGGGAGGGCGCTGCCGCATGAACGCACCCCACTCACTGTCCGACCTGCAGGCTCCCGCCAACCAGTGGTTCGACGGCATCTTGCACGGCAGCCAGCCCGTGCAACGCCGCGCCATGGCCAAGGCCATCACCCTGCTCGAATCCACGCGCGCCGACCACCGTGCCGAGGGCGATGCGCTGCTCACGGCCCTGCTGCCGCACACCGGCCAGGCCTTCCGCCTGGGCATCAGCGGCGTGCCGGGCGTGGGCAAGTCCACCTTCATCGAGGCCCTGGGCCTGTTCCTCATCGGCAAGGGCCACCGCGTGGCGGTGCTCACCATCGACCCGTCGAGCACGGTGTCGGGCGGCTCCATCCTGGGCGACAAGACACGCATGGAGCAGCTGTCCATGCGCGAGGAGGCCTACATCCGCCCCAGCCCCTCGAGCGGCACGCTGGGCGGCGTGGCCGAAAAGACGCGCGAGGCCATGCTGGTCTGCGAGGCCGCCGGCTACGACGTGGTGATGGTGGAGACCGTGGGCGTGGGCCAGAGCGAGATCGCGGTGGCCGGCATGACCGACATGTTCGTGCTGCTGCAGCTGCCCAATGCGGGCGACGACCTGCAGGCCATCAAGAAGGGCGTGATGGAGATCGCCGATCTGGTGGCCATCAACAAGGCCGACATCGACAAGAATGCCGCCACCCGCGCCCAGGCCCAGATCACCTCGAGCCTGCGCCTTTTGGGCATGCACGGCAACCCCGACCATGCCACCCACGGCGCCCTGTGGCAGCCGCGCGTGGTGCAGATCAGCGCCCTGCTGGGCCAGGGCGTGGACGGCTTCTGGGACGCCGTCACCCAGTTCCGCACCCAGCAAACCGACAACGGCCGCCTGGCCCTGCGCCGCGAAAAACAATCGCTGGCCTGGATGTGGGAGCGCATCGACGCCGGGCTCAAGCAGGCGTTCCGCCAGCACCCGGCCGTGCGCGGCCTGCTGCCCACGCTGCAGGCCGACGTGGCCGCGGGGCGCGTCGCGGCATCCACCGCCGCGCGCAACCTGCTGGCGGCATCCCATACCCCTACACCCTAGACAACCACAGCCATTTCACCGAAAGAGCAGCGACCATGCAAGACATCCTGGAGCAACTGGAGAAGAAGCGCGCCCTGGCGCGCCTGGGCGGCGGGCAAAAGCGCATCGATGCGCAGCACGCCAAGGGCAAGCTCACGGCGCGCGAGCGCATCGAGCTGCTGCTCGACGACAACACCTTCGAAGAGTGGGACATGTTCGTCGAGCACCGCTGCACCGACTTCGGCATGGAAGCCAACAAGATCCCGGGCGACGGCGTGGTCACCGGCTACGGCATGATCAACGGCCGCCTGGTCTTCGTCTTCAGCCAGGACTTCACCGTCTTCGGCGGCGCCCTGAGCGAGACGCATGCCGAGAAGATCTGCAAGGTGATGGACCAGGCCATGAAGGTCGGCGCCCCGGTGATCGGCATCAACGACTCGGGCGGCGCGCGCATCCAGGAGGGCGTGGCCTCGCTGGGCGGCTATGCCGACGTGTTCCAGAAGAACGTGCTGGCCAGCGGCGTGATCCCACAGATCAGCATGATCATGGGCCCCTGCGCCGGCGGCGCGGTGTACTCGCCGGCCATGACCGACTTCATCTTCATGGTCAAGGACTCGAGCTACATGTTCGTGACCGGCCCCGAGGTGGTCAAGACCGTGACGCACGAAGAAGTCACCGCCGAGGAACTGGGCGGCGCCGGTACCCACACCACGCGCAGCGGCGTGGCCGACATGGCCTTCGAGAACGACGTGGAGGCGCTGATGATGCTGCGCCGCCTGTACAACTACCTGCCGCTGAACAACCGCGAAAAGGCGCCCGTGCGCCCGAGCAACGACCCGGCCGACCGCATGGACCGGAGCCTCGATACCCTGGTGCCCGAGAACCCCAACAAGCCCTACGACATGAAGGAGCTGATCACCAAGGTGGTGGACGACGGCGACTTCTTCGAGCTGCAGCCCGACTACGCCAAGAACATCGTGATCGGCCTGGCGCGCATGGAGGGGCAGACCGTGGGCATCGTCGCCAACCAGCCGCTGGTGCTGGCAGGCTGCCTGGATATCAAGAGCTCCATCAAGGCTGCGCGCTTCGTGCGCTTTTGCGATGCCTTCAACATCCCCGTGGTCACCTTCGTCGACGTGCCCGGCTTCATGCCCGGCACCAGCCAGGAGTACGGCGGCATCATCAAGCACGGTGCCAAGCTGCTCTACGCGTACGCCGAGTGCACGGTGCCCAAAATCACCGTCATCACGCGCAAGGCCTACGGCGGCGCCTACGACGTGATGAGCTCCAAGCACCTGCGCGGCGACGTCAACCTGGCCTGGCCCAACGCCGAGATCGCCGTGATGGGCGCCAAGGGCGCGGTGGAGATCATCTTCCGCGAGGACAAGAACGACCCCGTCAAGCTCGCCGCCCGCGAGGCCGAGTACAAGGAGCGCTTTGCCAACCCCTTCGTGGCCAGCGCGCGCGGCTTCATCGACGACGTGATCCTGCCGCACGAGACGCGCAAGCGCATCTGCCGCAGCCTCGTCATGCTGCGCGACAAGAAGCTCGAGAACCCCTGGCGCAAGCACGGCAACATCCCCCTGTGAGGCCACGGTGCTGAGCCACTACCCCCGTTTTCGCAAGGGTGCCGCGCAGGGCCTGGTGCCCAAGCTCGGCGGCCTTCCCTGGGGCCTGCCCGCCGAGCGCTGGCCGGTCTGCGAGGAGTGCGGTCGCCCCATGAGCCACCTGGCCCAGCTGCCGGCCGACCCGGCGGTGTTGCCCGGCGTGGCGGATGGCGAAGTGCTGTTCGCCTTCAAGTGCGAATGGGACAGCGTCTGCAGCTTCTGGGAAGTCGATGGCGGCGCCAACGCGGTTTTCACCGTGCTGCGCCAGGCGCTGGCCGACGCGCCGACGCCAGCCCCCGTGGTGGCGGACGGCACGCCCGAACTGCTGCCCGAGCTGGCCGTCACGCACTGGCATGCCGCCGACGACGGCGCCCCAGCCGAACTCGAAGAGGCCTTCTACGACTACGGCAAGCACAGCGACCTGCCCGACGAAATCGCCCACCCACACGACTGGGCCAGCGAGTGGCGCACCAAGGCCGGCGGTGTGCCCTACTGGACGGCCAATGGCGCCCAGCAGGTGCCGCCGGGCCGCCTGGTACTGCAGATCGACAACTGGGTGGCGCTGGAGGAGGGCGGCACCACCGAGGTGGCGAACTTCTGCTCGGACGGCACCGCCTATGTCTTTGTGGACCGGTCGCAGACGCCGCCGGTCTACTCCCTGATCATCAACCGCTGATGCGGTCAAACCCTAGAAGAGACAGACCATGTTCACCAAAATCCTGATCGCCAACCGCGGTGAGATCGCCTGCCGAGTCATCGCCACCGCCCAAAAGATGGGCATCGCCACCGTGGCCGTGTACTCCGAGGCCGACAAGGAGGCCCGCCATGTGAAGCTGGCCGACGAGGCCGTGCGCATCGGCGCGGCACCGAGCCGCGAAAGCTACCTGCTGGCCGACAACATCATTGCCGCCGCCAAGCAGACCGGCGCCCAGGCCATCCACCCGGGCTACGGCTTCCTGTCGGAGAACGAGGCTTTTGCCCAGCGCTGCGAGGACGCGGGCATCGCCTTCATCGGCCCCAAGGCGCATTCAATCGCGGCCATGGGCGACAAGATCGCCTCCAAGAAGCTCGCCAACGAAGCCCAGGTCAACACCATCCCCGGCTACAACGACGCCATCAGCGGCCCCGAGCAGGCGGTGGAGATCGCCAAGGGCATCGGCTACCCGGTGATGATCAAGGCCTCGGCCGGCGGCGGCGGCAAGGGCCTGCGCGTGGCCTTCAACGACAAGGAGGCCTTCGAGGGCTTCACGAGCTGCCAGAACGAGGCGCGCAACAGCTTCGGCGACGACCGCATCTTCATCGAGAAGTTCGTGCAGCAGCCGCGCCACATCGAGATCCAGGTGCTGGGCGACAGCCACGGCAACGTGATCTACCTGAACGAGCGCGAATGCTCCATCCAGCGCCGCCACCAGAAGGTGATCGAAGAGGCGCCGTCCCCCTTCATCAGCGACGCCACGCGCAAGGCCATGGGTGAGCAGGCCGTGCAACTGGCCAAGGCCGTGAAGTACCAGAGCGCCGGCACGGTGGAGTTCGTGGTCGGCAAGGACCAGGACTTCTACTTCCTGGAGATGAACACCCGCCTGCAGGTGGAGCACCCGGTGACCGAGTGCATCACCGGCCTGGACCTGGTGGAGCTGATGATCCGCGTGGCCGCCGGCGAGGCCCTGCCGCTGACCCAGGCCGATGTGAAGCGCGACGGCTGGGCCATCGAGTGCCGCATCAACGCCGAAGATCCGTTCCGCAACTTCCTGCCGAGCACCGGGCGCCTGGTGCGCTTCCAGCCGCCGGAAGAGAGCATGTTCCAGTCCGACACGGCCAAGAAGCTCGGCGTGCGCGTGGACACTGGCGTGTACGAGGGCGGCGAGATCCCCATGTTCTATGACTCGATGATCGCCAAGCTCATCGTGCACGGCACCGACCGCGAAGACGCCATCCACAAGATGCGCGCGGCACTCAACGGCTTCGTGATCCGCGGCATCAGCAGCAACATTCCGTTCCAGGCGGCGCTGCTGGCGCACCCGAAGTTCGTCTCGGGTGACTTCAACACCGGCTTCATCGCCGAGAACTACAGCCAGGGCTTTGCCGCCGAGGACGTGCCGCACGAAGACCCGCTGTTCCTGGTGGCGCTGGCCGCCTACATGAACCGCCGCTACCGCGCGCGCGCCTCGGGCATCAGCGGCCAGCTGGCAGGCCACGAGGTCAAGGTGGGCGAGCAGTTCGTGGTGGTCACGCTGGGCGCCGAAGGCAAGAACATCCACCACGCCGTGTCGGTCACGGACTTCGAGGACAAGTCCGGCTCCAGCGCAGTGACGGTGGAGGACCGCACCTACCGCATCAGCAGCTCGGCCACACTGGGCCAGGTGCGCGTGCAGGGCCAGTGCAATGGCCTGGGCTTCACCGCCCAGGTCGAGCGCGGCCCGGGCAAGAACCCGCTGGCGCTGCGCATCGCCCACAACGGCACGCAGATCGACGCCATCGTGCTCTCGCCGCTGGGCGCACGCCTGCACCAGCTCATGCCCTTCAAGGCACCGCCGGACCTGAGCCGCTTTTTGCTCTCGCCCATGCCCGGCCTGCTGGTGGACGTGGCCGTGCAACCCGGCCAGAAGGTGCAGGCCGGCGAGAAGCTGGCCGTGATCGAGGCCATGAAGATGGAGAACATCCTTTTTGCCGCGCAGGATGGCGTGGTGGGCAAGATCGTCGCCGGCAAGGGCGAATCGCTGGCCGTGGACCAGGTGATCCTGGAATTCCAATGATCGCGGGGCGTACGCAGCTGTGTTCGTGACGGTGGACGGGTGGTCGACCGCGCCACGAAAACGGTGGCCGCTGGCGCGCCTGGCCTGCCTGCTGGCAGGTGCGGTGCTGCTGGCCGATGGCCTGGTGCTGATGTCCATGGGCCTGTTCTCGATGGGCGTGACCGTGCCGGGTGCCCTCGGCCTGGGCTTGTGCCTGCTGGCCTGGCGCTGGCAGGCCTTGCAAGCCTGGCGCAAGCGCTCACCCTGGGGCCGGCGGCTGTGGCGCGCAGGCTGGCTGCTGCTGCTGGCCTGGGTGGCCAGCGTGGGCCTGTTCTGGAGTGCACTGGCCGGGCAGGTACATGTATTCAATGCTGCAGTAGCCGATGTGCCGCTCAAGGCCATCATCGTGCTGGGCAGCGGCACGCCCAACGGCCAGCCCTCGCCGGCACTGCGGGCCCGGCTGGACAAGGCGCGCGAGCTGGCCGCCGCCCATCCCGCCGCCTGGGTGGTGGTCTCGGGCGGCGTGGATTTCGGCGAAACCGCAAGCGAGGGCCGCATCATGGGCGACTACCTGCGCGCGCAGGGCATGGCGGCCGGGCGCATCCTGCAGGAGGAGCGCAGCACCAGCACCGAGTTGAACCTGCGCTACAGCCTGCCGCTGCTGCAGGCCAGGGGCCTGGGCCTGGCCAGCCCCGTGGCCGTGGTCACCAGCGATTTCCACACCGTGCGCGCCCAGCGCATCGCGCGCAAGATCGGCTACACGCAATCCGTGGTGGCGGCCGCCCCCACGCCGCTCTACCTGCGCTACAACGCCTGGCTGCGCGAATACTTCGCCACCGCCAGCAGTTGGGTGCTCGGTGAAGTCTGACACCACTATTTTTTGAAAGATCAGCCATGAATACCGCAGCCTCCCGTCCCTTCAAAGTCCTGGGCATCCAGCAGGTCGCCATCGGCGGTACCGACAAGGCGCGCATGAAGACCCTGTGGGTGGACATGCTCGGCCTCATGCAGACCGGTACTTTCCAGAGCGAGCGCGAGAACGTCGACGAGGACATCCTGGCCATGGGGCAGGGCGCCTGGAAGGTCGAGGTCGACATCATGCAGCCGCTCGACATCGACAAGAAGCCCGCCGTGCACACCACGCCGCTCAACCACATCGGCCTGTGGATCGACGACCTGCCCCGTGCCGTCGAATGGCTCACCGCCAAGGGCGTGCGCTTTGCGCCGGGCGGCATCCGCAAGGGGGCTGCCGGCTACGACATCACCTTTCTGCACCCCAAGAGCAACGACGAGTTCCCGATTGCGGGCGAGGGCGTGCTCATCGAGCTGGTGCAGGCGCCAGCCGACGTGATCGCGGCGCTGGGCTGAGCCCACAGCAAGCAATGGTCTTCGCGGGACGAACCCGGGCTGCAGCCGCCTTGCTGCTGGCGCTGGCCAGCCCCGCGCTCTGGGCCGCAGGTGGCGCCTACCCGCTGGACTGGGGTCGCTCCAGTGAAGTGCTGGAATACCGCTCCTGCGGCTGCGCCGACAGCTGCTGGGTGGCCGAGGTCAAGAACCGCCGCACCCGGCAGACCCTGGCCCGGCTGCGCTGCGACTGCGAGCGCCTGTTCTCGCAGGTGGGGGCGCGCGGCCCCGAGCGGGAGCACGCCCCGAGTTGCTCCGCCTTCGAGGGCACGGCGGACAAGCCGGGCGCCATCCGCCAGGCGCTGGAGGAACTGCTCGGGCGCTGAGCTCGCAGAACGCCGTCCATGACCTGGCGGGTCATGGATCCGTAAGTCCATGGGGGATACAACCGGGGCATTCCATTCCTTCCTGGAGTTGTGCCCCATGCCGATCCTCACCACCCTGGCCTTGCTGGCCGTGGGCGTCATCCACCTGATCCCCTTGTCGGGCGTGCTCGGGCCAGAGCACCTGGCCCGTTTGTATGGGGCCGCACCGTCCGACCCCAGTGCGCTGATCCTCATGCGCCACCGCGCCGTGCTGTTCGGCATCGTGGGTGGCGTGTGCGTGCTGGCCGCGTTCAAGCCCGCCCTGCAGTGGCTGGCACTGGTCCTGGGGGGCTTCAGCGTGGTCTCTTTCCTTTGGCTGGCCTGGTCCACGGGCGGGTTCAACGCCCACCTGCAGCGGGTGGTGGTGGCCGACCTGGTCGCCTTGCTCTGCCTGGCCGCTGGCGCGCTGGCCCTGGCATGGGCCGAGCGTACCGGCCCAGCGCCCGGCGCCTGAACTTGTCCTGCGTTCCGTTGCGCCGGCCGCGGTCTTACTTGGCCAGTTCGCGGATCTTGTTTTCGTCGATGTACCGGCCCATGCCCTGGAAGCCCTGGGCGACCGCCGGGTTCTCCATCAGCGAGCGCATCGCCACCTGGCCCAGCACCTGAAAGCTGGTCTGGATCGCGGCGGGGCCTTCGTACTTCAGGGCTTCACGGGTCGGTTTGCGGCAGGTGTCGGTCAGCAGGCGCTCAATCAACTGCCCGGTCGACTTGTTCGTGCCCTCTCGCTGCGCCGGCGTGACCGCCGAAATGCTCGCCACATCCGGGTGCAGGGCGGACGTGGAAAAGATCCAGCGCACCAACAGTGAGCGGTCGGCATCGCTGGTGGACGCCACGAGGCACTTGGCCAGATCGTCCGAATAGATGCCCGCATGGGCGGGGCCTGCCAGGGCGGCGCCAAGGGCAAGGCCCAGGGACATTGCAGTGAGCTGTTTCATGCCCCCATGCTATCCAATCCGGGCCAGGCCTTAGAACCTGTTCACGATCTCGCAGGGGATCGCGTTGGGGCGCAATCGGGATGAGTGGATGCATCGGATGCGCCGCATGGGCTCGTGCCCATGCAAGCAGCCGGGGCGTCCAATCGCCCGATTTCGCTCCAACCCTTCGGGCAGTGGCCTTGGCGGGCGGTCTGCGGCGTTGCGGCGCTTGCCAATAGCCGAGCTATTGGCTGCGCACCGCGCCTTGCATACCTCCCGCCAAAGCCGCTGCGCGACCCCTGGGAGATCGTGAACAGGTTCTTACACATCGGGATGGCATCTTGCGCCAACGTCGTTGAGCCGCACGAAGGCCTGCCCCCGGATTGACTGCAGATGTCCTCCATAAGTGGCCACTTGCTGCGACGGATTTTTCTATGCCGACAAATTCCGTCAAAAGCCAATAACTTCTGCCTTTTTCGCGGTTTTTGCACGCCATCTTGCGTGCAGTTGGTGCATGGGGTTTTTGTGGCACTTTTTGTGACCCGATGGCTTGATCTTGTGCCTTTTTCTCCTTCAGAATCATCGCCATAGCGCAGCGCGCCACATGGGATGGGTTCATGCCTGTGGCGTCTTTTGTCACCTGTTGCCTGTGGGTGCCGCCACCTTTGGGGGGCACCAGGCAGCATTGCAAGGAGAGAAGAACCCATGCCATCCACCACGACCGCGGCCCCCCAGGCCATCCAGCTGCACCGCCCCGTCGCTTCACGCCCTGTGCGGGGGGCCTGGTCGGTGCAGGCCATCCAGGCCCTGCTCGACAAACCCCTGATGGACCTGCTGTTCGAGGCCCAGACCGTGCACCGCGAGCACTGGCCCAAGGGCGACATCGAACTGGCCACGCTGCTCTCGGTGAAGACCGGCGGCTGCCCCGAGAACTGCGGCTACTGCCCGCAGGCGGCCGAGTTCGACACGGGCGTGAAGGCCGAGAAGCTCATGGCCGTGGACGAAGTGCTGCGTGCCGCCCAGGCCGCCAAGGACGCGGGCGCCACCCGCTTTTGCATGGGGGCGGCATGGCGCGCCCCCAAGGACCGCGACATCGAGAAGGTCAGCGAGCTGATCGGCGCCGTCAAGGGCCTGGGCCTGCAGACCTGTGCCACCCTGGGCATGCTCGAATCGCACCAGGCGATGGCGCTCAAGGACGCGGGCCTGGACTACTACAACCACAACCTCGACACCGCCCCCGAGTACTACACCGACGTGGTCAGCACGCGTGCCTACCAGGACCGGCTCGATACCTTGCAGCACGTGCGCAGCGCCGGCATCAGCGTCTGCTGCGGCGGCATCGTGGGCATGGGCGAGGCGCCCGTGCACCGCGCCGGCCTGATTGCCCAGTTGGCCAACCTCGACCCGTACCCCGAGTCCGTGCCCATCAACAGCCTGGTGCGCGTGCCCGGCACCCCGCTGGCCGACAGCGAGCCCATCGACCCGCTCGATTTCGTGCGCATGATCGCCGTGGCCCGCATCACCATGCCGCGCGCCCGCGTGCGCCTGTCGGCGGGGCGCCAGCAGTTGGGCGAGGCGGTGCAGGCGCTGTGCTTCCTGGCCGGGGCCAATTCAATCTTCTACGGCGACAAGCTCTTGGTGACGGGCAACCCGGATGTGGAGGCCGATGTGCAGCTGCTGGGCAAGCTGGGGTTGGTGGCGACAAGGCAAGGCAGCGCGTCTTTGAAGACGCATGCGACAGCGCTGACCTGAAGGCCTGCTGAACGAGTGGCAAAGCTCACCCATCTGGGTGGGTCCTGACACGCGGTGAGACTACTTAGACAGATAACATCCCTCTCCACCAAATAGCAATTCATTGCGGAGGCGAGGATGCAAGAAATGCGTGAGGGCGTAGCGCAGCCGCAAGGGAGAGCCGCCGCACAAGGTTCAGCCCCCGTGGTGACCAAGCGCTGCGCTATGGCCCGCCGACACCAAGCGGCCGGTGCCCGCGCCATCCGTGCTGGCCTGCGCGCCTGCGAAGCAGCAGTTGCTGCAACCGCCTCCCAAGGCAGGGGCTCGCACACCACCACCGAGCACCTCCCCGGGTCCGGCACCGTCCAGCTACAGGCCATGCACACCGAGGGCGGCGTGGTCACTGAAGCCCAGGCTTTGATGGTCATCGTGCCGGGCAGCGCCCGCGTGAGCGCCGAGATTACGCTGGAAAACAAGGACATCTGCTTCGTGAGCCCGGGCCAGGACCATGGCCATCAAGCTGGAGACCTTTATCTTCCCGCGCTACGGCATGGTGAACGCCACGGTGGATACGGTCACGCAGGACGCGGTCAATTACGAGAGGCGCGGGGCGATCTTCCCGGCCATGCTGAAGTTCAACCAGACCCATATTGATGTCGATGGAAAGCGGGTTAAGCTGGCGCCGGGGGATAAATATTACCGTAGCAATAAAAACCAACCAGCCATCGGTTGTCGAGTTCTTGCTCAGTCCTATTCAGAGGGCGGGGCGTAAGATTTTGAGAGAACGGTGAGCAGTCGACACTCACCATCAAAAATATCAAAAAATCATTGCGAATTTTAAAAATCCGCATTCATTCAAATTTCATAAACTCATGAAGAAACACACTCGACTTCCGAAGCTGACCAAGCCAGCTATGCTTGCATTGTTTTTTTTGCACGTCAGCGCTTATAGCTCAAGCGGTTTTATGTATATCCCTACGCCTTGCCAAATTGAATGGGAGCGCAGCAGCTTCGTGCGACCGATGCCTCCGGAGCAAATCGGCCAACAAGAAGCCAGAGCAAAAATGGGCGATGTTGATGCCCAATACTTTATGGGCATAGCCACAGAGGACAAAGAGGAGCGCCTTGCATGGCTTAAAAAGGCCATCGCCAATGGCTCCAAGGGCGCAGCCGCCTACTACGCCTACATTTGGGATGAGCGATGGAAGACAGAGCCCGTCAACCCCGATGAACCCAATGGCCCCCGAAAACCAATCAGTCTGCCTCTTCTCAAGGAGTTACTGCAGCCTGTGATCGATGCGGGAGAGTCTGGGGACCCTCAGGCTGCGACTTGGTTAATGGAAATGGGGCGAGCGCGATGGGATTATCGCACGAATCCAAACCACCCCATATTAAAGCTCTCCGACATGCCAAAATGGGCAGAAATTGCTGCACGCGGTGGCAATCCTGCTGCCGCGGAGTGGTTGTGCAGGGCTCACGACAAGGGATTAGCTGAATTTCCGGGCGTAGAAAAAAAAGACGATACGCAGGCTTTTTACTGGTGCTCAATTGCAGCGCCCAGAACTTGCTCTATTGGGGCGAAATCATCGCTTGCAGAGCTATATAGCAAGGGGTTAGGTGTTGCGCCATCCAAGACGATGGCTGAATATTGGAATGATCGCGCCCAAAAAGCAAGGAGAGCAGTTCAGATGGAAGGATTATTTCCCATCGGCACCAGCGGCAAGGCCATCATCACGGACTGATACCTTGGCGCGGCCCAGCATGTGGAGCAGATCTGAGCCGATGGCAAGGTGCTGACGGACACGAAGGTGCAAGCCTTGGTGTCGGCGCAGCAAGTTCTACCTCAATAAATTAATAACACTATATAGATTTCAACCAATTATGAAGACTCCTCAATACACAGAAGAAATCTTCTTGTTTCAGCCGCAAGCGCATCCAGTGTTTCCGCGCTTGCAACAACACCAATCTCAGACCCACTCTCACTGAATGATTATATTTCAATACCTGCGCAATTGATATCCATCAGGGACTATCAAAAAACGGTCGCACTACCATTGTGGCTGGAGAAAAAACTAAATAATCGCGCTTCAGATATCAGTAATAAAGATTTGAAATTTGAAGAGGCGAACGAATATTCAGATTGTACTTTTTTAGCGGTTGAAGATGTCCATCTTCGAATGGCAAAATCACCCGCCTTGCAGCGCTTTTAACTCCACCTGCAGCCGCTCCACCTCCGCCTGCAACCGGCTGTTCTCGTGCATCTGGTCAAAATCCTTCTGCAACTGCTTGCGGTGCTCCACGTAGTACATAAGGTTGCTGACCCGCAGGCGCAGCAGCTCGGGTTCGATGGGCTTGAAGACATAGTCGATGGCGCCCAGGCTCAGGCCCTGGTGGCGTGAGGCGTCGTCGGTCATCGCGGTGACGAAGATGATGGGCGTGCATTCCGAGGCATGGTGCTCGCGCAGGCGGCGCGCCACCTCGAAGCCGTCCATCCCGGGCATCATCACGTCGAGCAATATCAGGTCCGGCGGTGTGTCGGACTGGCTGATGGCCAGAGCCTTCTCGCCGTTGTGCGCGATCTTGACCTTGAAGCGGTCGCGGAACAGGCCGGCCAGCAGCTGCAGGTTGTCGGGCGTGTCGTCCACCACCAGGATGGTGGCGCGTTCGGGTTCGGTGGCCAAGGGGTCGGGCACGGGCTCCAGTGGTGGCGGTACCAGGGCCGAGGAGATGGCTTGCGTGTCGCGCTGCAGCACGCGCTGCATGCGTTCGATGAGGCGGCGCACCGTGAAGGGCTTGACCAGCAGGTCGCCGATGCCCAGGCGGATGGCCCGGGCGGCCGAGTCGCGGTCCAGCCCGCCCGACATCAGGATGAAAGGCAGGCCGGCCAGCTTGGGCTCGGCGCGCATGGCCTCGAGCAGCGAGAGGCCGTCCATGCCCGGCATGTCCAGGTCGCAGATCACCACGTGCACGGGTTCTGCGCGCAGCAGCTGCAGGGCGCGCGCGCCGTCGCGGGCCTGCAGCACCTGGCCGAAGCCGAAGGTCTGCAGCTGGCTGGCCAGGGCCTGGCGCATGGCGCTGGCGCCTTCGGCCAGCAGCACGGTGGTCTTGGAGGGGTGCATGTCTCAGGACTTGGTGTCTTGCGCGGTCAGTTCGATGTGCTCGGCGGGCAGGTCTGTGGCGATCCGGTCCACCTGGGCGTTCAGCGCATGCTCGCCATCGGCAAAGCGCTGGGCGATGCCCCGGAACTCCTCGGACAGTGCCAGGAAGGCGTCCACCATGTCGGGGTCGAAATGGCTGCCCCGGCCGTCGCGGATGATTTCCACCGCCACCTCGTGGGGGAAAGCGGCCTTGTAGACGCGCTCGGAGATCAGCGCGTCGTACACGTCGGCCACGGCCATCAGGCGCGCGGACAGCGGAATGGTGTTGCCCACCAGGCCTTCAGGGTAGCCCGAGCCGTCCCATTTTTCCTGGTGGCTGTAAGCGATTTCCTTGGCGTAGCGGAAGAACGGGTTGGTGTGCGAGGTCTCCCGCTCTGCGGAAATGATCGCGTCGCGCCCCAGCGTGGTGTGGGTCTTCATGATCTCGAACTCTTCGGGCGCGAGCTTGGCGGGCTTGAGCAGGATGCGGTCCGGGATGCCCACCTTGCCGATGTCGTGTAGCGGCGCCGACTTGAAGATCATCTCGATGGCCGCCTCGGTCAGCTCGTCCTCAAAGCGCGGGTGGTGCTGCAGCTTGCGGGCCAGCACTTCCACATAGTGCTGGGTGCGGCGGATGTGGTTGCCTGTCTCGTTGTCGCGCGTCTCGGCCAGCGAGGCCATGGCGCGGATGGTGCCGTCCTGCAGCTCCACCACCTCGCGCGTGCGCTTGGCCACTTCCTCTTCCAGGTACTGGTTCTGCCGCGCCAGCATGTCGCGGGCGCGCTTGAGCAGCAGGTGATTGCGCACCCGCGCCAGGGTGATGGCCGGGTTGATGGGCTTGGTGATGTAGTCCACCGCGCCCAGTTCCAGGCCGACCGTTTCGTCGTCCGATGCGCTCATGGCGGTGAGGAAGATCACCGGGATGTCTTCGGTATCGGGGTTGAACTGCAGGCGGCGCAGCACCTCGTAGCCGTCCATCTCGGGCATCATGATGTCCAGCAGGATCAAATCGGGCTTGGCATCGCCCGCCACGATCTGCAAGGCCCGCTCGCCGCTGTTGGCCAGCTTGACCTTGTAGTCCGAGCGCAGCAGGTCGCTCATCAGCGACAAATTGTCGGGCGTGTCGTCCACCACCAGCACGGTGCATTTGCCGCTGGGCTCCATGGGGTTGCTCGTCATGACGTGGGTCCTCCTTCTATCGCGGGGTCGGGCAGGGGCGCAGCACGCAGCAGCGCCAGTGCGTCGGTGAAGATGTAGCTGTCCAATGCCCGTTTCATTTCGCCGTAGACGGGGCCCAGCAAGGCCTTGAGGGCGGGCGCGGACTCCTTGAACAGCTCCACGGCGTCCGAATCGTCGTCCGCCAGCAGGGCATCCAGGCGCGCCAGCAGTTGCCGGGCCTCGGCTTCGTCCACCAGCACCTGGGCCACAGCGGCCTCTTCGGCGGGCAGCGCGCCTTGCAATGCCGCCACCAGCGCCTGGCAGCCGGTGTCCAGGGGGGAGAGCAGGGCGGCCAGCGCGGCCGTGTCTGCCCCGTCCGCCAGGGCCTTTTCCACCGCTTCTGCCAACTGGGCCAGAGGTGCCGCGCCAATGGTGCCCGCCGTGCCCTTCAAGGTGTGCATGCTGCGCAGGGCATCCTCGCGCTGCCCCGCGGCCAGGAAGGCCTGCGTGTTTTGCACCGCCGACGCCTGGCCGGCCACGAACTTGCGCAGCAGGCTCTCGTAGGCCGCCGGCTTGCCCAGCACGCGGCGCAGGCCGGCGGCCGTGTCCAGCCCGTCGATGCGCGTGAGCGGCTCAGGGAGCGTGCCCGCCGCCTGGGCAGGTGCGGCAGCAGCCTGCGCTCCCTGGCCCTCGGAGCGCGCCGGCACCCACTGCAGCAGTTGGGAAAACAGCTCATCGGGGTCGATGGGCTTGGCCACATGGCCGTTCATGCCGGCCGCCAGGCAGCTGTCGCGGTCGCTGCTCATGGC
This sequence comes from Acidovorax sp. GW821-FHT09B03, assembly GCF_059418305.1. NCBI lineage: Bacteria > Pseudomonadati > Pseudomonadota > Betaproteobacteria > Burkholderiales > Comamonadaceae > Acidovorax > Acidovorax sp. GW821-FHT09B03. Next base: position 133,612 of record NZ_JBWKPP010000011.1, read on the forward strand.
ATTGGCCGTCATGGCCAGCACGGGCAGGCCGGCCCAGGCCGGGTTCTCGCGCAGGCGGCGCGTGGCGGTGAGGCCATCCATCACCGGCATCTGCATGTCCATGAGCACGATGTCGTAGGGCGCACGCTGGTGCAGCATGTCGAGCGCCACCTGGCCGTTCTCGGCCACCTCCACCACCAGCCCGGCATCGCCCAGCAGGTCGGCGCCCACCTGCTGGTTCAGGTCGTTGTCGTCCACCAGCAGCACCCGGGCGCCATGGATGGGGGCCAGGTCGGGCGCGCTGGTTCGGCGCGCTGCGGCGCGGTCTGCCAGGCCGGTGTCCTGCACGCCGCCCAGCGCCCGGATGGCGGTGTCGAACAGCTGGGACGGGCTGACCGGCTTGGTCAGCATCAGGCGGATGCCGGCCTGCTCCAGTGCACGGAACACATCCTCCCGGCCATGCGCGGTGACGATCACCGGCACCGGGGGGTGGGGCAGCAGGGCCAGCTGGGCCGCGGTCTGCACGCCGTCCATGTCCGGCATCTTCCAGTCCAGGAACGCAATCTCGCAGGGCGCGCCCGCCGCGTCCGCATCGCGTGCCGCGGCAATCGCCTCGCTGCCCGAGGCGGCCGTGGTCACCGCAAAGCTCATGCTGGCCAGCAGGCCCGCCAGGATCTGGCGTGCCTGCTCGCTGTCGTCCACCACCAGCACCCGACGCCCGCGCAGGTCGGGCTCGGGCAGCAAAGGGCGCGCCGAGGGCGTGCCCAGGCCCACGCGGGCCGTGAACCAGAAGCGGCTGCCCAGCCCGGGTGTGCTGTCCACGCCGACCTCACCGCCCATCAGGCCCGCCAGCTTCTTGGAGATGGCCAAGCCCAGCCCGGTGCCGCCGTACTTGCGCGTGGTGGAGGTGTCCGCCTGCTCGAAGGAGCGGAACAGCCGCGACTGCTGCTCGGGCGTGAGGCCGATGCCTGTGTCCTGGACCTCGAAGCGCAGCAGCAGGCCGTCGGCATCGCGCTGCAGCGTGGTCACGCGCACCACGATCTCTCCGGTGTCGGTGAACTTCACGGCGTTGTTGCCATAGTTCACGAGGATCTGCCCCAGGCGCAGCGGGTCGCCACGCAGGTCGTCGGGCAGGGCCGGGTCCACATCGAACATCAGCTCCAGGCCCTTGGCCGAGCATTTGTCGCCGATCAGGTTGGCCACGTTGTCGAGCACGCCGCGCAGGTCGAAATCGACGGTCTCCACCTCCAGCTTGCCGGCCTCGATCTTGGAGAAATCGAGGATGTCGTTGATCAGGCCCAAGAGGTGCTGGCCCGAGCGCTGGATCTTCTCGACATAGTCGCGCTGGCGTGGCGACAGGTCGGTGGTCAGCGCCAGGTGGCTCATGCCGATCACGGCGTTCATGGGGGTGCGGATCTCGTGGCTCATGTTGGCCAGGAAGTCCGACTTCATCTGCGAGGCATCTTCGGCGCGGGCGCGGGCCACCTCGAGCTCGTCCTCGTGCTCGCGCAAGGTAGCGTTGGCCTGCTCCAGCTCCTCGGTGCGCTGGACCACCCGGGCTTCGAGCACCTCTTCGCTGCGCTTCAAGGCTTCCACCAGCTCGGCCTGTGCGGCCATGGCCAGCGACTTGGCTTTTTCGCGCTTGAGGAACTGCCGGGCCATGGCCACGGCCAGCAAAAAGGTGAGCACTGCCTGGAAGGCCGTGAGGCCGGTGGTCAGCAGGGTCTGGTGCTGCACCTCGGCGTTGCGCTGGTCGCCGAGCAGCGCGGAAATGCGCGAGGCGTTGAGCGACAGCTCCTGCACCGTCGGGCGCAGTTCCACCAGGCGCTCACGCAGCAGCCGCATGTTGGCCTGGCTGGTGCGCGCGTCGACGCTCTGGCCGAAATAGCTGTCACCGGCCTCCACGAACTCCTGCAGCTCCGCCAGTGCCTTGGCGTACAGCGGCTCGTGCTGCATGAGCGTGCGCGCGGTGCCGCTCTCCAGTGCGCTGAAACGGCTCAGGAACAGGTCGTAGCGCAGCTGCAGCGCATCCGTGGAGATGCTTTGGGGGTCGTACTCGTACTGGTGCAGTGCGTGGTCCAGCCGTTCGTGCTCCACATTGAGCTGCAGGTAGGACCACAGGGCGTTCACGTCGCCCCGGCGCATCACGGCTTCGACGCTGCGGTACTGGCGGTACTGGACCGTGGCGATGGACACGTAGACCACCACCAGGCTGGCGATGATCAGGGGCAGGAGGTGCTTGCTGCGCAGCATGGGCAGCCCCGCGCTACTTGATCTGCAATGTGCTGAGCTGCCAGGCAGAGCGGTTGTAGTAGAGCTCGGTGCGCAGTTCGGCCTTGGTATCGAAGGGGTAGACGATGAACAGGGGGCCTTTTTCGCGGATGGGCATGGCGCGGTTGTTCATGAGCCGGGCCACGATCACCTCGTGGCGCGTGGCGTCGTCGAACGGTATCTCGGTCTTGTAGTCGTTGAGCGCCACCGCCGTGATCTTGCTGCCCTTGGCGCCCGCGGCCGCGAGCACGTCGCGCAGCAGCGGCCCGGTGAAGGTGACGGGCTGGGGGTACCAGGGGGTCTGGGTGGTGAAGGTCTTCTGGGGCAGGTTTTCGAGCATCTTCATGTCGAACTGGGCCTTCTCCCCCTGGTTGGTCTTGCTGACGCCCCCCTGGATGGTCAGCACCACGGGCCCCGCAGGCTTGTCCAGCGGCTGCGCCTGGGCTGGAAGAAAGGCGCAGGCAGCCGCCAAAACGCCTGCAGCCAGGCGTGACAACGGGCCTGTGGCCCCTTTCGCATCGGTCATGCTGTTTCCCCCTCGCCGGCCTTTTGGGGCCGTTTCTTGCTGTATGCACAGTTATAACAGCCAGCGCGGATTCATGCACTTGCGATTTGACCACCGCCGCGCGGCCCGCATGTGGCAGCGGCGGGCTGCCGTCACGGGGCCGCGTCGGCGGGCATGTCGCGGCGATTCACGCGGTAGAACACCTGGCGCAGCCAGCGATTGGCCGGGGCTTCGTGCTGGCGGCGATGCCAGTACTGCTGCACCTGGATCTGCGGAGGGCGAAAGGGCAGGGCGATGCGGCGGATCTGCACATGCCGGGCCACAGCATCGGCGATGTCCTGTGGCACCGTGGCCACCAGGTCCGAGCCGGGCAGCAGGGCCAGCAGGCTCATGAAATGCGACAGTTCCAGCATCACCTGGCGCTGGTGCCCCTTGTCCGACAGGAAGCTGTCAATCTGGTGCTCGCGCCCGTCGGGCCGGACCACCACATGCTTGGCGCCCAGGAACTGGCGCAGCGTGGGGCGGTCGCCGATCGCGGCGTTGTGCGTGCAGGTGATGCAGGCATACGAGGTCTTGAACAGCAGCTGCTGGTAGAAGCCGGCCTTCTGCAGGTCCGGGAAGAAGCCGATCGCCAGATCCGCCTCGCCCGACTCCAGCGCCTGGGCCGCCGCCGCCTTGGGTTTGGCCATGGCGTACAGGCGCACCTGCGGCGCCTCCTGGCGCAGGTGCCTGAGCACCCCCGGCAGAAAGGTGACCTCCCCGATATCCGGCGTGAGCACGGTGAACCCCCGCTGCGCACGGGAGGGGTCGAAGCCGGCGCGCTGCAGGATCTCGCTGCTGATGGTTTCCACCACCTGGCGCACCAGGGGCGCGATCTCCTGGGCGCGCGGCGTGGGCTCCATGCCGGCGCCGGTGCGCACGAACAGGGTGTCGTCGAACATCTGCCGCAACCGGGCCAGGGCGGCACTGGTGGCCGGCTGGCTCAGTCCGAGGGCTTCGGCGGCGCGGCTCACGCTGCGGGTCCGGGCCATGGTGTCGAAGACCACGAGCAGGTTCAGGTCGATAGAACGAATATCCATGGCATGGATTTTATGTATCCACTGTATCGGCTGTTCAAATTTTTCCACTCTGCCTAGGATCAGCCCATACCCACAAGACCAGGAGACAAGCATGCTGCGGCGCGATGTTCTAGGGGCGGTTGCCGCCCTGGCCACCAGTACCCCCACCACGGTCCTGCGCGCGCAGGCATCCGCCTGGCCCCAGCGCCCGGTGCGCTGGATCCTTTCGCAAGCCGCCGGGGCGGGCCCGGACATCCTGGCCCGGTACGTGGGCGAGCAGCTTGCAAGGGCCTGGGGGCGGCCGGTGGTGGTGGACAACCGCCCCGGCGGGCAGAACGTCATCGGGGCGCAGGCGGCGGCGCGCTCGGCACCGGACGGCTACACCTTCTACTACGCCACCACCGCGGCGATGGTGACCAACCCGCTGACCTTCAGGTCACTGCCCTATGACCCGGCCAAGGACTTCGTTCCTGTGCGCCTGATCGGCCGCAGCCCCTTCGTGCTGGCGGCCGGTGCTGCCCTCCCGGGCAAGGGCCTGGCCGAGGTGCTGGCCGACGCCAGAGCACAGCCCGGCGTGCTGACCATCGCCACCGAGGGCGGGCGCACCTTCTCGGGCATGCTGGCCGACGCGGTGGCCCACCTGGCGGGCGTGAAGTTCAACCACATTCCGTACACGAAATCGTCCGACGCCATGCAGGACGTGCTGGCAGGGAGGGTGCAGCTGGTGTGCCTTCCCGATGCGGCATTGAGCAGCTATGTGAAGGCCGGGCAGGTCAGGCCGCTGGCGGTGAGCACGCCCCGGCGCCTGCCGGACCTGCCCCAGGTGCCGGCCCTGGCCGAGAGCTTCCCAGGGTTCGAATACACCGGCTGGAACGGCCTTTTTGCGCCCACGGGAACCCCCTCTGAACTGGTGGCCCGGGTCAACCGTGACCTGGAGACGGTGCTGCGGGCGCCCGAGGTCGCGCAGCGCATGCAGGCGCTCGGCTCGATCGTGGAGCCCGGCATGTCCGTGCCGGAGGCCGAGTCCTTCATGCGGTCCGAGCGCGAGCGATGGGCCACGCTGGTCAAGAACCTCGGCATCCTGCCGGAGTGAATGCGTGGCCTGGCTGAACCCCTGCGCCTGCGGGATCGACGTGCACGCGCATGTCGTGCCCGAGGCCTTTCCCGCCTACCTGGGCAAGACGCTGCCCGCGCCGTGGCCCACCACCGCGCACGCACCCGACGCCCAGGGCCTGTGCCATCGGCATGTGCTGGTGCAGGGCAAGCACTACCGCACGGTGAGCGAGAAGTGCTGGTCGGCGCCCCGGCGCCTGGCCGACCTGCCGGACATGGGCATCGCCACTCAGGTGGTGTCGCCCATGCCCGAGCTCCTGAGCTACTGGCTGGAACTCGCCGATGCGCAGCCCCTGATCCGCTTCCTCAATGAGACCACGGCGGCGCTGTGTGCCGAAAGCGCGGGCCGGATGCTGGGCCTGGCGGCCGTGCCGCTGCAGGACATCGGTGCGGCGATTGCCGAACTGGCGCATGCCGTGCGCTCGCTGGGACTGGTCGGCGTGGAGGTGGGCAGCAATGTCAATGGCACGGCCATCGGCGACCCGCGCTTCGAACCCTTCTTTGCGGCGTGCGTGGAGCTTGATGTTCCCGTGTTCGTGCATGCCCTCAAGCCCGCGGGCATGGAGCGGCTGGTGGGCCCGGCCGCGCTGCAGCAGGTGCTGGCCTACCCGACCGACGTCGGTCTGGCGGCCGCATCGGTGATCACCGGCGGGCTGCTGCAGCGGCTGCCCGCGCTGCGCATGGCCTTCAGCCATGGCGGCGGCACCTTGCCGATGCTGCTGCCGCGCCTGCAGCAAGGTTGGCAGGTGTTTCCGGCCCTGGCGCAGGGCATGGCGCAATCGCCCCAGGAGCAGGCCCGGCGGCTGTACTTCGACACGCTGGTGTTCGATGCGCCGGCACTGCGCTACCTGATCGATTGCTTTGGCGAGCAGGCGCTGATGCTCGGCACCGACTACCCCTTCAACTTCCACGAGCGCAGGCCGCTGGCGCGGCTGCAGGAGGCCGGGCTGCCGGCCGCAACCTGCGATGCGCTGGCCTTCGAAAATGCCCGGCGCTTCCTGGGCCGATCACCCACTTCTTCCAAGGAACTCCCATGAAATCCCCCTGGATCCAGTCGCTGCGCAGCGTGTCCCTGACCGTGCCCGATCTCGCGGCGGCCGAGCGCTTCTACACCCAGGTATGGCGGCTCACGGTCGCGGCGCGCGGCGACGGCGCCCTCTACCTGCGCGGCAGCGGCGCAGACCACCACCTGCTGGCACTGCACGAGCGCCCCGGAACACCGCAGCTGCGCCATGTCACCCTGCGCGCGCGCACCGCCCAGGCACTTGCCGCCATTGCGCAGGCGGCACTTGCTGCGGGCGGGCGGGTGGAGCAGGGCGTGGCCCCCGCCGCAGATCCCGCGGGTGGAACCCGTCTCGTGGTGCGGGATGCCGACGGCCGCCGCTTCGAGGTGGTGCATGGCGACATGCAGAGCGCACCCACCGAGCCGGCGCCCCCAGACCAGCCCCAGCGCCTGGCGCATGCGGTCCTGAACAGCCACGACGTGGCCGCCACGCAGGTCTTCCTGGAACAGGCACTGGGCTTCGTGCTCGCCGACCGCACCCGGATCATGGCCTTCATGAACTGCGATGCGGACCACCACACCCTGGCGCTGGGCGACTCCGACAACGACGCGCTCAACCACATCGCCTTCGTCATGCCGACGCTGGATGCCGTGATGCGGGGCGCGGGGCGCATGAAGGACGCGGGGCATGGCACCGAATGGGGCCCCGGGCGCCATGGCCCGGGGGACAACGCATTCAACTACTTCATCGATCCCTTCGGCCTGGTCATCGAATACACGGCCGAAGTCGAGCAGATCGATGACAGCTACCGCCCCGGCTCCCCCGCCGACTGGACCTGGCCCCCCGGCCGCGTGGACCAATGGGGCATTTCCCAGCCACCCAGCGCGCGCCTCAAAGAGGCCCAGCGCACCGTTTTCTTTGTTCCCACCCTCTGAGGATTCTCCCCATGCGATTCACCACCTACCTGCACAACGGCCAACCCCGCCTGGCGGTCGTGGACGGCGATACGGCCGTGGACCTGGCCGCCGATCTGCGTGCCGAGCTCGAAGCCGGCCATGACCTGGCGGCCATGGGCCGCGCCGCGCTGCAGTCGGACGCGCCGCGCCTGGCATTGAAGGACCTGGCCTTTGCGCCGCTGCTGCCCGAGCCGGGCAAGACCATCTGCCTGGGGCTGAACTATTTCGACCACGCCAAGGAAGGCGGCCGCGAGAAGCCGGAGTACCCCTGGTTCTTCTACCGGGGCAAGAGCTCGCTGATCGGGCATGCCCAGCCGGGGCTGTTGCCCCGGGTGTCCACGAAGTTCGACTACGAGGCCGAGCTCGCCGTGGTGATCGGCCGCAAGGTGCCGCGGCATGTGCCCCAGGACGAGGCGCTGCAGTATGTCTTTGGCTACAGCTGCTTCAACGACATGTCGGTGCGCGACTTCCAGAAGCGCACGCCCCAATGGACGATCGGCAAGAACTTCGATGGCACCGGCGGCTTCGGGCCGGTGCTGGTGACGGCCGACGAACTGGCGCCAGGGGCCACCGGCCTGCGCATACAGAGCCGGCTCAACGGGCAGGTCATGCAGGACGCGAACACCTCCGACATGATCTGGGGGGTGGCGGAGACCATCCACCTGCTTTCGCAGTGCCTGACCCTGGAGCCCGGCGACGCGATCATCATGGGCACCCCGGCTGGCGTGGGCCAGGCGCGCACACCGCCGGTGTGGATGAAGGCGGGCGACACCATCGAGATCGAGATCGAGAAGATCGGGCTCCTGAGCAACCCCATCGTCGCGGAGGCCTGAGCCATGTACGACGTTGCCATCGTCGGCTTTGGTCCGGCGGGTGCGGTTGCGGCCGGGCTGCTCGGCCAGGCCGGCCTGAAGGTCCACGTGTGCGACCGCCGCCAGGGCGTCTACGAGATCCCGCGCGCCATTGCGCTGGACCACGAAATCATGCGGGTATTCCAGCGTCTGGGCGTCGTGGACGAGGTGCAGCGCTTTTGCGAGCCCTTCACGCCGTCGGAGTACTTCGGGGTAGACGGCCAGCTGATCCGCCGCATGACCATGGTGGCGCCCCCGTACCCCCAGGGCTACACCCCCTCCATCGTCTTCACCCAGCCGCCGGTCGAGCGCGCGCTGCGCGCACTCGTGGCCCGCCTGGGCAACGTCACCGTGCAGGAGAACGCCGAGTGCACCGCGCTCTCGCAGGATGCCGACGGCGTGTCGCTCACCATCGGCGGCGAGACCGTGCGGGCACGCTGGGCCATCGCTGCCGATGGTGGCGCCAGCGCGTTGCGGGGCATGCTCGGCATCGAACTGGAAGACCTGGACTTCGACGAGCCATGGCTCGTGGTGGATGTGCTGGTCAACGACCAGGGGCTGGCCAGGCTTCCTAAGACCAGTGTGCAGTACTGCGAGCCGGAACGGCCCTGCACCTATGTCATCGGACCGGGAAACCACCGCCGCTGGGAGATCAGCCTCAAGCCCGGGGAAGACCCCCGGCAGATGGCCACCCCCGAGGAGACGTGGAAACTGCTGTCACGCTGGATCACCCCGCAGGACGGAGAGTTGTGGCGCCAGTCGAGCTACCGGTTCCATGCCCTGGTGGCGCAGCACTGGCGCGCGGGCCGCGTGTTCCTGGCGGGCGACGCGGCCCACATGCAGCCGCCGTTTCTGGGGCAGGGCATGTGCCAGGGCGTGCGCGACGTCGCCAACCTCACCTGGAAGCTGGCGTCGGTGGCCAAGGGCGAGGTGTGTGGCGCAGCCGCCGAGCGCCTGCTCGGCACCTACGGCAGCGAGCGCAAGGCCCATGTGATGGAACTCACGCGCCGCATCAAGCATGTCGGCGAGGTGATCTGCGAGCGCGACCCGCACAAGGCCCGCGAACGCGATGCACGGCTGCTGGCCGAGTGCGGCGGGGTGGTGAAGGACACACCGCGCCAGGACATTCTCCCCGCCCTGACCACGGGTCTGGTCGCGCCGACGGCCGGTGCCGGAACGCTCTTTCCCCAGCCCCGCATGCAAAGCGGCGAACTCATGGACCAGCGCTTTGGCAGTGGCTGGCGCCTGGTCACCGACGGCGCCTTGCCGATCGAGGTGCCGCCGGGGCTGCGGCCGATCGACATGCGTTCCGAACCCGAAGCCCAGGGCGTGGTGTCTTCCTGGATGCTGCGCCACGGCGTGCATGCGGCCATCGTGCGCCCCGACCACTACACCTACGGCGCTGCGTCCAGCGCTGCCGAAATGGCGCAGTTGCTCACGCAGTGGCAGCAGCGCTGATCCGCCCTCGCATCCTGTCCAACCCGAAGGAGATAGCCATGAAGTGGATTCCAGCGACCCGCCTTGCCGGCCTGGCGGTGCTGGCGGGGTGCGCCAGCGCCCCGACCGCGGCGCCACCGGCACCCCCGGCGACAGCGCCCACCATCACCGGCCTGGCCCTGAGCTCACCGGGGCGCAGCGACAACGCCCTGCTGGAGCGCCCGTTTGCGGGGCGCAATCCTGCCAACCCCAACTGCGTGGGCGAGAACCTCTCGCCCGCACTGGCCTGGACGGGCGTGCCGGAGGGCACCCGGAGCTTTGCCATCGTGATGGACGACCAGGCGGGCCGGGCTGGATTGGGGGTGAACCACTGGACGGCCTATGGCATGGCCGCCACCTTGCGCGGGTTGCCCCAGGGGGCTGCCGCGCAGCGCCCGGCGGCGTTCGTCATGGGCGCCAACACGCTCAACGACAAGGCCTACCTGGGCCCGTGCCCGCGCAAGGGCAATGCGCCGCAGCACTACGTCTTCACCTTGATTGCAACCTCGCTGGCTCCTGACGCCCTGCCCGAAGGGCTCACCAAGGCCCAGTTGATGGAGGCGCTCCAGGGCAAGGCGCTGGCCGCAGGCAGCCTGGTGCTGCGCTTCGCGCACTGAGGCAGCCTTGCCTGGCAGGGCAGGGGCCTGGGCCATTTCTGGCCAGGCCCCGCTGCCGCTTCACGCAGCCGGCAGGTCGCTGAAAAAGCCCGCGGCCAACACGCCCGCCAGGCAGATCTCCTCGTCCTGGTCCCCCGTGCCCCCGCTGGCGCCGACCGCCCCCACGGTGTTGCCGGCCGCGTCCCTGACCAGCACCGCGCCGGTCTGGGGAAGAAAGCGCCCGGCCGAGGTCGAGGACAGGGACACGAAGAAGTTGGGGTTGTTCTTGGCGCGCTCTCCCAGGGTGCGGCTCGACGCGCCCATGCCGACGCTGCCCCAGGCCTTGGCCTGGGCGATGTCGAAGCGGAACATGCTGGCGCCATCCTGCCTGGCAAACGCGATCAGGTGACCGCCCTCGTCGAGCACCACGATGCCCATGGGCGGGTAGTGGGCGCTGGAGGCCTTGGCCAGGGCCACCTCCAGCATCTTGCTGGCCTGCGCCAGGGTGATTTTCTGCATCGCGTCAGTCCTCCGGTGTGAATCCTGTGATCTTGACCACCCTGGCCCAGAAGGCATGGCCTTCCTTGACGCTGGTGGCCAGGCGCTGCGGGGTCACGCGCATGACCTCCAGCCCGTTCTTGGCGAACACCTCCTGCATCTGGCTGGTGGCCAGGGCGTCGTTGACGGCCGCGTTCACCTGCCTGAGCTTGTCGGCGGGGAATCCGGCGGCCCCGTACCAGGCCAGCCAGTCGACAAAGGCAATGTCCTTGAAGCCCAGTTCCGTCAGCGTGGGTACCTCGGGCAGGGCCGGCCATCGCGTGGGCGCCGTCACGGCGAGCGCGCGCAGCTTGCCGCTGCGGATGTGCGGCAGCACCTCGCTGACCGCATTGACCGCCACCGGCACCTGGCCGCCCAGCAGGTCGGTCAACAGGGGCGCGCCTCCCTTGTAGGAGATGGCACGCATGTCGATCTGGGCCTGCTTGCCGAACAAGGCGCCCGCCAGGTGCAGGGTCGAGCCCATGGCGGGCACGCCGTAGTTGGCTTCGGTGGGGTGGGCCTTGGCCCAGCGGGTGTAGTCGGCGATGCTTTTCACCTCGGCGGGCAGCCCGGGGCCCGCCGTGAAGACGGCGGTGTAAGAGCACAGGCCGGCGATGGGCACGAAGTCCGTGAGGGTGTCGTACCCCAGTTTCTTGAACACATGGGGGTGCAGCGTCATGCTGGAGCTCGGGCACTGGAGGATGTGGTTGCCATCCATGCCGGCGCGCTTGACGTGCTCCGCCGCAATGCGCCCTCCGGCCCCTGGCTTGCTGTCGTAGACCAGGTTCTGGGGAAACTTTCCGCGCATCTGGTCCAGCAGGGGGCGGGTGACCTGGTCGCCCAGCCCGCCGGCCGGAAATCCGGACCAGATACTGAGAAATCCGCCGGATTGCGCCAGGGCCCCCTGCGGCAACGCGCCCAGGCCGCCCAGGGCCATGCCTGCGTGAAGCAGCTGCCTTCTTTTCATGCTTGTCTCCTTTTTTGGGTTTGTACGGGAATGCGCTGGCTGCCTCGTGGCCTATCCGGTCCGGGAGAGGGAATCGAAGCTGTATTTGTTCATGCTGGCAAACTGCCCGACCGCGGGATGGGGGACGAACCGGGTGCGGCAGTCGAGCACGGCCGGCAGGCCGCTGGCCAGGGCGCGCTGCATCGCGCCGGCCACCTGCTGTGCCTCGGTGACGGTCTCGCCATGGCAGCCGAAGCCCCGCGCGATGGCGGCGTAGTCGGTGTCTTCCAGCCCGGTGGCCATCTCGAAACCCAGTCCCATCTTCTGCCCCATGCGGATCACGCCCCAGGACGCGTTGTTGTGGACGATGGTGAGCACCGGCAGGCCATGGCGCCGGGCTGTGTCCAGCTCGTTGAGCGTGAAGCCGAAGGCACCATCGCCGGTGATGTTGACGACAGGCTGGTCGGGAAACTGGCTCTTGAGCGCGATCGCTGCGGGGAGCCCGAAGCCCAGGTGGCTCATGCCGGGCTCGTGCAGGCGCGTGCGCACCCCGTGGACCGGCGTGAGATCGTTGCTCCAGAAGGTCGTGTGCCCGCCGTCGAAGACGGCAAGGGCATCGGCGGGCAGGGCCTCGCCGATCGCCTTGGCCAGTGCCGCGGGGTGCATGACGGGCGTGGTCTCGGCGGCCATCGCGGCCAGCGCCTGTTCGTAGCGCAGGCGCTCCTGGCGCATTTCGTTCAGCCATGCCATGTCCCTGCCGGGTTCGGCGGGCGTGGCCGCCAGCAGGTCGCGCAGGGCTTCGAGCGCATCGGCCTGCATGGCCACTTCATGGACCACCGAATGCCCGAGGGCACTCGGGTCGATGTTGATGTTGATCACGCGGTGGTGCCGGCGTGCCAGTGCGCCTTTCTCGTCCCACATCCAGGAGGACCAGCGGCAACCCACGCTGAGCACCACGTCGGCGCGGGCAAACGCGTGCCGCACCGGATCGCCGGCGATGATGCCGCCATGACCGATGAAGCCGGGGCTGTCGCTGGGCACCAGGCCCAGGGCCATCTGGGTCGGGAGCAGCGGGGCGCGCAGCCGCCGCGCCAGCTCGCGCAGTTCGGCCACAGCGCCCGATGCCACCACGCCGCCGCCGCCGACGATCAGCGGGCGCTGGGCCTGGCGCAGCAGCGCGACGGCCTCGCGCACCGCGTCGGCATGGGGGCGCGGGTGCCGGGTGGCGCGGTAGCGATCGGGCGTGAGCTCGAACTCGTCGGGGGCGAAGGCCTGCGTTTCCCCGAGCACGTCCTGCGGAATGTCCAGGTGCACCGGGCCGGGGCAGCCGCCCAGGGCCTCGCGGATGGCCCGACGGGCCAGTTCGGGCACCCGGCGTGCATCGTTGACGACGGCATTCCATTTGGTCAGCGGCGCGGTGACGGCCCGTGTGTCCAGATCCATGAAGACGCCCAGGTGCGGGTAGGAGGCCGCCCGGTGCTGGTTGGTGGTGATCGCCAGCAAGGGCAGGTGGTTGTTGAACGCGACGCCCAGGCCCGACGCCAGGTTGAGGCCACCGGGGCCCAACTCGCCGACGGCCACTGCCAGGCGCCCCGTGCCCGCATGCACGGCGGCCGCCATCATGGGTCCGGCCGCTTCATGCCGCACGCCGATGAAGCGGATGCCCGGCTCCTGGCTCAGCGCATGGAACAGGGGCGAGAGCTTGCCGCCCACGATGCCGAAGACCGTGTCCACAACTTCGGCCTTCAGCACGCGCACCAGGGCCTGGGCGCCAGTCAGCCGCAGGGGCGGTGGCTTGTGCGCAATGGGTGCTTGCTCGGAGGGGAGGGGGCGGGTCATGGTCGCGGTCATCAGTAAAAGGACCTCCATGGTGCCCGTGGGCCGGCGGGAGAGCGATGGACGTTTCGGCCCATTTCCTGTACTTTTCCGGCATCAGAAAAGGCCTGTCCGTCATGAAGAAGCCGCAATTGCCATGGGTGCCCTATCGTGAAGTCCGCCACGATCAGCCGGATGATTGTCTGCACTACGAGTAGATTGCGGTGCGGGCTGCCGAGATGGACTGGACAATTCCGGCACATCGGCATGAGGGTTTGCACCAGTTCCAGTTCATCGAAAGCGGCGGCGTCCGCGGCTCCATCGACGGGCGGGAGTTCCAGGCCCAGTCACCGGTGATGCTGATGCTGGCACCCGGGGCGGTGCATGGCTTCACCTACACGCGGGACGCCGTGGGCCACCAGGTCACGCTGCCTGCGTCGACGCTGTCCCAGTTGCTGGGGGAGTCGGAGCTGGTGCAGACCCACCTGAAATCATCGTTCGTGATTTCTCCCGAAGACGATGGCGTGGGCATTGCAGAGATGTTCGCGCGGATATCCAGAGAGTTCCAGCGCAGCGATGTGGGGCGCGTGCCGGCCTTGCTGGCGCTGGTGGCGTTGATTGCCGTGCGCTTCATCCGAGAACGGGGCGAGCAGTTCGAACGCGAGGCGCCCAAGGGCCTGCGTGACACGCTGCTCCAGCGCTACCTGACCCTGGTGGAGCAGCACTACGCCGAGCACCGGCCGCTCACGTTCTATTCCGAGGCCCTGCGGGTCTCGGCCGACCACCTCAGCCGCACCTGCCGCAACCTGGTGCAGAAATCCGCGCTGGAAATACTGCAGGAGCGCCTGATGCTGGAGGCGCGCCGCCTGCTCGCGTACACGCCGATGCCCATTGCGCAGGTGGCAGGCCAGCTGGGGTATGAGGATGCCGCCTACTTCAGCAAGTCCTTTGGCCGGGCCATGGGCCATACCCCGTCGGAGTACCGGGCCCTGGTGGCCCATGGCGTGCGCCGGGTGGATGCTGCAGCGCCATAGAGCCCGCCCTGGAACCCGCGCTCAGGCCACGCCCGCCACAGCGCCCTGTGCCTGCAGGGCCGCCATTTCGGCGTCGGTGTAGCCCAGCTCCTGCAGCAAGGCTGCCGTGTGCTCGCCCGGGCCCGGCGGCTGCAGGCGTACGCCGGGGCGCGTGCCGCCGATGGTCAGGGGCAAGAGCGGCACCTTGGATTCGGTACCGTTGTTCAGGCGAATCGGCGCCAGGCCCCCGCTCTCGTTGAGGTGCCGGTCGGCAAACAGCTCCTCGGGCCTGGTGATGGGCGCGAACGGCAGTTCGTTGGCCTCGAAGATGGCCGCCAGTTCCGCCGCGCTGCGGCTGTTCAGGTGCGCGCGCAGCTGCGGCATCATCCAGTCGCGTGCCTGCACGCGGTCGTTGTTGGTTGTGAGGCGCGGGTCGGCCAGCAGCTCGGCCAGGCCCAGGGCCTCGCAGAAGATGGCCCACTGCTTGTCGCTCACGGCGGCCAGGAAGATCTGCTCACCATCCTTCACCGTGAACACGTCGTAGATGGCCCAGGCCGAGATGCGGCTGGGCATGGGGTTGGCCGCCTTGCCGGTGCTGGCGAACTGCATCATGTGCTGCGCCACCAGGAAGACGTTGTTCTCGAACAGCGCAGCCTGCACTTCCGAGCCCTCGCCGGTCAGCTCACGCTGGCGCAGCGCCGCCATGGCGCCGATGGCACCGAACATGCCGCCCATGATGTCGTTGACGCTGGTGCCCGCACGCAGCGGGTCGCCCGGTCGCCCGGTCATGTAGGCCAGGCCGCCCATCATCTGCACCACCTCGTCCAGGGCCGTGCGCTGCTCGTAGGGTCCAGGCAGAAAGCCCTTGTGGCTCACGTAGATCAGGCGCGGGTTGAGCTTCTTGAGGGAGGCGTAGTCCAGCCCCAGCTTGGCCATGGTGCCGGGCTTGAAGTTCTCGCTCACGATGTCGGCCGTGGCGATCAGGCGCAGCGCGGCCTGCAGGCCTTCGGGCTTCTTGAGGTCGAGCGCGATGCTCTTCTTGTTGCGGTTGAAGGTAGGAAAGAACCCGGCGCCCGAACCCAGCAGGTGGCGCGTGCTGTCGCCCTCGATGGGCTCGACCTTGATCACCTCGGCCCCCAGGTCGGCCAGCACCATGCCGCAGGTCGGGCCCATGACCATGTGGGTGAACTCCACCACGCGGATGCCGGCGTAGGGCAGGGGTTGGTCGTTGTTCGTTGCGTCAGACATGGCTGGCTCCTTGTACGAAGCCCTTGGGCAAACCCGCCTCGGGCGTCATGCCGTACACCGGCTCGCCGGGCAGCCCGGCCACCAGCGGCGCGCGCGCATCCATCAGCCGCTGCAGGTCGATGCCGGTGGCGATGCCGCTGGCCTCGAACATGAACACCAGGTCTTCCGTGACCACATTGCCCGAGGCGCCCGGCGCATACGGGCAACCACCCAGCCCGCCCAATGAGGCATCGAAGGTGCGCACGCCTTCTTCATAGGCCGCCAGGCAGTTGGCCAGGCCCAGGCCGCGCGTGTTGTGCATGTGGGCGGCACCGGCCTTGTCGCCGAGTTCGGCACGCAGGCGCTTGAACAACCGGCGCACCTGGGCCGGGTTGGCATAGCCCACGGTGTCCGACAGGCCGGACTCGTCGGCCCCGGCCGCAACGCACTGCGCGGCCAGCCAGATCACCTCGTCCTCGGGCACCAGGCCCTGCAGGGTGCAGCCGAAGGCGGTGGAAATACCAGCCTCCAGCTTCACGTGGGGCGCGATGTCGCGGCGCAGGTCCGATATGGCGCGCACCTCCTCGACCATCTCCTCGCGCGTCTTGCGCACATTGGCCAGCGAATGCGCGGCGCTGGCGGAGACAGGCATGGTGAGCTTGTGCACCCCGGCCTCGAGCGCTGCCTGCGCCCCCTTGCGGTTGGGCACCAGCGCCATCACCGTGAGGCCGGGCAGGGTGATGGCATGGCGCACCACCTCGGCTGCATCGGCCATCTGCGGCAGCAGCCGCGCGGGCACGAAGGAGGCGACCTCGATCTCGCGCACGCCGGCGGCATGGAGCGCATCGATCCAGCGCAGCTTGTCGGCCGTGGGCATGGTGGCCTTCACGGACTGCAGGCCGTCGCGCGGGCCGACCTCGCTGATCAGCACATCGGGTATTGGGGGCATGGAATCTCCTGGATGCAGGCAATGTTCTATAAGAAAGAACATTGATCTGTCTCATGAAAGTATGAAGAGACTTTTCAGCCAGGTCAAGCACCACCGGAAACAAAAAAGCCGTTCTGCAGAACAGAACGGCCTGGTACAAAAGGGACGGTGGCGCTCGCTATGCAGCCTGCTCCGCCAGCTTGCGCTTGCGCGGCGCCTTGGCGGGTGCAGCAGCCTCGGCGGGCTTGCCGATCAACTGCTCCACCAGCAGGCGCACATGCCCCTGCATGACCGGTATGGCCTTGGCATCACCGGCCATGTGGCGCAGCAGGCACTGCTGGAACACGCCGTCGAACATGGCATAGGTGAGGTCGATGGGGGCGCGCACGGGCAGGCCGGCCAGCTCGGACATGCGCGTGAGCACGCGCCAGACCATCTTGGCCAGGCTCTTGTCGATGGCCTCCACATCGGCGCGCAGCGCGTCCTCGAACAGCGACTGCGAGCGGATGTCGTACCACAGCCGATGCATGGGCGCTTCGCTGCGCACCGTTTCGCCCAGCACATCGACGAAGCCGTCCACCAGCTGTGCGAAGGTGGTCGAGCTGTTCGTCACATCGTCGTAGCGCGTGACGCAGCGCGCCTTGTACTGGCGCACGCTGCACAGGATGAGGTCGAGCTTGTCGGTGAAGTAGTAGTGCAGCACGCCGTGCGAGAAGGCAGAGTTCTG
Organism: Acidovorax sp. GW821-FHT09B03; assembly: GCF_059418305.1. Taxonomy (NCBI): domain Bacteria; kingdom Pseudomonadati; phylum Pseudomonadota; class Betaproteobacteria; order Burkholderiales; family Comamonadaceae; genus Acidovorax; species Acidovorax sp. GW821-FHT09B03. Next base: position 150,614 of record NZ_JBWKPP010000011.1, read on the forward strand.
TGCGATCTCACGCAGGCTGGTGCGGGCATAGCCCAGTTCGGCCAGCGTCTGCAGTGCGGCCTCGCCCAGCTCGGCGCGGCGTTCGGCGTATTTGTCACGGCGGGGTGCTCTTTCCATCGCGCCATTGTAGGCAGAGCCGGGCAGGGCGCCCATGTCTTTTCATGCATGGACCAGGGCCGGTCGATTGAATTTATGACAAGTGTCAAGAAAATGTCTTGACACTTGTCCAACACATTTCCAGAATCGATTCCGTTCATCGCAGAAAGCGGTGAGCCAACGATCCCAATACCAGGAGACAAGACATGGCGAAGTTCGATTTGACCGGCCGCAAGGCCCTGGTCACCGGTGGCGCGCGCGGCCTCGGTGAAGGCATGGCCCAGGCACTCGCTGCCGCCGGGGCCTCGGTGATGATTGGCGACGTGCTCACGTCGCTGGGCCAGGAGGCGGCGGGCAAGCTGCCCGTGGCCGGCGGTGCCAAGGCCGGCTTCGTGAAGCTCGACGTGACGCAGGAGGCCGACTGGGCCACTGCCGTGCAGGCCACGGTCGAGACGCTGGGCGGCTTCGACATCCTCATCAACAACGCCGGTATCGAGGTCACGGCCCTGGTGTCCGAGATCGAGGCCGAATCGCTGCGCCGCATGCTCGACGTGAACATCGTCGGCACAGCGCTGGGCCTCAAGCACGCGTTTCGCGCCATGCGCCCGGGCGGTGGCGCGGGCAAGGGCGGGGCGGTGGTGAACATCTCTTCGGTGGCCGCGACCATCGCCTTCCCGGCGATCGCAGGCTACTCGGCCACCAAGTCGGCCATGGACCGCCTCACCCGCGTGGCGGCGATGGAGTCGGGCAAGCTCGGCTATGGCGTGCGCGTGAACTGCATCTACCCCGGCCTGGTGCCCACCGAAATGGGCATGAAGCTCGCCGCCGACGTGGTGGCCGCCGGCCTGTTCCCCTCGCCCGAGGCGGCCGTGGGCGCCATCATCGAGCAGACGCCCGCGGGCCGCCTGGGCGAGGTGGCCGACATGGCCGACGCCGTGGTCTTCCTGTGCTCCGACGCGTCGCGCTTCATCACCGGCGCGGGCCTGCCGGTCGATGGCGGCATGGGCATGTGAGCGGCACACCAGGAGACAAGCACATGAAAAACAGCAGCAAGAAACCCGTCGTGGTCTACGGCGCCTCCGGCTACACCGGCCGGCTGGTTTGCGAGTACCTGCGCGAGTACAACATTCCCTTCATCGCGGCCGGCCGCAGCAAGGAAAAGCTCGACGAGGCGATGCGCTCGCACGTGCCCGGCATCGAAACCGCCAGCTACGAGGTGGTGGAAGTGGCGCACACGGTGGAAGCGCTCAGCGCCTTGTTCGACGGCGCCAGTGTGGTGCTCAACACCGTGGGCCCGTTCGCCAAATTCGGCAACGAGGTGGTGCAGGCCTGCCTGGCCACGAAGTGCCACTACACCGACACCACGGGCGAGCAGGACTGGCTCATCACGCTGGAGGCCGAGTACGGGCCGAAGTTCGCAGCCGCCGGCCTGCTGCTGTCGCCGGGCCTGGCGCAGATGTACACCACCGGCGAGATCGCCGCCCAGCTGTGCCTGGAGACGCCGGGCCTCGATACCCTGGACATCGCGGTGTTCTGGGGCGGCAGCCCCACGGTGGCGTCCACCCAGACCATCCTGGTCAATGCCGCCACGTCCAAGGCCTACTACCTGGAGCAGAACCAGTACGTGGAGTGGCAGCCCGATGCCGGGCTGTACAGCCTGGCCATTCCCGGTCAGCACGAGGCAGCACTGGCGCTGCCCTGGGGCGGCACCTCGCACCCCGTGTGGTTCAAGAAGGACCCGCGCGTGGCCAACGTCAAGGTGCTGGGCGGCGTGTTCAACAAGCCGCTGATGCTGGGCGTGCCGCAGATCGTGGCCGCCGCGCTCAAGGCCACCGAGGGCATGAACGAGGAGGACCGCTACGCCGCCCTGGCGCAGACGGCCGCAGCCGTCATGGGCTCCATGCCGCCGCGCGAGAACCCGCGTATCAACAAGTCGGTGGATTCGGTGCACGCTTCGGGGCCGCTGGCACGCGCCCACTGCGTGATCTATGGCAACTGCAACTACAAGCAGACCGGGTTGATGCAGGCCTATGCCGCGGCCCACCTGCTGCAGCAGGCCCCGCGCCGCGTCGGCTTTGCCTCGGGCTGCCAGGCCTTCGGCCACCACGAGCTCTTGGGCGTGCTGCGCAGCTTCGGCCTGGTGCAGCCGCCCGTGCTCACGGTGCAGCACTGAGCAGGCCGCCCCCATGCGCCTGATCGACTACCTCGACAAGGGGGCCATGCTGGGCGAGGACGCGCCGTGCCTGACCATGGGCACGGCCGACCTCTCGTATGGCGAGGTGCAGCGCACCAGCCACCGGGTGGCGAGGGCGCTGCAGCGTTCGGGCATCGCGCCCGGCGACAAGGTGGCCGTGCTCTCCAGCAACGATGCCCTGGCCTTTGCCTGCGTGTTCGGCATCTCGCGCGCGGCCGCCGTGTGGTGCCCGGTGAACCCGCGCAACGAGGCGTCCGAGAACCGTTTCGTGCTCGACGCCTTCGACTGCAGCTGCCTCATCTTCCACAGCGCCTATGCACCCATGGTGGAGCAGATGCGCGCGCAGCTGCCCAAGGTGCGCCAGTTCGTCTGCCTGGACGCGGCCCTGGGCTGGGCGCCTTCGTGGGAAGAATGGGTGCAGGGCGTGGGCGACGAGCCTGTGGCCATCGCCCCCGTGGACGACCTGGCCATGATCGCCGGTACCGGTGGCACCACAGGCCAGCCCAAGGGCGTGATGCTCTCGGGCCGCAACCTGGAGACCATGTCCGCCCTCACCCTGATGGGCTACCCCTTCGAAGGCCGGCCGGTCTACCTGGCCCTGGCGCCGCTCACCCACGCGGCCGGCGTGCTGTGCCTGCCGGTGATGGCCCTGGGCGGGCGCGTGGTCATCATGCCCAAGCCGGACCTGGGCGAGTTCCTGGTGCTGGTGGAACGGCACCGGGTGACGCACACCTTCCTGCCGCCCACGCTGATCTACATGCTGCTGCAGCACGAAAAGCTGGCCAGCACGCGGCTCGATTCGCTGCAGTGCTTCTGGTACGGGGCGGCGCCGATCGCGGCGGCGCGGCTCGAAGAGGCGCTCACGGCCATCGGCCCGGTGATGGCCCAGCTCTTCGGCCAGACCGAGGCGCCGATGATGATCTCCATGATGGCGCCGCGCGAGCATTTCCACGCCGATGGCTCGGTGGCGCGTGAGCGCCTGTCCAGCGCGGGCCGGCCGGGCCCGCTGGTGCAGGTGGCCACCATGGACGGCGAAGGCCGGCTGTTGCCGCGCGGCGAGACCGGCGAGATCGTGGTGCGCAGCTCGCTGGTGATGATGGGCTACTACAAGAACCCCGAGGCCACGGCCGAGGCGGGGCAGGGCGGCTGGCACCACACGGGCGACATCGGCCGGGTGGATGCCGACGGCTTTCTCTACATCGTGGACCGCGCCAAGGACATGATCATCACCGGCGGCTTCAACGTCTACTCGGTCGAGGTCGAGCAGGCGCTGATGCAACACCCCGACGTGCAGGACAGCGCCGTCATCGGCCTGCCCGACGACAAATGGGGCGAGCGGGTGGTGGCCGTGCTGCAGTTGCGGCCGGGCCGCACGGTGCAGCCCGAGGAGCTGATCGCCTTCACCAAGGCGCGCATCGGCAGCGTGAAGGCGCCCAAGCAGGTGGAGATCTGGCCCGACCTGCCGCGCTCCAAGGTGGGCAAGGTGCTCAAGAAGGACATCCGCGCCACCGTGCTGGCGCGCTGAGAAAGCCTTCCATGTCACACAAGGCATTCATCGCGGGTGTGGGCATGGTGCCCTTCGCCAAGCCCGGCGCCAGCGAACCCTACCCGGTGATGGCCGCGCAGGCCGGGCGGCTGGCCCTCACGGACGCGGGCATCGACTACGGCGCGATCGAGCAGGCGTACGTGGGCTACGTCTACGGCGACTCCACCAGCGGCCAGAAGGCCGTCTACGGCCTGGGCATGACGGGCATACCGGTCTTCAACGTCAACAACAACTGCTCGACCGGCTCCACGGCGCTGTTCCTGGCGCGCCAGGCGGTGGAAAGCGGCGCGGCCGACTGCGTGCTGGCCCTGGGCTTCGAGCAGATGAACCCGGGCGCCATCGGCACCGTGTTCAACGACCGGCCCAGCCCCTTCGGGGACTTCGACCGCGAGGCCGAGGCCCTGGTCGGCATGCCCGAACTGCCGCTGGCGCTGCGCTACTTCGGCGGGGCCGGGCAGAGCCACATGCGCCAGTACGGCACGCCGCTCGAAGCCTTTGCCCAGGTGCGCGCCAAGGCCAGCCGGCATGCGGCGCGCAACCCGCTGGCGCTGCTGCGCAAGGAGCTGTCGGTCGATGACGTGATGAACGCGCCCATGCTCTGGCCCGGCGTGCTCACCCGGCTCATGGCTTGCCCGCCGACCTGCGGCGCTGCGGCCGCGGTGCTGGTGTCCCAAGCCTTTGCCAGGCGCCATGGTCTGCGCACCGACGTGTTCATCGCCGCCCAGGCCATGACCACGGACCGGCCCGACACCTTCGACCGCCACGACATGATGCGCCTGGTGGGCTACGGCATGACCGAAGCGGCCGCGCACCAGGTCTACGCGCAGGCCGGCATCGGCCCCGAGGACCTCGACGTGGTGGAACTGCACGACTGCTTTGCGCAGAACGAGCTCATCGGCTACGAAGCCCTGGGCCTGTGCCCGCCGGGCGGCGCGGCGGCCTTCATCGATGCGGGCGACAACACCTATGGGGGCCAGGTGGTCACCAACCCGTCGGGCGGGCTGCTGTCCAAGGGCCACCCGCTGGGCGCTACAGGCCTGGCCCAGTGCTACGAGCTCACGCACCAGCTGCGCGGCAGTGCGCAGGAACGGCAGGTGCCCGGCGCCCGCACGGCGCTGCAGCACAACCTGGGGCTGGGCGGGGCCTGCGTGGTGACGCTGTACCAGGCGGCCTGAAACCGATCAGCGGGCCGCGGCGGCCGCCTTCGCGCAGTCCGCGCAGCGGCCATACAGCGTCAGCTCGTGGCGCTCCACCGTGAAACCCTTGGGCGCCATGCCGGCCAGGTCGCCCGGGCAGTCGTGCACGTCGAACACGCGCGAGCACACCGTGCACTGGAAATGGTGGTGGTGGTGCCCGTGCTCGGCCGGCTCGTAGCGCGGGCTTTCGCCCGGCAGTTGCACCGCCTGCAGCGATCCATCCTCCAGCAAGGCCTTGATGTTGCGGTAGACCGTGGCCATGCCCAGGCCCTGCACGGCTTCGCGCGCGCTGTCCAGCACCTCCTGTGGGGTGAGGGGGCGCTGGGCCTCTGCAATCGCCGCCAGGATGGCGGCGCGCTGCCGGGTGGATCGTTCCATGGGGGGGGCGGTGCCGCAGGGCTTGTTGTTGATAACCAATTATCAGTGAAAAAAATGTGCGCACAGGTGCTGCCCCTGGGTGTGGGCGCAGCCTCCTGTAAAGCCCGCACCCAGGGCCGCCGCATTTTTCTTGCACCCGGTTGCAATTGATATTGATAACGCATTATCATTTAAAGATCATGCGCACCACTTCACTCCTGCCCGTCACCGTTCTCTCCGGGTTCCTTGGCTCGGGCAAGACCACACTGCTCAACCATGTGCTGGCCAACCGCGAAGGGCTGCGCGTGGCGGTCATCGTGAACGACATGAGCGAGGTGAACATCGATGCCTCGCTGCTGGAGCGTGGTGCCGCCAACGCCGGTGCAGCGCTGTCGCGCACCGAAGAGAAGATGGTGGAGATGAGCAATGGCTGCATCTGCTGCACCCTGCGCGAAGACCTGCTGCTGGAGGTGCGCAAGCTGGCACTGGAGGGCCGGTTCGACTACCTGCTGATCGAATCGACCGGCGTGGGCGAGCCGCTGCCCATTGCCTCCACCTTCGACTTCCGGGACGAGAACGGCCAGTCGCTCAGCGACCATGCGCGCATCGACACCATGGTCACGGTGGTCGATGCCGCGAATCTGCTGGCCGACTATTCCAGCGCCGATCTGCTGGCCCAGCGCGGGGAGACAGCAGGCGAGGGCGACGAGCGCACCCTGGCGGGCCTGCTGGCCGAGCAGATCGAGTTTGCCGACGTGGTGGTGGTCAACAAGGCCGACCTGGTGGATGCCGACCAGTTGCTGGCAGTGATGGGGGCCGTGAAGGCCCTGAACCCCGTGGCCGAGATCGTCGTGGCGCAGCGCGGCCAGGTGCCGCTGGCGCGCATCCTGGGCACCGGCAAGTTCGACCTGGAGCGTGCCAGCGCCATGCCCGGCTGGGCGAGGGAGCTGGCGGGCCAGCACACGCCCGAGACCGAGGAGTACGGCATCGCGAGCTTCGTGCTGCGCTCGCGCGAGCCCTTCCACCCGGCGCGCTTTGCCGCGCTGGCCGAGGCGCCGATCCCCGGACTGCTGCGCGCCAAGGGCCATGTCTGGCTGGCCAGCCGTCCGCAATGGGCCGTGGCCTATTCACGCGCTGGCAACCGGGCCACGGTGGAGGGGGTGGGCCACTGGTGGGCGGCGTCCAGGCCCGAAGACCTGCCGCCGCCCGGCAGTGCAGAGCGCCGCGCCATCGAGCGGCGCTGGCAGGAGCCCTGGGGCGACCGCATCAACGAGATCGTGTTCATCGGCATCGGGCTGGACCAGGGCGCCATCGAGCAGGCCGTGCGCAGCGCCCAGCTGACCGATGCGGAGCGCCGCCTGCCCCCGGAGCGCTGGCGCTTGTTGAGCGACCCGTTTCCCCCATGGGAACGGGTGGAACACCCGGCGCCCGCCTGAGCTGAACCTGCCCGAAGAGGCCACGGCCGGTCAACGACCTGCCTGGGCCGGCGCCAGCCTGTGCCCTCCATTTCCCCATCTTTCACCGAAGGACATCCTGTGCTCGAAGCCATTGGCCTGACCAAACGCTACGGCGACCAGACCGCCCTGCACCCGCTCGACCTGTGCATCCGACCAGGCGAGATCTACTGCCTGCTGGGCGCCAATGGCGCGGGCAAGACGACCACGGTCAACCTGTTCCTGAACTTCATCGCCCCCGATGGCGGCCAGGCCCTGGTGCATGGGGTGGACGTCACGCGCGAGCCCGTGGCCACCAAGCAGTACCGGGCCTACATCCCTGAACAGGTCAACCTCTACGGCACGCTGACCGGGCTGGAGAACCTGCGCTACTTCGCCGCACTGGCGCTGGGTGAGGCGCCGCCGCGCACGCGCCTGCTGGAGCTGATGGCCCAGGTAGGGCTGGATGCCAGCGCGGCCGACAAGCGCGTGGCCGCGTACTCCAAGGGCATGCGCCAGAAGATCTGGATCGCCGTGGCGCTGGCCAAGGAGGCCAAGGCCCTGCTGCTGGACGAACCCACCTCGGGCCTGGACCCGCACGCCGCCGCCGAGTTCACCAGCCTGCTGCAGCGCGCCAGCGAGGCGGGCGTGGCCATCCTGGCCACCACGCACGACCTGTTCCACGCCCGGCAGACGGCCACCCGCATCGGCATCATGAAGCAGGGCCGCTTGGTCGAGAGCCTCGATGGCCGGGAGATCAGTGGAACCGACCTGCAGGCGCTGTACCTGCAGCACATGCGGGGCACGGCATGATCGCGCTCATCGCCGCCAAGGACCTGCGCGAGCGCCTGCGCGACGGGCGCCTCTACTGGGCGGGCGGCATCGTCGTGCTGCTGCTGCTCACGGCCCTGGCCGTGGGGTGGGGCCACCAGCGCGAGGCGCGGGCCGAACAGGCCGCCGCGCAGAACTCCGACTACCAGGACTGGCTGCGCCAGGGCGCGCGCCACCCCCACGATGCCGCCCACCAGGGCATGCACGCCTTCAAGCCCGACGCGGCACTGGCCTTGCTGGACGCGGGCATCAACCCCTACATCGGCAGCACCGTGTGGCTGCAGGCGCACCGCCAGAGCGAGGTGAAATTCCGCCCCGCGCAGGACGCCACCGGCCTGCAGCGCTTCGGCGACCTCTCGGTGGGCTGGATCCTGCAGGTGCTGGGGCCGTTGCTGGTGGTGGTGCTGGGCTTCAACGCCTTTGCGGGCGAGCGCGAGCAGGGCATGCTGCGCCAGACCCTGAGCCTGGGCGTTCCGCCGCTGCGGCTGCTGTGGGGCAAGGCGCTGGCACTGGGCGGGGCCCTGGGGGTACTGCTGGTACCGGCCGGGCTGGTCGCGGCCACGGCCGTGGCGCTGTCCGCCGGCAGCGGCGAGCGCCTGGACGCGCTGCTGCGCTTTGGCGGGCTGGCGCTGGGCTATGCGCTGTACCTGGCCATCTTCGTCTTCGCCACGCTCGGGGTGTCGGCGGCTTCGCGCAGTTCGCGCGTGGCCATCACCGTGCTGCTGGCCTTGTGGATCGCCAATGCCGTGGTGGCGCCGCGCGTGCTGTCCGAGCTCTCGCGCGCCATCTTTCCCAGCCCGACGCGGCTCGCATTCAACCAGGCATTGGCGGCCGACCTCAAGGCCACCTCCGACACGACCTGGATGCAGGCCTTCGGCACCACCGAGCGCTGGAGCAAGGATGTGCCCCTGAACCAATGGGGCAGGGCGCTGAAGCTCGACGACCAGGCCAGCTACGCCGTGTACGACCGCCACTTCGGCCGGCTGTGGGACACCTGGGAGCAGCAGCAGGCCGTGCAGGAGGCCGGCGGCCTGCTGCTGCCGCTGCTGGCGATGCGCAGCTTCTCCAGCGCCATGGCGGGCACCGACTTCGCGCACCACCGCGATTTCACCACTGCGGCCGAGCGCCACCGGCGCGTGATCCAGGACACCGTGAGCCAGGACCTGGTGGACCACGCCGACCCGCTGGGCCACCAGCACTTTGCCTACCAGGCCAGCCCCTCCCTGTGGGCGCGGGTGCCGGCTTTCGATTACCACGCGCCCAGCGCCGGCTGGGCCCTGGCCCGGGGCGGAGCTAGCGCGCTGGTGCTGTGCGCCAGCCTGGCGCTGGCCGTGGCTTTTGCCTGGATTGCCGTGGCGCGGCAGCGGGCGCTGTAGGAGACATTGGTGAACCCCTCTTCCCCATTCCAACGCTTTCGCCTGGTCGCCCGGCAGGAGCTGCGCCTGCTGCTGCGCGACCGCAGCCTGTGGCTGGTGGGCGGCCTGTTCCTGCTGCTCGTGGGCTATGCGCTGTTCAACGGCATGCTGCAGACGCGCCAGCGCGACCAGGCACAGGCCGCCCTGGTGGCAGCCGACAGCCAGGCACGCGCCGGCCAGCGGGCGCAACTGGGTCGCATCATGGCCGGCACCGAGCTGCCCACGCCCTTCGGCAACCCGGCCAACCCCGCCAACATGGCGGGTGGCCTGGGCGCTCACCATGCCGTGATGCCCAGCGCAGCGCTGGCCCCTGTGGCCCTGGGCCAGACCGACCTGTTTCCGGCGCAGTTCAAGGTCACGCACCAGAGCAAGGTCAACTTCCTGCACAACAACGACATCGAGAACCCCTGGCACCTGCAGAGCGGGCATTTCGACCTGGCCTTCGTCGTGGTCTACCTGTTGCCGCTCTTGATCTTCGCGCTCAGCTACAACCTGCTGTCGGGCGAGCGTGAGGATGGCACGCTGCGCCTGCTGCTGTCCCAGCCGCTGGCCCTGCCCACGCTGGTGGCGGCCAAGATCGCCGTGCGCGCGGCCGCTCTGCTCGGGGCTGCGGTGCTGGTGCCGCTGGCGGTGCTGCTCATCGCCCGGCCCCAGGCGCTCGCCGCGCCGGGCGCCACCCTGTGGTGGGCGCTGGTGGTGGGGGCCTATGCGCTGTTCTGGTTCACGGCGGTGGTGGCGGTGAATGCCTTCGGCTGGTCGTCGGCCACCAACGCCATGGTGCTGGTCATCGGCTGGGTGGTGCTGGTGCTGGTGGCGCCCGTGCTGCTCAACATCGCGGTGACCCAGGCCGGCCCGGCGCCCTCGCGCGCCGAGCTGGCAGCGCGCACCCGGGTGGTCACGGCGCAGGCCATGTCGCACAACGCGGCGCTGCTGGCCACCGACTACACGCACGTGGACCAGCCCGAGACACTGGTGCCCCGGGGCGGCCGCCTGCCCATGAGCGGCCGGGCCATGGCCAATTACCGCATAGAGCGCCAGGTGGACGAGACCCTGAAGCCCGAACTGGCACGCTTCGATGCACAGCAGGCCCGCCAGCAGGCGCTGGTGGCGCGCTTCAGCGCACTGTCGCCCGCGGCCGTGGCCTACGAGGGCATCACCGCGCTGGCCGGCACGGGGCACAGCCGCAACGCCTGGTTCCTGGCGCAGGTGGCCAGCTACCACCAGGCCTGGAAGGACTTCTTCTACCCCCGCATCGACGGCGGCCTGGCCCTCACCGAGGCCGACTTCCCGCGCATCCCCGCCTTCCACTGGCGTGAGGAGCAGGCGGGCGCCGTGCAGGCCCAGGCCGCACGCACGGTGCTGCAACTGCTGCTGCCCACGCTGGTGCTGCTGGCGCTGGCCGGCTGGCGGCTGCGCCGCTACCGCGTGGTCTGAGCCCGATCCCCATGTCAACACTTCAGGAACACACCATGACTTCATTCAAACGCAGCGCCGTCGCGCTGGCCGCGGCGGCCGCCATGCAGGGCGCGCTGGCGCAGGCTACCGAGGCCGAACTGCCGGCCGTCAACATCCAGGCCGGGCGGGACGAGGGCAGCCTGCAGCTTTCCAACAAGAGCAGCAGCGCCTCGCGCCTGGGCCTCACGCTGCGCGAAACGCCGGCCTCGGTGGAGATCCTCTCGCAGGATCTGATGCAGGAGCGCGGCGCGCGCACCCTGAGCGAGGCGCTGCGCAGCACCGCCGGCATGGCCGGTGGCGGCCCGCCTTCGGCACCCACCACCCTGTCGCTGCGCGGCTTCACCAATGTGCTCTACCTGTACGACGGGGTGCGCATGTCGGGCGCGGGTGTCACCAACCGGGTGGAGGACACCTGGAACTACGAGCGCATCGAAGTGCTCAAGGGCCCGGCCTCGGTGCTGCAGGGCGACAGCGCCATCGGCGGCATCGTCAACTTCCAGGCCAAGCGGCCCGACCGCAACAACCCGGGCCGCGAGGCCCTGCTGTCCTACGGCAGCTACGGATCGACCCGCGCCGCCGTGGGCCTGGGCGGTGCGTTGGGTGAGACCGGGGCCTACCGGCTCGACTACAGCCGCAACGATACGCGCGTGGGCACCATCGCCCGCACCAGCGACCAGCTGGAGCACCTGACCACGGGCCTGTCCTTCGACCTGGCGCGTGCCACGCGACTCGACCTGTCCTTCGACTATGCGCGCGACGAGGGCCATGCCTACTGGGGCACGCCGCTGATCCCGGCCAGCCTGGCCACCCAGCCGACCCGCGTGGTCAGCACGCCCGACGGCCGGGTGATCGACCGGCGCGTCGCGCAGAGCAACTACAACATCCTGGACGACCGCAACCAGTCCGAGGCCTACTGGCTGCGCGCGCGCATCACCAGCCGGGTGACGCCCGAATGGACGCTGCGCAACGAATTCACGGCCAACAAGGTGGAGCGGCTGTGGCGCAATTCGGAAAGCGCGGTGTTTACCGCACCTGGCTCCATCACGCGCGACCAGACCCTGATCGCCCACGACCAGCGCTACCTGGCCAACCGGCTGGACGCCTCGCAAGAAGGCCGCATCGGCGCTCTGGCCAACAAGCTGGTCGTGGGCGGCGAGGTCAGCAAGACCGATTTCGACAACACACGGCGCTTTTCCAACGGCTCGGCCAGCACCAATGCCACCTTGCGCGTGCCGCTGTTCGATCCTGCGGTGGGGACCTACAACGACGACCCGGCCCTGATGGCCGGCGGCGGCAACCGCACCAACTTCACGTCGGACGTGCACAGCAGCTCCGTTTTTGCCGAAGACGCGCTCAAGCTGACGAAAGCCTGGACCTTGGTCGGCGGCCTGCGCCACGACCGGGTGGACGTGGACCGCAGCGTGACCGACCTGAACCTGGGCACGTTCAGCGCGTTCGGCACGAAATACACGGCCAACTCGGTGCGCCTGGGCACCGTGTACGACCTGTCTTCAGAATCGTCGGTCTATGCGCAGTACACCAATGCCACCATCCCCGTGGGTTCGCTGTTCCTGCTGTCCGCCGGCAATGCGGTCTTCCCGCAGTCCAAGGGCAAGCAGTTCGAAGTGGGCTTCAAGCAGAGTACGGGCGATGTGGAATGGACGGCAGCGGCCTACCACATCGGCCTGGACAATGTGCTCTCGCGCGATGCCAACAACGCCAACCTCACGGTGAACAACGGCAGCCAATCCTCGCGCGGGGTGGAGCTTTCCGCCGCATGGCGCGCCACGAAGCAACTCACGCTGTCGGGCAATGTGGCAGCGCTCGATGCGCGCTTCGACTCGCTGGTCGAGGCGGGCGGCGTCTCGCGCGTGGGCAACACCCCGCCCAATGTGCCCGAGCGCGTGGCCAATCTGTTTGCCAGCTACCGCTTCAAGGACCTGCCGCTCAACCTGCTGCTGTCCGTCAACCACACCGGCAAGATGTACACGGACAACGCCAACCAGATCCGCATCAACGGCCATACTACGGCCGACATCGCGGCCAGCTACCGCCTCAAACCGGCGCTGCTGACCTTTCGCATCCGCAACCTGACGGACAAGCTCTATGCCAGCTACGCCGGCCGGGCCACCAGCCAGGTGCTGCTGGCGCCGCAGCGCAGCTTCGAGTTGTCGGCCAGGGTCGATTTCTGAGGTGTGCCTGTCGGCACAAGAGGACAGCTTATCGTCGGCAATGGATGACAGGCGGGCGGTGGTGGGCTGGCAAGAATGGTGCATTCCCCTAGGAGTAGCACCATGCGCATCACCCCGCTCCCCAAAGCCGAAGTCGACAAGGCCGAACGCAAGATCGACAACATCCTGGAAGACCTGGAAGAGGAGACCAACTCGGAGGTCAAGGACATCGACCTGGAGGACGTGGTCGAGACCGACCCTGCCACCGGCCAGCCCGGTGTGCACAAGACGGTGGACGTCACCGTGCAACCCAAACCACAGCGCAGATGGCTCAAGTAGGGGAGGGTGCATGAAGAAATCCGCCGCGGAGCAGACCGCCAACAAGCAAAAACGCATCCAGGCCGAGCAGGATGCCAAGGACGCAAGCCAAAAGAAGGCATCCTCCGCCAAGAAGCCTGCGCAGCCCAGGAAAAAGGCCGTGGCACCCGGCCCCGGTCGTGCCGAGCCGGGCACCCCGCTGCCCAGCCAGCCTCTCGCCAAGCCCGGCATCGAGGCGCGCATGTCGCTGCCGCCGCGCTTCGAGGCGCCGCACTACCATGGCAGCGGCAAGCTCGAAGGCCTGTCGGCGCTGATCACGGGCGGCGATTCGGGCATCGGCCGGGCCGTGGCCGTGCTGTTCGCCCGGGAGGGGGCCGATGTGGCCATCGCCTACCTCAACGAGCACGAGGACGCCCGGCGCACCTGCGAACTGGTGCAGGCCGAGGGTAGGCGCTGCATCGCCATCTCGGGCGACGTCAAAAGCGCGCGCTTTTGCGCCAGCGCGGTGAACCGCGCGGTCAAGGCCTTCGGAAAGCTCAACCTGCTGGTGAACAATGCGGCCTTCCAGGAGCATGCGAGCACGCTCGAAGACCTCACCGAAGAGCGCTTCGACGAGACCTTCAGGACCAATATCTACGGCTACTTCCACATGGCCAAGGCCGCGCTGCCGCACCTGCACCGGGGCGATGCCATCATCAACACCGGCTCCGTCACGGGCCTGCGCGGCAGCAAGGAGCTGCTCGACTACTCGGCCACCAAGGGCGCCATCCACGCCTTCACCAAGGCCCTGGCGCACAACCTGGCCGACCGGGGCATCCGCGTGAACGCCGTGGCCCCGGGCCCGGTATGGACCCCGCTCAACCCGGCCGACAAGACGCCCGAGGACATTGCCCAGTTCGGTGCCAGCACCCACATGGGGCGCCCGGCCCAGCCCGAGGAGATTTCGCCGGCCTATGTGTTCCTGGCAGCGCCTTGCTGCTCAAGCTACATCACCGGCATCGTGCTGCCGATCACCGGCAACGCAGGAGACGGAGGATAGCGGCTCCTCAGTTGCGGATGTTGGCGAACTCCACCACGCGCCTGAATTTCTGGATCTCCGCCTGCAGGAAGGGCGCGAAATCCGTGCCGTCCATCATGGTCAGGCCGGCGGCACCCAGCGCCTTGCGCAGCTCGGGCTCCTGCAGCAATTGCCGCAGGCCCTCGCGCAGGCGGTTGGTGGTGGCAGGCGGCAGCTTGCCGGGGCCGAGCAGGCCAAACCACACGCCGGCATCCACTCCCTTGAAGCGTGCGTGTTCGGCCAGCGCGGGGATCTGGGGCGCAGCCGCGGAACGCTCTGGCTCCGTGATGCCGATGGCCTTGATCTTGCCGTCCCGGATATGGGGCAGGGCGCTGGACAGCACCATCACGGCGAAGTCCACATTCCCGCCGTCCAGGTTGGCGAGCATGGCCCCGGCCCCACGCGAGGGCACGTGCGCCATGCGCACGCCCGACTGCTGGCGGATGGTCTCTCCCGCCAGGTGCAGCGGCGTGCCCATGCCCGACGAGGCGTAGCGCATGGCCTCGGGCGCCTCGGCGGTGGCGCGCAGGAATTCGTCGATGCTGGCCACCGGCGTCTTCTTGCTGGCCACCAGTACCAGGGGCTGGCTGCCGATCAGACCGATGGGCGTGGAGTCCTTGAGCGGGTTGTAGCCATCGCGTCGGCGGCTCACGAGGTGGTTGATGCCCACCTCGGCCGGCGAGCCCAGCAACAGCGTATGCCCGTCCGGCTCGGCCAGTGCCACCCGGGCCGCGGCCAGGGCGCCGCTGGTGCCGGGGATGTTTTCCACGTTCACGGGCTGGCCCAGGCGGCGCGACAGCCCAGGCGCAACAGCCCGTGCCACCAGGTCCACGCTGCCGCCTGCAGGGTAGCCCACCACCAGGGTGATGGCTTTCCAGGGGTAGTCCTGTGCGCAGGCAGCCATGCTGGACAGGGCCAGCACCTGCACTGAAACAATGGTTCGGACTTTCTGCAAAATCATCGTGTCCATGGGGGCATTCCTGTCGGTGAATTGGGTTACCCATGGTTACATCCGATGCGGCGCGAGGTGTGCCGCTTCGGCACTGGTTGGTGCCGAATTGGTTTCGTCCAGGTGCAGGTGAAGGAGCCGACACGCCGGTGGCATGGCCCGATGCCGCGCCATCCTCGCTTCACATGAGCCGAAACCCTGCGTTTTCTGGCTACGATCCCAGTCAATATCGCCATCCGCACGCCGCAGGGTGGGACAGAGCCAACACGACAAGGAGTGGGAAGCAATGGACCTGGCACTCCAGCCACGCGTGCCTGCGACCGGCAGGCGGCTGTACCTGACCGCGGCGGCGCTCGCCCTCTCGCTGGTGGCGCTGGTGGCAGGCACCGTCCTTTTCGCGCGGCAGGCGGACGAAAACCGGCTGCGTGCCACGCTCCAGGCCGATTTGTCAAACCGCCTGCGCATGCTGCAGACGGTACTGGTGTCGCTCAGCGATGCAGAAACCGGCCAGCGCGGCTACCTGCTCACGGGGCATTCGAGCTACCTGGCTCCCTACCATGCGGCCCTCACGCGCATGCCCGACCAGCTCAAGGGCCTGGAGGGCATCCCGCTCCAGGACCCCCAGGTGCCGGCCCGCGCGGCACAGGCGCGCGAAGCCATCCGCCTCAAGCTCGCCGAGCTGCAGGAGACGCTGCGCGTGCATGACGTCGGCTCGCCCGACGAAGCCCTGCGCCTGGTGCGCACCGACATGGGGGCGACCTACATGGACCAGGCGCGCGGCCACGTCCATGCCGTGCTGGACGCCATCCGCGCCGAACGCGACCGCCTGAACCTGGCCGTGGCCGAGGGCAGTGTCCAGAGCCGGCGCCTGGCCACCTGGACCGTAACCGCCCTCGTGCTGTTCGTGCTGCTCTGCGGTATCCAGATCGTGCTGCTGCTGGCCGGGCAGCGCCGCTACCAAAAAGCCCTGGCCGCGAGCGAGGCCCAGCACCGCGGCCTGATCGAGGAGCAGGCGGAACTGGTGTCGCTGGCCCGTGCGGACGGCACCCTGGTCTACCTGAACCCGGCCTACCCGCGCGTGTTCCGGCTCGGCATCGGGGAAATGCTGGGTACCAGCCTGTACAACTACGTGGCCCCGGCCGACCGCGAGATCGTGCGCGAGCGCATCGCGCGGATCATGGCAACCGACCAGGTGACCTTCGGCGAAAACCGCATGGTCACGCCGGACGGTACCGAAAAATGGTTGGCCTGGACCAACCAGGTGCGCCTGGGGGCCGACGGCGAGCGCCTGCTGCATTCCGTGGGGCGCGACATCACCGAGCGCAAGCAGGCCGAGGCGGCCCTGCAGGCGAGCGAGGATTTCCTGGCGCGCACGGGCCGGGTGGCCGGCGTGGGCGGCTGGGAGCTGGACCTGCACACGCTGGGAGTGCGCTGGTCGGACGGCATGCGCCGCATCCACGATGTCGAGCCCGACTACCAGCCCACGCTGGACTCCGTGCTGTCGTTCTATGAGCCCGAGGCCGCACGGCTGCTGCAGGAGGCCATGGCCGGCAAGGGCAACGACCAGCCGCACGCCTTCGACCTGGAGCTGGAGCTGGTCACGGCCACCGGCCGCCGCCGCTGCGTGCGTGCGGTGGGGGAGGCCGAGCATGATGCGCATGGCGAGCCGCGGCGCCTGGTGGGGGCGCTGCAGGACATCACCGAGCGCAAGGCGCTCGAGCGGCGCCTGGCCGACAGCGAACGCTTCGTGCGCGAGATCACCGACAACCTGCCCCTGCGCATCTCCTACGTGGATGCGCAGGGCTGCTACCGCTTTGTCAACCAGCGCCAGAGCGAGCGCTTTGGCCGGCCGCGCGAGGAGATCCTGGGGCGCACGCGCGCCCAGCTGCTGGGCAGCCCCGACGATCCCGCGGTGGCGCAGGCCTTCCGCGCTGCCATCCGCGGCACGGCGCAGCGCTTCGAGTTCAAGGAGGAGGCCTTCAGCCAGACCCGGACGATCGAAAGCCAGCTCATCCCCGATACCGGGACCGATGGCCGCATCAAGGGCATCTTCACCATCGGCATCGATGTCACCGAGCGCAAGGCCACGGAGCGCACGCTGCGCGACATCACCGACATCTTCGACAACACCACCGACTTTGTCATACAGACCGACTGGCGTGGGCAGCTGCAATACATGAATCCTGCCGCGCGGCGTGCCCGCGGCCTGGAGCTCGGTGCATCGGTGCAAGGAGACGATTACGAGCAGTTCAATACGGAAGAAACCCTCCGCCGCCACAGGGACGAGATCATGCCGGCCGTGCGTCGGGACGGGGTGTGGCTGGGGGAGACCACGGTGCTGGGACAGGGCGGGCGCATCGTACCGGTGGACCATATGGTGATTGCGCACCGGGACGCGCAGGGGCGCATCTCGCGCTATTCGGCGGTGATGCGCGACATCTCCGCCGAGGTGCAGGCACGCCAGCAGCTGCAGCTGCAGACCAGCATCCTGCATTCCATTGCCGAGACCATTCCGGCCGTGGTGGCGGTAGTCGGCAGCGATGGCAACTACCGCTTTGCCAACCGGGCCTTCGAGCTGTGGTGCGGGCGGCCGCGCGGCATGGTCGTGGGCCGGTCGCTGCAGGAGGTGCTGGGAGAGGATGACTACCAGCGCAGCCTGCCCTGGGTGCAGCGCGCCCTGGCCGGCGAGACCGTGAGCTTCGAGAAGGAATATGCGGGCCGGGCGCACAACCGGCACATGGCGATCTCCTTCATCCCCCTGCGGGTCGATGGGAGCGCGGTGGAGGGCTTCGTGGCCATGGCGCAGGACATCACCGAGCACCGCGAGGAAGCGCACCGCCTGCTCATGCTCAGCGAGCGCGATGCGCTGACCGGCGTGCTCAACCGGGCTGGCTTCGAGCGCTACCTGCAGCACAAGGTGCTGGAGGGTGATGCGGCCGGCCTGGCGCTGCTGTACATCGACCTGGACCGCTTCAAGCCCATCAACGACACCCACGGGCACCCGGTCGGGGACGAGGTGTTGCGCCAGTTCGCGGCGCGGCTGCAGGCCGCCGTGCGTCCCACCGACGCGGTGGCGCGGCTGGGTGGGGACGAGTTCGCCATCGTGCTCTCGGGCGTGCGCGAGAAGGCCCATGCCGATACCGTGGCCGACAAGGTCGTCGAGGCGGCCCATGCCCCCTTCTACACGGGCACGCTCCAGCTGGAGATCGGTGCCAGCGTGGGCGTTGCGCAGGGCGCTGCGGACGGCCAGGGCTGGCAGGGCCTGGTGGCCCGGGCCGATGCCATGGTCTACCGTGCAAAAGCCGAAGGGCGGGGACGGCGCGCTTGAGGCGGCACCGGCCCGGAACTCACGCCGCGCGCTTGACCAGCGCCGGCTCGGCGCGGTAGCGGCTGGCAAACAGCCGCTTGAGGTGCGCCACCTTGGGCAGGTCGTTGATCACGATGTAGGGGTGGCGCGGGTTCTCGGTCAGAAAGTCCTGGTGGTAGGCCTCGGCCGGGAAGAAGCTCGGGCCGCTCTCCACACGCGTGGCAATGGGCTTCTTGAATACCTTGAGCGCATCGAGCTGGGCGATGTAGGCGCGCGCCACCTTCTCCTGCTCAGGGCTGGCCGCGAAGATTGCCGAGCGGTACTGCGTGCCCGTGTCGGGCCCCTGGCGGTTGAGCTGGGTCGGGTCGTGCACCACCGAAAAGAAGATCTGCAGCAGCGCGCCGTAGCTCACCTGCGCGGGGTCGTAGCTGATCTCCACCGATTCGGCGTGTGCGGTGCGCCCGCTGCTCACCAGGCTGTAGGTGGCCGTGGCGGCCGAGCCGCCGCTGTACCCCGAGACGGCCTTGTGCACCCCCGTGACATGCTGGAACACGCCCTGCACGCCCCAGAAGCAGCCGCCGGCAAAGATGGCCTTTTCCAGCTTGGCGCTGCCGGCGGACAGGTCCTGCGCGGGCGGGGGGATCACCACCGCCTCTTCGGCCGAGTGGGCCAGGTTCTGGAAGAGCAAGGCGCCGCCGGCCAGCGTGGCGCCTCCGGCCAGGAGCTGCAGCAGGCTGCGCCGGCTGGGAGATGGGGAGGTGTTTGTCATGGTGGAGCGCCTTTGTCGGAAGGTGGAGGGAGTGTGATGCGGAGATACCTGGCCCTGCTCAGCCAAACGTAAAGGCGTAGGCGTCGACAGGGGCATCCAGGAACTCGATGCGGAAGGTGCGTTCGCGGATCTCTCCGCTCTGGCGTACCAGCTGGTACAGGCGCTGGTCGGTTACCGTTCCCGTGCCGTCGGCGGCCACGTCCGTGCCATGGGCTGCACCAGGGGCCTGGCCATCGACCGTGACCTTGAAGCGCACGGGCTTGCCGCCCGCACCCGGCCCCAGCACCAGATGCAGGTCGCGTGCCTGGAAGCGGTAGACGATGCCGCCGCTGCCGCCCGCCAGCGTGGCGCGCTCGGCGCCCACCGTCCACTGGCCGGCCAGGCCCCAGGCATTGAGCGCCGGGCGGGCCGGAGCGGTGTAGGTCGTGGCCCGGTCGCGCACGGCGGGCTCGGCCGAGGCGAAGTTCTCGGCCCGCTCATAGCCCAGGTAGGTTTCGTGCGAGCGCACCGCGCTGAGGTCGGCGGGCTGGTGCACGCCCTGGGCTGCCACCTGGGCCAGACCGTCCTGCACCGGGGCAGCCGCACCGGCCTCGCGCAGCAACTGCTGGATGGCGCGCTCGGACTCGGCGTAGTTGCCCTCGCCGAAGTGGTGGTAGCGCATGCGGCCCTGGGCGTCGATCAGGTAGTGCGCGGGCCAGTAGCGGTTCTGGAAGGCGCGCCAGATCGCGTAGTTGTTGTCGATGGCCACGGGGTAGGTGATACCCAGGTCGCGCACGGCCTTGGCCACGTTGGCAGCATCGCGCTCGAAGGCGAACTCGGGCGCATGCACGCCCACCACCACCAGGCCCTGGTCCTTGTACTTCTCGGCCCAGGCCTTCACATAGGGCATGGCGCGCAGGCAGTTGATGCACGAATAGGTCCAGAAATCCACCAGCACCACCTTGCCACGCAGGCCGGCCGTGGTGAGCGCCGGGGAGTTGAGCCACTGCACGGCGCCGTCGAGCGAGGGCACCTCGCCCTGGTCGGGCAATGACCCGGAACCACTGCCGTTGGCCGCCATCATGGACGGGCCGGTCCCATTGGCGGCGGCCACCATGGCGCCGCTGCCCTGCATCATCATCGACGGGCCGCCGCTCATGGCCATGGCGCCACCCTGGGGTTCACCACCCAGCCGGTTCACCAGGGCCTGCTCGATGCCCCCGGTGGATGCCGTCGACAGCCGGGCCAGCACACCCGTGTCCAGCCCCAGCGCAATCGCCGCCACGCCGGCCAGCATCGCGGCGCCCAGCCCGCGGCGCACCCACTCGCCCACGCCCAGCGAGCGCTTGAGCGCAGCGAACACCCGGCCACCGAGCAGCAGGGCCGCCGCCATCGACGTGGCCGCGCCGGCCGCATAGGCCAGCAGCAGCAGGCTGGTGCCCACGCTGGCGCCCTGCAGGGCCGCACCGGTGAGTATCAGGCCCAGCACCGGCCCGGCGCAGGGCGCCCACAGCAGGCCCGTGGCCACGCCCAGCAGCAGCGATGCGCCCACGCGCGGCTGGCCATCGCCCTGGGCCGTCTGCGACAAGCGGTCACCCGCGGCGACCAGGGGACGGGCCATGCGCTCGGACAAGCCCGGCCACAGCAGGGCCAGGCCGAACACCGCCAGCAGCACCAGTGCCGCCCAGCGGCCATACTGGTTGGCGGCCACCACCCAGCCGCCACCCACGGCGGCCAGCGTGGCCACGGCCGCGAAGGTCAGCGCCATGCCGGCCAGCAAGGGCAGGCCGCTGCGCGAAAAGGGCTGGCTGGCACGCGAGAAGACAAACGGCAGCACGGGCAGGATGCAGGGGCTGACGATGGTCAGCACCCCGCCCAGGTAGGCCAGGAGGATGAGCAGCATGGCTTCGGTCCTCAGGCAGCGCCGGCCGTGAAGCTGAGCGACAGGCCGTTCATGCAGTAGCGCAGGCCGGTGGGCTGGGGACCATCGTTGAAGACATGGCCCAGGTGGCCGCCGCAGCGGCGGCAGTGCGCCTCGGTGCGCGCCATGCCGAGAGTGCGGTCCGTGCGCGTGGCCACGGCGTTGTCCAGCGGCTTCCAGAAGCTGGGCCAGCCGGTGCCGCTGTCGAACTTGGTCTTCGATGAAAACAGCGGCAGGGCACAGCCGGCGCAGGCGAAGGTGCCGGCGCGGTGCTCCTGGTTGAGCGGGCTGCTGCCGGGCCGCTCGGTGTTTTCGTGGCGCAGCACGGCGTACTGCGCGGGCGTGAGCTTGGCGCGCCACTGGGCGTCGGTGAGGGTCACCTCGAAGACCTCGCTGCTGCCTGCAGCCGCCGGCGCACTGCGGTGCGAGAACAGGGCCGCCAGCGCCAGGGCGCTGGCGGATCCGGTGAACAGGAGATGGCGGCGGGTGGTGGTCATGGTGTCCTCGGTCGGTAGATGGAACGAAGCTTAGGTTCGGCCCCATCGCCAAGTCCTCACGCAAACTTCAAAAATTCGTGATAACTCGGCAGGCCCGGATTGCGCACAATGCAGGCATCCGATGGCCCGCCTGATCCCCTAATGTCCACACCCCCCTCCAAACGCGTGCTGCTGGTCGAAGACGACGCCCACATCGCCGACCTGCTGTCCATGCACCTGCGCGACGAGGGCCTGCTGGTGGTGCACTGCGCCCGGGGCGACGACGGCCTGGCGCAGCTGGAGCGCGGCGGTGACTGGGATGCGCTGGTGCTCGACCTGATGCTGCCGGGCGTGGATGGCCTGGAAATCTGCCGCCGCGCCCGCGCCATGGCGCGCTATGTGCCCATCATCATCATCAGCGCCCGGGCCAGCGAGGTGCACCGCATCCTGGGCCTGGAGATCGGTGCCGACGACTACCTGCCCAAGCCGTTCTCGGTGCTGGAACTGGTGGCCCGCGTGCGCGCCCTGCTGCGCCGGGCAGAGGCCATGGCGCAGAACGCGCGGGCCGCGGCAGGCAGCCTGTCGGTGGCCGGCCTGGCCATGGACCCGGTGGCGCGGGACGCACGGCTGGCGGGTCAGCCGCTCGACCTGACACCGCGCGAGTTCGACCTGCTGTACTTCTTCGCACGCCAGCCGGGCAAGGTGTTCTCGCGCATGGACCTGCTCAACGCCGTCTGGGGCTACCAGCACGAGGGCTACGAGCACACGGTCAACACCCACATCAACCGCCTGCGCGCCAAGATCGAGGCCGACCCGGCGCAGCCGGCACGCATCCTCACCGTCTGGGGGCGCGGCTACAAGTTCGCCGGCCCCGAGGGCGCGCCATGAGGCTCACCCTGACCCAGCGGCTGTCGCTGGTGTTCGCCGTGCTGTTGCTGGTGTGCAGCGGCACCTCGGCCTGGATGCAGGTGCGCTCCAACCGCATGCACGAGCTGGAGGTGGTGCAGGGCCTGTCGCGCGACCTGGCCGCCAGCATCGCCCGCGATGCCCAGCTCACCGATGCCGACGGCCTGATGCCCGACGCCGTGCGCAAGCTGTTCAACCAGCTCATGGTGGTCAACCCCAGCGTGGAGGTGTACCTGCTCGGGCCCGACGGGCAGATTGCCGGCCATGCAGCACCCGAGGGCCGGCTGCGCCGCGACCGGGTGGATCTGGCGCCCCTGCGCCGCATGATCGATGGCGCGCCGCTGCCCATCCTGGCCGACGACCCGCGCAGCACCGATGGGCGCAAGGTCTTCAGCGCCGCGCCGCTGCGCGTGCATGGGCGCGACGTGGGTTTCATCTACGTGGTGCTGCTCGGCGAAGCGCACGACCTGGTGGCGGCACAGGGCTCGACCAATGCGGTGCTGACCACGGCGCTGTGGTCCATCGCCATGGTCGCGCTGCTGTGCCTGGCGGCGGGCCTGGTGGCTTTCACCTTGATCACGCGGCCGTTGCGCCACCTGACCGAAACCGTGCGCCATTTCGACATGACCGGTGCACGGCCGCCCGTACCGGCCGTGGCGCCACCACCACCAACGCCAGACAGCCGCGATGAGATCGCGGTGCTCGATGGCGCCTACCGCCAGATGGTGGTACGCATCGGCGAGCAATGGCAGGTGCTGAGCCGCCAGGACCAGGAGCGCCGCGAACTGATCGCCAACGTCTCGCACGACCTGCGCACGCCGCTGTCCTCGCTGCATGGCTACCTGGAGACCCTGCTGCTCAAGGACGCGACTCTGCAGCCGGCCGAGCGCCAGCGCTACCTGGGGATTGCGCTGGACCAGAGCCGCAAGGTGGGCACGCTGGCGCAGAGCCTGTTCGAGCTGGCACGGCTCGAATACGGCTTCGTCCAGCCCGAGGCCGAGCCCTTTGCCATGGCCGACCTGGTGCAGGATGTGTTCCAGAAGTTCGAACTCGGCGCGCAGGAGCGCCAGGTGGCGCTGCAGGCCGACATCGCGCCGCAGCTGCCGCCCGTGCATGCCGACCTGGGCCTGGTCGAAAGGGTGCTGACGAACCTGCTGGACAACGCCCTGCGCCACACACCGCCAGGCGGCACCGTGACGGTGCTGCTGGCCCGGGAGGGCGATGCCCTGTCCGTGCAGGTGCAGGACACCGGGCCTGGCATTGCACCGGAACTGCGCGAGGGGCTGTTCGAGCGCCCCTTCGCCATGGGGGGCGCGCGGCGCGGCGGCGGCCTGGGGTTGCGCATTGCGCACCGCATCCTGGCACTGCATGGCAGCCGCATCACGCTGGTGGAAACAACGGCGCCCGGCGCTTCATTTCGCTTCACCTTGCCCTGGGCTGGCGAGGTGCCCGGTGGGCCCGCGCGCGCTGGAGCGAGGGCGGCACCGTCGTCTTAAGCGTTTACACCTAGGCCGGCTTGTAGGACAAGACCGCCACTTCCCGGCATGTAATTTTTTGCTACCGCCGAGGGGCGGTCGGGTGTAAGAATGGTCCATCCTGGCATAACAGGGGGGAGGGAGGCCCATTGCTTCTGCGCTCGAGCTTCGAAACGAAGGTCCTGGCTGCGTTCATCGCTGCCGCTGCAGTGGTGGCCGGCGTCACCGTGATGGGCTGGAAGCTGGCCGACGATGCCGAGGAGGCGACCGGCTGGGTGGCCCACACCCACCAGGTGCTGGGCAACGTGGCCCATATCCGTGCCAACACCCTGCAGATCGAGTTGAGCACGCAGAGCTTCCGCGTCACCGGGGACCCCGCGCACATCACCGAGCGCGACGCGGCGGCCGAGGCCCGCGAAGCCATGCTGTCGCAGCTGCGCCAGCTCACCGCCGACAACGCCTTGCAGCAGGAGCGCTGGACCCTGTTGCGCCAGATGGTGGACGAGCGGCTGGCCATCTCGCGGCGCGTGGAAATGCTGCGCAAGACCCAGGGCCAGGAGGCCGCCAACGCCTACGTGGCCACGGCCCCGCTGCAGAAGACGCGCGACCGCATCCATGAACTGCTGCGCGGCCTGGAGTTCGAAGAGGCCGC
The DNA here is from genome assembly GCF_059418305.1 of Acidovorax sp. GW821-FHT09B03. Lineage (NCBI taxonomy): Bacteria > Pseudomonadati > Pseudomonadota > Betaproteobacteria > Burkholderiales > Comamonadaceae > Acidovorax > Acidovorax sp. GW821-FHT09B03. Next base: position 175,117 of record NZ_JBWKPP010000011.1, read on the forward strand.
ACTGCTGCGCGAGCGCACCGAAGCGCAGCTGCGCACCCGCCGCCTGCTGCTGGCAGCCAATGGCATTGCGGTGCTGGTGCTGGCAGCCCTGCTGGCGGGCGCCTATGCGCTGATCAAGAGCCAGCTGCGCGAAACCCGCCAGGCCCAGCGCGCCCTGTCGGACAGCGAGGAGAGCCTGGCCACCACCATGCAGTCGATTGGCGATGCCGTGCTGGCCACCGACACCGAAGGCCGCGTGACGCGGATGAACCCGGTGGCCGAGCAACTGACCGGCTGGACCTTCGAGATGGCGCGCGGCCTGCCCATCGACGTGGTGTTCCGCATCATCAACGAGATCACGCGCGGGCAGGCGGTGGTGCCCGTGGCCCAGGTGCTGGCCACCGGGGTGGTCCATGAGCTGGCCAACCATACGACCCTGATCGCCCGCGATGGCACGGAGTGCCCGATCGCCGACAGTGCGGCCCCCATCCGCAACAGCGCCGGCGAGGTGACGGGTGTGGTGCTGGTGTTTCGCGACGAGAGCCTGGCCCGCCAGGCCCAGCGCCTGATCGTGGACGCCAACACGCTGCTGGAGCAGCGGGTACAGGAGCGCACGGCGCAGCTGCGTGCCAGCGAAGACCACCTCTACAGCGTGATCAACAGCGTGCCGGCGGTGCTGGCTTTTGTGGATGTCGACCAGCGCTATGTGTACGTCAACGCGCAGCACAAGGCGCTGTATGCACCGGACCGCGACGAGGTTCGGGGGCACACAGTGCGCGAGATCATCGGCGAAGAGCGCTATGCCCATGCTGCGCCGATGATCGAGCGGGTGCTGCAGGGCGAGCGGCAAAGCTACGACTGGCAGCCTGTTCCCGGCATGTGGCAGGCCATCGAATGCATACCCAAGCGCGACGACAGCGGGCGCATCCAGGGTTACTACGTGCTGGGCTCCGACATCACCGTGCGCAAGCAGGCCGAGGACAAGGTGCTGGCGCTCAACGCCGAGCTGGAAGACCATGTGCAGCGCCTGGAGCACATCACCCGGGCCCTGAAGACCCTGAGCGCCGGCAACCGCACCATGCTGCGTGCCGTGGACGAGCAGGACCTGCTCTCCAGCATGTGCGAGGCCATCGTCACGGCAGGGGGCTATGCCATGGCCGTGGTGTGGTGCCGCCCGGCCGATGCGGCTGCGGGCAGCCTGCTGGTGCCTGTGGCCGAAAGCGCCCACCCGAGGGCGCAGCCCTGGCTGCGCGCGTTGAACGCCCGCTGGCAGGCGGGCGACATGGGCCAGGGCGTGCTCGGGGATGCGTTCCGTTCGGGGCTGGCCAGCGTGGGGCAGGGCGGGGAGCCGCCCGGCCTGGACGGCCCGGCCTGGCTGGCCGGCATGCCGGCCGCGGCCTCGGTACTGGCCTGCCCGCTGCGGGTGGATGGCGAGGTGATCGGCGCCCTGGCTATCTACAGCAACCGGCCGAAGATGTTCGAGCCCGACGAGATCACCTTCCTCGCCGAGTCGGCCGATGACCTGGCCTTTGGTGTGGCAACGCTGCGCCATCGCAGCGAGCAGGCCAGGGTGCAGGAGGCCATGCAGCAGATGCGCCGCTACGACACCCTCACCGGACTGCCCAACGAAGCACAGTTCACCGAGATCCTGGTGTCCGCCATCAACGCCGGCCAGCCGTTCGCGGTGCTGCAGGCCAATGTGGAGCGGCTCAGCGAGATTAACGACGCCCTGGGCTTCTGCTATGGCGACCAGATCCTCCAGGAGGTCGGTGCCCGCCTGGTCCACGCCGTGCCCGCATCGGCCACCGTGGGGCGGCTGCGCGGTGATGAATTCGCCATCCTGCTGCCGCAGTGCAATGCGCAGGCCGCGGTGGCCATGGTGCGCACCGTGGATGCCGTGCTGGCCCAGCCGTTTCCGATTGCCGACATCTCGATGGAAGTCTCGGTCACGGCCGGGGTGGCCCTGTTCCCGGCGCATGGAGAAACCCCGCACGACCTGTACCGCCACATGGACACGGCGGTGCACCAGGCCAAGAAGGCCGGGGTCGGGCATGTGGTCTTCGACCCGGCCAAGAGCCAGCACCGCAACCAGGCGCACCGCCTGCAGATGGCGGGCGAGCTGCGGCGTGCCATCGAGAACGGAGATCTGGCGCTGTACCTGCAGCCCAAGATCGACATGGTCACCGGGCAGGTGCGCGGGGCCGAGGGCCTGGTGCGCTGGCGCCATGCGGAGCGCGGCCTGCTCATGCCGGGCGACTTCATCGGACTGGCCGAGCACACGGGGCTGATCAAGCCGCTGACCGAGTGGGTGATGGAAGCCAGCCTGCGGCTCAACCATGGGTGGGCCGCCAAGGGGGTGGCCCTGCCGATTGCCGTGAACCTGTCCGCGCGCAACCTGCGCGACGAATCCCTGCTGCAGACCATACGCCAGCTGCAGGCCGCCTGGCCCCTGGCGCCCGGGCTCATGGAGCTGGAGATCACGGAAACCACCGTCATGGGCGAGCCCGAGCGCGCCCTGCGCGTGCTGCAGGCGCTGCGCGACCAGGGCATCGCGCTGTACATCGACGATTTCGGCACCGGTTACTCATCGCTGAGCTACCTGCAGCAACTGCCGGTGGAGTACATCAAGATCGACCAGTCCTTCGTCTGCGACATGTCGGTGAGCAAGGCCTCCTCGGTCATCGTGCGCTCGACCATCGACCTGGCGCACGACCTGGGCCGCAAGGTGGTGGCCGAGGGCATCGAATCCCAGGCGCACTGGGACCAGCTGGCGGCCCTGGGCTGCGACATCGGGCAGGGCTACTTTCTGGCCCGCCCCATGCCGGCCCAGGAGCTGCCGGGCTGGGTGGCGGGCTTCGTGGCGCCCGTGGCGCGTGCGCAGCCCGAGAACATGTTCGTGATTTGAACCTTTCACGCTGTAGCCCGCGTCCTACAGCATGTTGCGGCGCACAAGAAGCGCCAGCGGCGACCTCCAAAAATAGCATGGAGCCACGGTCAAAAGCAGGGCATGCCCTCGCCAAGGACCGGGTAAGTGCCAACGGCGGGTCTGCGAATCCTCTCGCAGTGCACGCTCACCCAGCCTGGAGGGCCCCGCCATGACATCTCACCCATCGGAGTTTCCGCTCGGCCTGGAGGCTGCCCACAGTGCACTTGCGTTGCGGCGGCGGGAAGCCCAGGAAACCGTCATGCCCTTCACCCGGGGGCTGCGCGGACACGCCAGCACCCATGAACAGACCACGCGCGAAGAACTGGTGCGCCGGCTGGCCGACATCAAGGGCTGCGCCTACAGCACCGACGAGTTGCCGCAGCCCGTCTGGCAGGGCCGCACCTACCTGGTGCCCAGTGATACGCTGGTCGGCCTGGCCACCGCACATGCCCTCGGGGTGCACGGGCAGGACGATCTGTTCGGCGGTGTCGTGCCCCACGCCTTCATTGCCACCAAGGCCATCACCCACCCGCTGGTGTCGTTCGATGCCGCGGCGCCCGAGGGCTGGAATCCCGAGTTTTCCCGGCTGGTCAAGCGCTCTGTGCTGCCCGGCTACGCAGCGTTCTCGCGCGCCGATGCGCTGCGCGCCGGCGAGGCGCTGTTCGCCCTGGGGCCGCTGCGCGTCAAGCCGGTGGGCGAGACGGGTGGCCGGGGACAGACCGTCGTCGCCACCATGGAGGCCCTGGAAACCTGCCTGAACGCGCTGGGCGACAGCCTGCTGGAGAGGGATGGCGTGGTGCTGGAGCACAACCTGACCGAGGTGGAGACGCTGAGCATCGGCCAGGTGCGGGTAGCCGGACTGCAGGCCTCGTACTACGGGTCGCAGCGGCTCACGCCCGACAACAACGGGGCCCTGGTCTATGGCGGGTCGGACCTCACGGTGGTCCGGGGCGATTTCAACGCGCTGCTGGCCAGCACGCCCTCGGGGCCGCTGCACGACGCCGTGACCCAGGCGCTGGACTATGACGAGGCGGTGCGCACTTGCTACCCGGGGTTCTTCGCCTCGCGCATCAACTACGACGTGGCCCAGGGCCTGAATGCGGCCGGCCAATGGTGCTCGGGCGTGCTCGAGCAGTCCTGGCGCGTGGGCGGGGCCAGCGGTGCGGAGGTGGCGGCGCTGGAGGCCTTCCACCAGGATCCGGGCTTGCGCCGGGTGCGTGCCAGCTGTGTCGAGAAATTCGGCGCGCCGAACCCGATCCCGGTCGGCGCCACGCTGTACTACCAGGGCACCGACCCCGAGGCCGGACCGCTGACCAAGTACACCACGCTGGAGATCCATGACCACACGGCATAAGAGCATCCATATCCCCGTGGGCAACCGCAGCATTGCGGGCACCCTGGTGGCCCCCGACGTGCTGGTACCCGGGGTGATGCTGGTGCACGGCTGGGATGGCAGCCAGAAGCAGTACATCGACCGGGCACACCAGATCGCCGCGCTGGGCTGCATCTGCCTGACCTTCGACCTGCGCGGCCACGCCAACGACCGTGCCGAGCGCGAGACCGTCACGCGGGAGGACAGCTTGAACGACATGCTGGCCGCCTACGACCTGCTGGTGGGGCATCCCGCGGTGGACCCGGCCTCGGTGCTGGTGGTCGGCACCAGCTATGGCGCCTACCTGGCCGCCGTGCTCAGCGCGCTGCGCCCCGTGCGCTGGATGGCCCTTCGGGCGCCCGCGCTGTACAAGGACGAGGACTGGATGGTCTCCAAGATCAAGCTCAACCGCCAGGAGGTGGCCGCCTACCGCAACCGCGCTATCGAACCGCAGACCAACCGGGCCCTTGCGGCCAGCGCGCAGTTCAAGGGCGACGTGCTGCTGGTCGAGTCCGAGAACGACGACGTCGTGCCCCACCCGGTGCTGGAAAACTACCGCGCAGCCTTCCTGCAGACCCGCTCCATGACCTACCGCGTGATCGGTGGTGCCGACCATGCCCTGACCCGCCCCGAATGGAAAGAGGATTACACCGGCATCCTGGTGCATTGGGTGCAGGAGATGGTCAATGGTGCCCGAAAAAAGGCCAGGCCCGCTGCCCCCGCATCACCGCAATGAGGCCTGTCCCCATGGGCTACAGCGGTCCCCCTGGATATTCTGGATTGATTACCAGATCGATCTGGTAACGCCCTCGGGAATATGGAAACAAAATCCAGGGATTGCGGCGTGAGGATGGCGCACCCCCCGGCGATTGTCCTACAGCTATTGCCAGGTACCCGGTTCACCATGGGTTATTCGTCGCCCACCGGTACCCCATTGCCCATTGGGCAATCGCATCCTCCCAACGCTCCAGGACCATGCGGGTACCAAGGGATCGAGAGATCCAGGGTGAATGTTCTGGTGTCCAGAATATCCCGGAGCCCAATAGGTGTGAGGTGTGTCATGTCCCGTCCCCATTCCGTCGTCCCTGCCCATATCGATACCTCGGTGATCGGAGAAGAAGATCCCGGTGCATCGCTGGAGATATTCCGCAATGAGGCGCTCAAAAATCGGGCGAGGAATATCCCGCCGTCCCCGTCCGCCAAAACACAGCAGAACAATCCCTACCTGACGATCAATTGCTCGAACAATGGCCAGTGTTTCACGATCCAGGTGCAATGGCAGCAGCCGCAGGAGCGCGAATTCACCGATCTGCTGGGACTGGTGATTGCCGAGCATGCCGTGATTTCGGACGTGGCCTGGGTGCACCACCGGAAAACAGGCCAGGACCCGGTGCAGCTCGAAATGAGTGCGACGGCCGATGGCCGGGCCGCTGTGCAGGTGAAGCCGGCCGCCGCGTCACAGCAGCACGCAGGCGCAGCAGCCCCCAGGCGCAAGGTGCTGCACGAGCCGTTCTTGGCGGCGAACGACCATGTTCCCTATGGCGCGCTGCGCCACCGCAAGTAGCCTGGCGGATCAGGCCGGTTGCTGCTGGGTGGTGCAGTGGATGCCGCCGCCACCCGCCGCAATGGCGTCGATGTCCAGTTGCACCACCTCGCGCCGCGCAAACAGCTCGCGCAACAGGGCCCTGGCGTTGGCGTCGGCCCTGGCATCGCCGAACTGCGGGGCGATGACGGCGCCATTGCACAGATAGAAGTTCACATAGCCAGCGGCGAACTCGTCGCTCTCGAAGGTGCTGCGCATGGTCCACGGTGCCCTGCCGATCAGAAATTTGAAGGAGGGCGATCGGGCGTTGGACATGGGAACGGCATGTAGCGAGTGGGAGGCAGTGGCGCTCTTTTACTTTAGCCCCCAGGCCCACACACGGCCTGGAACGGGTTTTCAGGCGATGGCCAGCTGCGGTGCCAGGGCGGCCTCGGCCTCGCTGCGCAGCCAGCGGACGAAATCCTGCGCATCCGGATTGGCCGTGCCGCGCGCGCTGGGCACCACGTAGTAACCGCGCTGCGACGCGGCGCAGCTTCCGAACGGCGTCACCAGGCGACCGCTGGCGACGAGCTCCGCCAGCAGCGGCAGGCGCCCGATCACCACCCCCTGGCCCTGCATGGCCGCCGCCACCGCATCGGCATACTGGGTGAAGCGCACCGTGTTCTTCATGCGTACTTCGGACACGCCCATCAGCCGCGCCCAGGGCTCCCATTCCACCGTGAGCGGCATGCCGGGGTGCTGCTCCACGGCCAGCAGCGTGTGGCGCACCAGGTCGGCGGGCTGCAGCAAGGGGTTGGCGCTGTTGTCGGCCAGACGCGGCGAGCACATGGGCACCACCCATTCCTCGAACAGCGGCTGGCCGTGGCCGTCTTCGGTCGGGCAAAAGCGCACCGCCAGGTCCAGCTGGCTGCGGTCCAGATCCAGGAGTTCCAGGGTGGCCGAGATGCGCACGTCCACGTCCGGGTGCCGTTCGGTGAAGCGCGCCAGCCGAGGGATGAGCCATAGCGATGCAAAACCCGGTGTGCAGGTCATGGCCACCTGGCGCAGGGCCGGCACGGCGCGCACCCGGGCGGTGGCGTCGCGCAGGCGCTCCAGGGCATCCACGGCGGCCCGGTGCATGACGGCGCCGGCCTCGGTCAGAACCAGGGCGCGGTGCCGCCGCTCGAACAGGGCCACGCCGAGCCAGGCTTCCATCTGCTGGATTTGGCGGCTGATGGCCGACTGGGTGAGAAAAAGCTCCTGCGCCGCCAGCGTGAAGCTCAGGTGCCGAGCCGAGGCCTCGAAGCTGCGCAACAGGTCCAGCGGCGGCAGTTCTTCGCGGCCGATCGCCGAAGAGGCGGTTTTCACATTCTGTATGGGCATGCGAAGGATTCCAAATGACCGTTTGAGCTCCAAGGGCTGGCTCACTATATTCATTCCATCAAAGAATGCATAGGAGCGTTTACCATGATGATCGAACTAGCCCACCGTGGCCTGCACCAGTTGCCTGATGCGGCCGGTCAGCGCATTCAGTGCCAGAGCGGCACTGTCTGGATCACGCTGGACCATGACACCCGCGACGTGGTGTTGGAGCAGGGGGAAAGCTTTTCCAGCCCCGAGCACAAGAGGGCGCTGGTGTACGCCCTGTCGCCAGCGCGCCTGCTCATCGAGCCGCCCGTGGGTGGCAAGCCGGTCGTGCGTGCGGCCACCTCCCTGCACAACGCGTTCCCAGCCGCCCGCGCACCAGTGGCCGCCTGAAGGCGGCCGCAAGGCTCAGCGCCTGCTGGCGATATCGACCACCTTGGCCTCGGCGGGTGGTGGCACCCACTGGCCCAGCAGCTGCAGATACAGTTGCTCGTAAGGCCGCGCGGCGGCGGCCCAACCAAAGGACTGCGCCATGCCCCGGCGCTGCAGGCCCCGCCATATCGCAGGCTGCGCCCAGGCCAGCAGCACGCGGTCCAGTGCACGGTCGAATTCGGCCTGCGTGGGTGCAGCCATCATGAAGCCGGTGCCTTCGTCCAGGCCAGGACCGGCATCGCTCACCGTGTCGGCCAGGCCCCCGGTGGCCGTGACCACCGGCGGCGTGCCATAGGCCTGGCTGTACATCTGGTTGAGCCCGCAGGGCTCGAAGCGCGAAGGCATGAGAAAGCAATCGGCCCCGGCCTCGATCTGGTGCGCCAGCGCTTCGTCGAAGCCCAGCGTGGCATGCACCTGGCCCGGGTGCGCTGCGGCGAGTGCGCGCAGCCCGGCCTCCAGCGGTTCCTCGCCCCGGCCCAGCACCACCAGCTGGGCCCCGCGCGCAAGCAGGGCAGGGGCCCCCGCCAGCACCAGGTCCACCCCCTTCTGGGAGGTGAGCCGTCCCACCAGGCCCAACAGCGGGCCGGGCGCCTCGGCCAGCCCGCAGCGCTTGCGCAGGGCGGCCTTGTTCAAGGCCTTGGCCTGCATGTGGTCCGCGCCGTAGTGGGCGGCGATCAGGGGGTCGGTCGAAGGGTTCCATACCGCTGTGTCGATGCCGTTGAGCAGCCCGTGCAGTCGCCCGGCCTGGGCACGCAGCACCCCGTCGAGCCCGAAGCCCAGGGCCGGCTGCTGGATCTCACGCGCATAGGTCGGGCTCACCGTGGTGATGGCGTCGGCGAACTGCAGTGCCGCCTTGAGCATGGACAGCTGGCCCCAGAACTCCACACCGTCCATGCCCCGGTGCGCCGGCGCGATGTCCAGCACCTCGCAGGCCTCCATCGGGAACACGCCCTGGAATGCCAGGTTGTGGATGGTGATGAGGCTCTGCGCCACACCTCGTTGCCCGGCGGCCCGCGCCTGGTGCAGGTACAGGGGCGCCAGCCCGCAGGGCCAGTCGTTGGCATGCACGATGTCGGCGCGCCAGTCGCAGGGGCTGTGCTCCGTGCCGATCAATGCCGCCACGCGGCTGAGCAGCCCAAAGCGCAGGGCCTGCTCGTGCAGGGGTGTGCGGGCCGGGTCGCCATAGGGCGTGCCCGCACTGGCATACAGGGCGGGGCACGACAGCAGCAGGAAGGGCATGCCGTCGGGAGACATCACCTGCAGCAGCTGCGCGGCCGGCCAGGGGCCGTAGGCGGGAATGGGCACGATGGCATCCAGGCTGCCGTCGATGGCCATGCCGCCATAAGCCGGCATGAGGATGACCACCTCGTGCCCCAGTTCCTTGAGGGCCCGGGGCAGGGCGGCACTGACATCCCCGAGCCCGCCGGTCTTGACCAGGGGAGCGCATTCGGGCGTGGCAAACAGGATCTTCATAAGGGGGTATCTTGCGCCACCAGGATGGCAAAGGGCAGGCGGGGGCCGGCATTGCCCAGCACGTCGTTCAGCGAATGCTCTGATGCATTGTCCAATGCCTGCCCGGTCATCCAGTCGAGCCAGCGGCCCGGGCGCGCCAGGGCGGGGTGGGCCGAGGCCAGGGCCATGCGGGTATCGCCCCAGCCACTCTCGCCCAAGCCCACGGGCAGGCGCGCGCAGACGACCACGATCGCCTGGTCGCCGGCGATGCGGGCAAAGGCCAGCGCATGGGCTTGCGCCGTGCCCTCCACGGCCAGCGGCAGGTACAGCCCATCACGGAACAGTGCAGGCATCTGCCGGCGCAGCTGCAGCAGGCGCCAGGTGACCAGCTGCTTGGCACCGGGGGGCATGGCCGGGCCATCGCCCAGCAGCGCACGCCAGTCGGCGGCGCGGGGGAACTGCCCCTCACCCTGGTACAGCGCCCGCAGTGGCTGCAGCGAGGCGGCCAGCTCCGCCAGGTCCACCGGGCGGCGGTTGTCCGGGTCGACCAGCGCAAAGTTCCAGACCTCGCAGCCCTGGTAGATGTCCGGCACACCCGGCGTGGTGAGCTTGAGCGCGAGCTGGCCCAGACTGTTGCGAAAGCCATGCGGCGCGATGCGCTGCACGAAGTCCTCGAGCACGGCGACGAAGCGTTCCGTGGACAAAGCCTTGTCGATGTAGTCGCGCACGGCGGACTCGTAGGCCTCGTTCGGGAACAGCCAGTTGCTCACCAGCTTGGCCTCGCGCATGGCCTTTTCCTTGTAGCGCTGGATGCGCTGCACCAGGTCCTGGCGCTCCCGGGCATCTGTGGCTTGCGCCGGCCAGATGCCCACCATGGCCTGGTACAGGCCCCACAGGTCGTGCGGCAGCGGCGACACCTGGCCGTCAACCTCCACCTCGAAGCGCTGGCCGGCGGCCTGCAGGGCCTGCACCGTATCCTGCCAGGCCGCTGGCATTTCGGACAGCACGTTGAGGCGCGCGCGCACGTCTTCCGAGCGCTTGCTGTCGTGCGTGGAGGTGGCCAGCAGCTCGTGCGGCAGGTGGCGCGCGCGCTGCAGGTTGCCCTGGTGGAAGGCCGCGACCGAGACGCCGAAGCGCCGCGGCTCCGCCCCCACGTCGTTGAGCGAGACCAGCCGCACGTAGCGGTAGAACAATGTGTCCTCCACCGACTTGGCCATCACCGGCGCCGTGAACTGCTGCCAGCGCCGGATGAAGCGTGCGCGCAGCCCGGGCTCGGCCCCCGGCTCGCCCTGCAGCACCGCCTGCAGGTAGGCCAGCACCCCGCCTTCGGCCGTGCCCAGGCGCCGGCGCGCGGCGCTGATGGCCCAGGCGATGTGCTGCCGGTCCGCCTCGCTGGGCGGGGCGCCGCCGGGCACCACGTAGGTGCGGTACACGGGAAACTGGGCCGCCACCTCGACCAGGGCCACGCGCAACTGGTTGCGCGTGAAGTCGCACACCGCGCGGTCGGCCCGCGTTATCTTGCTCAGCGTAGCCACCAGCCAGGCCATGTCGGAAAACAGCGCCGTCTCGATGATCAGGCGCTTGCACTCGTAGGTGGCTTCCTCGAAGGGCTGGGTGTCCCCGGTGAATTCGCCGTAGATGGCATCGAAGCGCTCCTGCGCGTCCGCCGCGATGAACAGGCCGTTGACCAGGGTGCTGAAGCGGTAGCCCGTGCCGCCATGCACCTGCCAGTCGGCGGGCAGTGGCTCGTGGTCGGCCATGATCTTCTCGACCACCAGGTACAGCGCCTGCGCCGGCTGGCCCCGCGCCTGGCGCTGCGCGGCGTGGCGCTGCTGCAGGCGTTCGAAGTAACGGGCCGGGTCGGCCAGGCCATCGGGGTGGTCGATGCGCAGGCCCGTGACCTTGCCCTCGGCCAGCCAGCGCAGGGGCAGGGCGTGCACAGCCTCGAAGACCTCTGGCTCTTCCATGCGGATGGCCGCCAGCGCATTGATGTCGAAGAAGCGCCGGTAGTTGATGTCGTCGCCGGCCACGCGCCAGTCGGCCAGCCGGTAGGCCTGGGCCTGCAGCACCGTGTCGAGCAGGTCGAAGCTCGCCGCGTCCCCCTGGTGCCCGTTGGCGCGGGCCAGGCAGGCCTGCACCCAGTCGGGTACCCAGGGGTGGGCTTGCGCCAGATCGGCCAGCCGGCGCTGGTACAGGGGGGCATCGCGCAGGCGCGCAGCACGTTGCTGCGGGTCGTTGCTGCCCTGCGGCGGCAACTGTCCCAGGGCGTTCACGAGCGACGCCATTTCTGCCAATTCGACGGGCGGTGCGGCCGCCGGCATGGCCACCGCCCCCAGCACCTGGGCATAGCTGCGCGGATCGAGTGGAAACACATGGTCCCAGTAGCCCACCTGCAGACGGCCCTGCGCGGCGTCGAAGCGCAGTTGCAGCTCGCCGGCCTCCAGCAGCTTGCCATAGTGGTCTCCCAGCACGGGCAACAGCACGCGCCGGCCGGTCTGCGGGTTGGGGGGCTGCCATTCGATGTCGAACGTGGCGGCGTGCGGCGAGGCCTCTCCGTGTTCGAGCATGTCCTGCCACCAGCGGTTGGCCGGGTCTTCCACGCCCATGTGGTTGGGCACGATGTCCAGCATGTGGCCCATGCCGCGCTCGGCCAGCGCCTGGCACAGCGCGGCATGCTCGGCTTCGGTGCCAATCTCGGGGTTGAGCAGCGTCGGGTCCACCACGTCGTAGCCATGCATGCTGCCTGCGGCCGCCTTGAGGTAGGGCGAGGTGTAGAGGTGGCTCACACCCAGTTCGTGCAGATAGGGCACGACCGCAGTGGCCTGCGCGAAGGTGAAGCCCTGGTTGAGCTGCATCCGGTAGGTGGCGCGTGGCACGTCGGCCGACGACAGCGGCGGCAGCTCGGCGGAGCGTGCGGCCAGGGCCGGGCGGCGCGCGCCCCCCACGGCCTGGCTGATGGCCTCGAAGTACGCGTCGCTGCCCAGCAGCTCCAGCGGAACCGCCATGCGCTGGCGCCAGTTGGGGTAGCGGTCTTCGGTGGTGCCCGGCACATTGAGCTGCTCGCGCTGCCCGGCCAGGTCTTCGAGCTGCACGCCCAGCAACTGGCAGGGGGTGCGCGCCAGGAAGGCATGCACGGCTGCCGCCAGCGCGGGTGTCATCTCGGGTGCGCTCTGGGCATCGAGCGTCACGCCCGGTGGCAACAGTCCCTGGGCATCGAGTGCGGCCAGCAGGTGGGTGCGGTCCTGCGCGCGTGCCAGCTGGGCCCGTACCTGCGCATCGCTGTCGCCCAGCCAGCCGAGCGACTGCTGGATGGCGATGTCGTCCCCGCCCCAGAAGCCCTTGAGCGTGGGCAGGTCGTGCGTGCTGACCACGGCCAGTGCCTGCGGCTGCCAGTCGGCCGGCGGGCGGAAGGCACCGCCCTCCAGGCGCTCGAAAATCAGCGGGCGGTACGACAGCAGCGCATGCTCTGCCATGGCCTCGCGCATGCGCGGCGCCACGTTGCCCAGGTCTTCGCCGATCACCATGCACTGGTGGCGGTGGCTCTCGATGGCCATCACCGCGACCAGGGCCTCCAGCGGGTAGCGCACATAGGTGCCGCCGGCGGGGCTGTTCCAGTACAAGCGCATGAGCGCCATGGCGTGGTCCATGCGCAGCGCGCCCGCATGGCGCATCACGCTGGCGAGCAGTTGCCTGAAGGGCACGAAGCGCGCGGCGGTGAGCGCCACCGGGTTGACGGGCGGCAGGCCCCAGTCCTGCCCCTGGGTGCTCAGCGGGTCGGGTGGGGCGCCGACGTTCATGCCGCGGGCATACAGGCCCGGCAACATCCAGGTCTCGGAGCCGCCATCGCTGGCGCCCACGGCCAGGTCGCAGTACAGGCCCAGGGCCATGCAGGCGCGCGCCTGCCCGAAGGCGCCGGCCAGCTGCACATGGGCCAGCCACTGCAGCCAGTAGCGGTAGGCCACGGCGTCGGCATGCTCGCGGGCGAAGGCCTGGGCCGCGGCGCCCTGCGGGTCTTGCAGCTCCGGCGGCCAGGCGGGCCAGCCCCATATAGATGAATCGCTGCTGCCCAGGGCCAGCTGGATGGCTTCATAGCGTGCGTGCAGGCCCAGGGTGGCCTGGTGCTCGGCCATGAAGGCGTCGAAGGCCCGGCCTCGGTCGGTGCCAGCGCGCCAATGCAGCGCGGCGAAGTCCTGCCAGAGCAGGGCCAGCACCGGCTCCTTGAGCGCGGCCACCTCGCCATAGCGCACGTTGGCGCTGGCCCGCACCCCGTGCAGGCGCTGCTGAAAGCTGTTGCCCGCCACCAGGGCCTGCGCCGCTGCGCAGTGCGCATACTCTGGCACGGCCGTGGCGTCGATGTGCATCACGTTCAGTGCCAGCCGGCTGCTGGGGCTGTAGGGGCTGGCCTGCTCGGGGTGTTCGGTGCGCAGCGCGTGCAGCGGGCTCACGCCCACGAAGGCCGCGCCCCGCGCCGCTGCAAGCTGCACCAGGACGCACAGGTCGGTGAAGTCGCCGATGCCCCAGTTGCGTTCGGAACGCAGCGCGTACATCTGCGCCGTGATGCCCCACCAGCGCTCTCCGGCCTGCAGGCCCTCGGGCAGCCAACAGCGCCGCGGCGCGACGATGAGCAGGCGCTCGGCAACGGGCGTGTGCAGCAGGTAGTAGCCGCTGGCCAGGGTGGCCGGCAGCTCGGCGATGGCGCCATGCCCTTCCAGCAGCGGGGCGGCGCCGGCATCCTCGGGCACCAGGCGCCAGGCACCGTCGCTGCCCAGCGGCACCTGCGCCGCCTGGCCGTGCTCCACGACGATGGGTTGCGGCGCGCCACCATCGGCATGCTCGCCCATGGCGGCCAGGGCCCGGGCCAGCACTTCGGGGGTCACGGTGAGGCGCTCGCCCCAGAAGCTGGCGTATTCGGTGGCGATGCCGGCGCGTTCGGCGCGTCGATGCAACTCGTCCGCACCGAGCAGGTCCGGGGCAGGGGTTCCCTGGCTCATGGCGCACCCTCGCTGCAGGTCCAGCGCGCCGACCAGGGGGCCCACAGCCGCCCGTCGCCCGCCCAGCGGTGGCTGAAAACTTCCACAGCGGCGGCCGAAGGCGTGGCCTCCACCGCGTCCGGTCCCAGGTTCATCTCCATCCCCAGCGTCGTTCCGTCCTGGTAGTGCCAGGCCACCCGCAAACCGCTTTCGCCGACGAATTCCGCCGCATGCTCGTGGGCGGCCAGTTGCTGCGCCCGGGGCTGCAGCCAGGTGCGACGCGCTGCGAGCGCACGCTGCAGCAAGGCCTTGCGTGCCTGGCCGGTGGCGCTGGCCGATTCGTCCCACCGCAGTTGGCTGGCCTGCAGGGTGGCCACGTCGCAGGGGTCGGGCAGCACGGCATTACCAGTCACCGCGTGGCCGAACTCGCGCGCCCGTCCTTCGCGCACGGCATCGCGCAAGGGGCCGTCCCAGTTGGCAAAGTACAGGAAAGGCGTGGATGCGGCAAATTCATCGCCCATGAACACCATGGGTGTCGCCGGGGTCAGCACGGCCAGCAGCAGTGCCAGTTCCGCGCCCTCTGCGGGCGCCAGTTGCCCCAGCCGCTCGCCAAACGCACGGTTGCCGATCTGGTCGTGGTTGCCGATGAAGTTCACCATGCACGACAGCGGCACAGGGTCGCCCCCCGCCACACTCGCGCCTTCCGGAAAGGCAAACCCGTGGGTCAGCACGCGCGCCAGCAATGCCAGCGGGTGGCGGGCGAACTTGGCGTAGTAGCCCTGGGATTCGTCCGTCAGCGCCACGTGCACCGCGTGGTGAAAATCGTCGTTCCACTGCGCGTCGTACAGCCCGGGCTCGGGCGAGGAAGACAGGCGCGCGGGCTGGTTCTTTTCGTTTTCGAGCACCAGATGGACCTGGCGCTTCTGCGCGGTGGCCAGCCCGCGCACGCGCGCGCTGAGCTCCTGCAGGATGTCGGGCCGGCTGTCGTCGGCGATGGCGTGCACCGCGTCCAGGCGCAGGCCGTCCATGCCGAACTCCTCGATCCAGTAGAGCGCGTTGTGCACGAAGAAGTCGCGCACCACGGCGCTGCCCTCCTGGTCGAAGTTGATGGCCGCGCCCCAGGGGCTGGCATGGCTGCTGGAAAAGAACTGGGGGGCGTAGGCGTGCAGGTAATTGCCATCGGGCCCGAAATGGTTGTACACCACATCGAGGAACACGCAAAGGCCCAGGGCGTGGGCCTCATCGACCAGGCGCTTGAGGTCGTCCGGGCTGCCATAGGACGCATTCGGAGCGAAGGGCAGCACGCCGTCATAGCCCCAGCCCCATTGCCCGCCATAGCTGGCCAACGGCATCAGCTCGATGGCCGTGAAACCCAAGGCCGCCAGCTCGGGCAGCCGGCGCAGGGCACCGTCATAGGTGCCGGCAGGCGTGAAGCTGCCCACATGCAGTTCGTAGAAGACCAATTCGTTCCAGGGCCGTCCCGCCCATTCCGTCTTCCAGGCGTAGGAGGCGGGCTCGACGAGCACGCTGGGTTCGTGCGGGCCCCAGGGGTTGCTGCGTGACGCCGGGTCGGGCACCGGGCGCTTGCCGTCGATGAGCCAGCGGTACGGGGTGCCGGCCCCGGCATCGCCCGCATTCGCCTGCCACCAGCCGCCATCCTCCCGGGTGGCGGGGATGGTGCGGGCAGCGGCGTTGGGGGAAGGGCGGTACCACAGCGCGGCCTCCTGCGCCGCAGGGGCCCACAGCGAGAAGCGGGCACCGCCACCCGCCAGCAGCCGGGCGCCGAAGGGCATGGTGTGCGTGCGCCTCATGCAGTGGCAGGGGGGCTGGGTGTGAACGGGGCCGTCAGTAGCGCCATCGAACGCGCGATCAGGGTGTGCTGTCCACCGGCGGCCACCGTGGGGGCGCCGGCTTCTTCGCCTACGGCCACCACGCGGGTATCGCGGGTGTCCAGGCGCAGCGTCCAGTTGCGGCTCGGGGTTTCCGCCGGCAGGGTGAAGATGGCATCGGCATCGCTGGCGTTGAACAGCAGCATCACCGACAGTTCCTCCTCGGCCACGCTCTCCATGACCGCACCCACGCAGCGCACGGCGGGGTCGTTCCATTCCTCGGGGGTCATGTCCATGCCCCATACGCTGTGCCAGGCCACTGTGACGAGCTGCGGCAGGCCCGCCTCGTCCACCGGCCAGGTGTGGGGCCGCACCACGGGCAACGCCCGGCGCAAGGCCACGAGCGCCTGCGTGAAGGCCTGCAGTTCGCCATGCCGACCCGCGCGCTCCCAGTCGTACCACGACAGTGCGCTGTCCTGGCAGTAGCCATTGTTGTTGCCCTGCTGGGTGCGGCCGAGCTCGTCGCCGCCGAGCAGCAGCGGTGTGCCGTGGGACACGAACAGGGTGGCCAGGAAGTTGCGGACCTGCCGCTCGCGCAGGGCAAGCACCTCGGTGTCCTCGGTATCGCCTTCGGCCCCGCAGTTCCAGCTGCGGTTGTGCGATTCGCCGTCCTGCCCGCCTTCGCCGTTGGCTTCGTTGTGCTTCTCGTTGTAGCTCACCAGGTCGGCCAGGGTGAAGCCATCGTGCACGGTGACCATGTTCACGCTGGCAGTGGGTCGGCGCCGGCGTGGCTGGTACATGTCGGCCGAGCCGCACAGGCAGGCCGCAAAGGCCGGCAGGCTGCCGTCCGCGTTGATCCAGTAGTCGCGCACCGCATCGCGATAGCGGCCATTCCATTCCATCCAGCCGACGGGGAAGCCCCCCAACTGGTAGCCGTAGGGCCCGAGGTCCCAGGGCTCGGCGATCAGCTTGGTGCGCGAGAGCACCGGGTCCTGCGCCAGCGCGGCGAAGAACGGCGCACGCAGGGTGTAGGCACCAGCGGCATCGCGCCCCAGGGCCGAGGCCAGGTCGAAGCGAAAGCCGTCCACGTGCATCTCCTGCACCCAGTAGCGCAGGCTGTCCATCACCAACTGCAGGGCCGGCGCGCTGCTCGTGTCCACGGTGTTGCCGGTGCCGGTGTAGTCCATGCACATGCGCCGGTCTTCGGTCAGCCGATAGTAGGCGGCATGGTCGATGCCCTTGAGGCTGAGTGTGGGCCCCAGGTGGTTGCCCTCGCCGGTGTGGTTGTAGACCACGTCCAGGATCACCTCCAGGCCCGCTGCGTGCAGCGCCTTTACCATGGCCTTGAATTCGTCAACCCCACCGTCGGCACCGGCGCGCGCCGCATAGCGCGGTTCAGGCGCGAAGAAGGCCACGGTGTTGTAGCCCCAGTAGTTGGCCAGCTGCATTTCCACCAGCCGGTGGTCGTCGATGAAGGCCTGCACGGGAAGCAGCTCGATGCTGGTCACGCCCAGTTGCTTGAAGTGGGCGATGGCCGCCGGGGATGCCAGGCCGGCATAGGTGCCGCGCAGGTTGTCCGGCACGCCCGGGTGGGTCTGCGTGAAACCCTTGGCGTGCACCTCGTAGAACACCGTGTCGCGCGCCGGCACGCGCGGCGGCCGGTCGTCGCCCCAGTCGAAGCGCGAGCGCACCACCCGGCACTTGGGCGCCGTGCGGCCATTGTCCCGGGCACTGCGCACCAAGTCTTCATCGGGTTGCGCGAGTTCGTAGCCGAACTGGTCCGCAGCGCCGCGCACCGGTCGGTCCAGCGCCCGGGCAAACGGGTCCATGAGCAGCTTGGCCGGATTGCAGCGCTGGCCGGCCTCGGGCTCGTACGGGCCGTCCACGCGCAGCCCGTATTTCTGGCCCGCCTTCAGCCCCGCCACATGGCCATGCCATACGTCGTCGGTCAGGCAGGGCAGGGCGATGCGCTCCATTTCACGGTCGTGCTCGGAAAACAGGCAAATTTCCACGCGTGTCGCCACCGAGGAATACACCGCGAAGTTCACGCCCAGTTTGTCGACTGTTGCACCCAGAGGCCAGGGGCGTCCGGGTTCGACCTGCCTCACGGGGCGCAACCGCTTGAAGGTGGAGGCGGGCAGGGGGCCTGCGGCATGCACTTCGGGCTTCATGCAGCGGCTTTGAAGTCGCTGCCCAGAGCGGCTGGCACGGGCTGGCGCACCCGGTCCACCTTGAGCGTATTGCTCACGAGGGCGCTGCGCGCCGGAAAGAACTGCCGCGGCACCACCACGATGCCACTCTCCGTCACGTGGAAGCGGCGGCGGTCCTCGGCCTCGTCGAAGCCGATGCGCTCGCCCGGGGGGATGTCGTTGTCCTGGTCGATGATGGCCCGGCGCACCTGAGCGCCCTGGCCGATGCGCGAACGCTCCATCACGATGCAATGCTCCAGCCGCGCATCGCGCTCCACCAGCACCGAGCGGCGCAGCATGGCGTGGTCCAGCGAAGCACCGTCGACGATGCTGCCAGAGCCCACCACCGAGCGGTGGATCACACCGTTCTCGATCTGGGCCGATTCGGCCTGGTCGGGGCTGGCGTAGATGGGCCATTCGCGATTGGTCATGCGAAACCGCGGCGTGGCACCCAGGGTGTCGAAATGCGCGTCGAAGTAGGCATCGATGGTTCCTACGTCACGCCAGTAGGCATGTTCCTCGTAGGGCGCGGTGCCGGGGATCTCGTTGGCCGTGAAATCGTAGGCCATCAGCCGGTGCGATTGCAGCATGGTAGGCAGGATATCGCGTCCGAAGTCGCTGTGGCCGGTGGCATGGGCCTTTTTCAGCGCGTCGAGCAGCACGTCGGCATTGAACAGGTAGTTGCCCATGGAGGCCAGGGCATGGGTGCTGCTGCCGGGCATGGGGCGGGGAACCGTCTTGGGCTTTTCCACGAAATTGGAGATGCGGTGGTGCGTGTCCACCTCGACGATGCCGAACTGGTTGCACTGCGACAGCGGCACGGGCAGCGTGGCCACGCTCACATGGGCCTGGCTGGCACGGTGGAAGTCGACCATCTGGCGCACGTCCATGCGGTAGATGTGGTCGGCACCGAACACGGCCACGATGTCGGGCTGGAAGGTCTCGATCAGGTGGATGTTCTGGTACACCGAATCGGCCGTGCCCTGGAACCACTCGGGGCCGTTGTTCATCTGGGGAGGCACCACCGTCACGAAGTGCTGGGGGATGAAGCGCGTCATGGTCCAGGAGCTTCGGATGTGCTCGATCAGCGACTGCGACTTGTACTGGACCAGCAGGTAGATCGAATAGATCTCCGAGTTGACCAGGTTGGACAGCACGAAGTCCACGATGCGGTGCTTGCCGTTGAAAGGCACTGCCGGCTTGCAGCGCTCGGCCGTCAGGGGGTGCAGGCGGGAGCCTTCGCCCCCGGCCATCACGATCGCCAACACATTTCGGGTACGCGACATAGCATTAGCTCCAGTGAAGATCAGGCCCTTGTGGGGCGGTTGGAAAGAAGAACGGTCGAAAGAGGGGGCACGGTCAGGTGCAGGTGGGCCGGCTGGGCTTCGAGCGGGGTGGCGGTCGCATCCACCCCGCCGAAGTTGCCCATGCCGCTGCCGCCATAGGGTTCGGCATCGCTGTTCAGCAATTCGTACCAGTGGCCGGCCACCGGCACGCCCACGCGCAATGCAGCCACCGGGTGCGGCGCGAGGTTGTGCACGGCCAACACGATGTCATCGCCTGCGCGGCGGATGAAGGCAAGCACGGTGGTCTGGTGCGGGGCCATGGGCGTCCAGGCAAAGCCTTCGGCGTCGAAATCGTGCGCATGCAGGGCAGGGCGTTCGCGGTAGATGCCGTTCAGGTCGGTCACCCATCGCGCCATGCCGCTGTGGCGGGCCTTGGCCCACAGGTGCCAGTCCAGCGTGCGCTCGTGGTGCCATTCATCGACCTGGCCGAACTCGCCGCCCATGAAGAGAAGCTTCTTGCCCGGGTGCGACCACATCATTCCGTACAGGGTGCGCAGGCCGGCAAAGCGCTGCCACGGGTCGCCCGGCTGGCGCGACAGCAGGCTGCGCTTGCCGTACACCACTTCATCGTGCGAGAGCGCCAGCACGAAGTTCTCGTCGAAGGCATAGACCATCGAGAAGCGGATGTCGCCCTCGTGCCAGTGGCGATGCGCATGGTCACGCCGCATGTAGCGCAGCGTATCGTTCATCCAGCCCATGTTCCACTTCATGCCAAAGCCCAGGCCATTGGCATCCACAGGGCGCGACACCCCGGCCCAGGCGGTGGACTCCTCGGCGATCACATGCACGTCCGGGAACTCGGCGTAGACCGCGCAGTTGAGGTCCTGCAGGAACCGCACGGCCTCCCAGTTCTGGTGCCCGCCATCGGGGTTGGGCACCCATTCGCCAGGCTTGCGTGCGAAGTCCAGGTAGAGCATGGACGACACCGCATCCACACGGATGCCGTCGAAGTGGTACTTGCCGAGCCAGAACAGGGCGTTGCTGATGAGGAAGTCGCGTACCTCGTAGCGGCCGTAATTGAAGATCAGGCTGTTCCACTCCGGGTGGAACCCCTTGCGCAGGTCTTCATGTTCATAGAGCGCCGTACCGTCGAAGCGTGCCAGGCCATGCGCATCCGACGGGAAATGCGAGACCACCCAGTCGAGCAACACGCCGATGCCGTGCTGGTGCAGGGTGTCCACCAGCACCATCAGGTCCTGCGGGTTGCCGTAGCGGGCCGTGGGCGCAAAGTAGCCGGTGGTCTGGTAGCCCCACGAACCATAGAACGGGTGTTCCGTGATCGGCATGAGCTCCACATGGGTGAAACCCAGAGCCGTGCAGTGCGCGGCCAGGCGCTGTGCGATGTCGCGGTAGTTGAGAAAACGGCCGTCCTCCTGGCGCTGCCAGGAACCGAGGTGCACCTCGTAGATGGACATGGGTGCGGCCAGCGCCTGGCGCTCGCCGCGCGCCGCCATCCAGGCGCGGTCGTTCCATTCGTAGTCGAGCTTCCAGATCTGCGAGGCCGTGCCTGGTGGATGTTCCTGCCGGGTGGCGTAGGGGTCGGCCTTTTCTGTCCAGTGGCCGTGCGCATCCTCGATGCGGTACTTGTACAGATCCCCATGGCCGGCGCCTTCCACGCGCGTGCTCCAGCGGCCCGAACCGTCCTGCGCGCGCTGCATGGCCAGGGGCGCCCAGTTGCTGAAGCTGCCGATCACCTCGACCTGCCGAGCGTTCGGCGCCCACACGGTGAAACGGGTGCCTGCCGAATCGGTATGGGCGCCCAGCACTTCATGCTGCCGGAAATGGGATGAGGCCGCAGCAGCCTGGGCTTCAAGGGACGTGGAGTGCGCTGCGGCGTTCATGGTGAGGGGGTGGTTGGCCTCCATGTTCTGCTGCAGTGCAATATGCCAACGCAAGACCGCTGCGCATGCTCAGGTAGGCGTTTGCCTACGCGGTTTTTGGGGGCACGGCGTAGCCAAAGGTAAGGATTCCACCGACCCTCCAGGCGCCTGTTAGCCGGCAGGTGCCAGGGCAAAACCAGCGGTTGCGGCCAGGGACCGCACCCTCCAGGACCGCATTTCTTACGTCCGTGCAACGCATGTGTCCGGGTAGACACTTCCTGCTGAGCAAGCGCCTGCATTACGCAGCGCAAGCAAATCTTCTGCCCAGAAGTTGCAGGGGCATGCCATCAGGCGAAAAAATGAATATGCAGGGAAGAGAAGAGCCTGCGCAGATCTTGTGCGCCAACCAGCCAGGCAGCCCGGGCCGTTGACGGCGGACGGGCGTCTCAGGAGAGTGCGGCCCAGGCCGACGACACCTCGGGGCTGCGCCGTCTTATCACCTGCTTGGCGGTTTCAGCCAGCAACGATGCACGGCCCAGGCCAGTGACGGCGATCACGCGGGCGGGGCTGCCGCGCCCCGGCGCGAACTGGACTTCCACCATGCCGGCAGCCTCCAGCACCCTCAGCATGTCCACATCCGCTTCATCGTCCACCTCGAACGGAAGCATCTCGACAGCGATCACTTTCAGGTACTCCATCGGCATAAGACCCCCGGCGTATTTGGTGACAGCGCATTCTGAACCGCAGCCCGCGAGGGGAGGGCAACCATTCGCAACAGCCCTGGGACAGAAGGGGTTTCGATGCGGTGCAGCAAAAAAAAGAAAGCCCGCATGGAGCGGGCTTTCTTCTTGCATCGGTGATGCAAGTGGGGGATGTCGACTGCGGTATCGACAAGCCCATGGTAAGCGGGGTCGGGACCTGGGTTTGTAGGACGACGGCGCGAGAGGAACGCCCCCTGGTCACAGCGCCCAGCGGGGTGGCGTTTCCTGGGCAAGCAGCGCTCCGGCCAGGGCTGCCTCGTCGCGGTCGACCTGGCTCTGGCGCATGAAAGCCGGCAGGTCCGCAGCCAGGCGTGCAAAAAATGCGCTCCGGTTGAAGGCCGTGCCTTCCAGCGCGCGCCCGGTTTCCTCGAGCACGCGCCGGGCGCCGCTTTCCACCGCCCGGCGCGTGCGCAAGGCCACCACCATGGCGGTGTCGCCGGGGTGGGCATCGATCCAGGCCGCGCTGTCGCGCAGTACGGCGGCAGTGCTGCTCAGGAGCGCGTCCACCCGGCCCAGGGCGGTAGCGCGCGTGGCATGGATGGGATGGGAGGGCGGACACTGCTGCACTGCCGCATAGAGCACCTGGGCCACGGCACGGATACCTCCGTGCCAGCAGGCTGCGATGCCCGCACTGCCATGCCAGTAGCCGCCGCGCCGCAGGAAGTCGCCCGGGGAGCCGAGCAGTGTTGCAGGGGTGTTGTGGAAGCTCACATCCGCACTGCCGCAGTCGGTCATGTCCACCGCATGCCAGTCGTTGGTGTGGATGCCCACGCTGGGATGGTCCAGCTCCACCGCCATGAGCTGTGGTTGCTGCCCTGGAAGCCAGGCGGTCAGCAGGGCATGGGTGGCGCCCAGGGCTCCGGCACACGAGGCCTTGGAGCCCGACAGCACGATGCCCGCTGCGCCCCGGTCGATGGCCTCGAGCCGGCGGCCGGGCGACTCGGCCGCCCACATGGCCCAGACCGCGCCACGGATGCGCTCTTCGCAACCCAGCTCGCGCAGGATGGCCAGCGCATCGGTATGGCTTTCGTACAGCCGGGCCAGCGACAGGTCGTGGCCGGCCACCAGGCTCAGCGCCTGCCAGCGCTCCAGCGTACGGCCCGTGCCGGGTGGGGGCAGGTCGGCCAGGCCGTTGTCCACCAGGTGGCGCAGTTGCCGGATGACCGGTGCAGAGCCCATCGAGGCCAGCGCACCAGGCAGTGCCTGGGCGGTGCTGAACAGGTTTTGCGAGTCGGTCATCATGGCGGCACCTCTTGGCCAAAGCGGGCCTGGCTGCGGGCAGCCACAGCGGCAGGGATGACGAATCGTACGGAGCAGTCGATTGCGGTCCTGTAGGAGGATGCAGATACGGCGCATAGGCGCCGGGAGCAATCGTTATGCGATTGAATCAGTCCACGACCACCCCGGCCTCGCGGATGACCTTGGCCCATTTCGCGGTCTCGCTGGCAATGAAGGCATCGCACTCCTGCGGGGTGGAGCCCTCGGCGAACGTGCCCATGTTCTGCTCCAGGCGGCGCGACACCTCGGCGCTGCGGATGATGCGCGCGACCTCGGTGGACATGCGCTGCACGATCTCGCGCGGCACGCCGGCCGGCGCCAGCATGGCGGCCCAGGTGCTGCCGACGATGCCGGGGTAGCCCTGCTCGGCAAAGGTCGGGACGTCCGGCAGCGCCGGCACGCGCTTGTCGCTGGCCACGCCGATCAGGCGGATCTTGCCGGCCTTGGCGGGCTGGATCAGATTGGGCGGCGGGTCCAGGAACAGCGGGATCTGCCCGCCCATGAGGTCGGCCAGCGCGGGGGACGCCCCCTTGTAGGGCACGTGCACCATGTCCACCTTGGTGACCAGGCGCATGAGTTCGGAGGTCAGGTGCGCGGCCGAGCCGGAGCCCGACGAAGCGTAGCTCAGCTTGCCCGGGTTGGCACGCCCGTAGGCCACGAGCTCCGCCGTGGTCTTGTACGGGGCGTTGGTGGCGACCGCGGCCACCAGCGGCGAAACCCCCATCAGGGACACGCCCACCAGGTCCTTCTTCGGGTCGTAGGGCAGCTTGGGGTAGAGCGTGGTGTTGGCCGCATAGGCGGCAATCACCACGGCAAAGGTATGCCCGTCGGGCGCGGCCTTGGCCACTGCATCCACGCCAATGATGCTGTTGGCACCCGGCTTGTTGTCGATCACGACCGGTTGCCCCAGCGCCTGTTGCAGCCCGACCTGCAGCAGGCGCGCCATCTGGTCGGTGAAGCCACCCGCGGTGTAGGGCACGACGATGCGTATGGGCTTGCTGGGCCAGGAGGCGTTGGCCCAGGCGGGAGCCGCCGTGGCGGCTGCGGCAGCGCAGGCGGCCACCAGCAGGCGACGGCGGTTGAAGGGTTTGTTGTTGTGCATGCTTGTCTCCATGGTTTGAAATGCCATTGGCCCCCGGCCGATCACAGCGCCCGGACCAACTCCGGCACGGCCGTGAACAGATCCGCCTCCAGCCCATAGTCCGCCACACTGAAGATCGGTGCCTCCGGGTCCTTGTTGATCGCCACGATCACCTTGGAGTCCTTCATCCCGGCCAAGTGCTGGATGGCCCCCGAGATCCCGGCCGCCACATACAGCTGGGGCGCCACGATCTTGCCCGTCTGGCCCACTTGCCAGTCGTTGGGTGCGTAACCCGCATCCACCGCAGCGCGGCTGGCGCCCAGGGCGGCGCCCAGCTTGTCGGCCAGCGGGGTCATCACTTCGTCGAACTTTTCCTTGCTGCCCAAAGCCCGGCCACCGGAGACGATGATCTTGGCGGCGGTCAGCTCGGGGCGGTCGCTCTTGGCGATCTCGCTGCCCACGAAGACGCTCTTGCCCGCATCCGCCGTGGCGGCGGAGGTTTCGGTGGCTGCGCTGCCACCGCTGGCCGCTGCAGGGTCGAACCCCGTGGTGCGCACGGTGATGACCTTGGTGGCATCACTGCTCTGCACGGTGGCAATGGCGTTGCCAGCGTAGATGGGGCGCTCGAAGGTGTCGGGGGTTACCACCTTGGTGATGTCGCTGATCTGGGCGACATCGAGCTTGGCCGCCACGCGGGGGGCCACGTTCTTGCCGCTGGCGGTCGCGGGGAACAGGATGTGGCTGTAGGCGTTTGCGATGGCCAGGACCTGGGCGGCCACGTTCTCGGCCAGACCGTGTTCCAGGCCGGGGGCATCGGCGTGCAGGACCTTGGCGACACCGGCGATCTGGGCAGCAGCAGCTGCGGCGCCACCGGCGTTGTGGCCGGCGATCAGCACGTGCACGTCGCCACCGCAGGCAATGGCGGCGGTCACGGTGTT
>NZ_JBWKPP010000012.1:0-198624 GCF_059418305.1 Acidovorax sp. GW821-FHT09B03
GGTCAATGGTCGTTGCCGATGCATCGCAGAGTCCCTCCACCCCGACGCCTCAACCATACAAGCATCGCAGGCTGCCCGTAGCAAAGCGAAGGGACACGGGCAGCGGGGTCGCCTTTTCTTGGCCTACCTTCTTTTGGCGACGCAAAAGAAGGTAGGTGCGCCGCCGGGCGCACATCCCGGCCTCCGCCCTCAACACAGGCATGCGACAACCACAACCAACCGCACGACGACGGCTACCGCCTACAACGCCTGCAAACCCATTCCACCAGCAACCCCACCGATAATCCCCACCCATGATCAAGCTGTTTGTCGGCCTGGGCAACCCAGGCCCCGATTACGAAGCCACCCGCCACAACGCCGGCTTCTGGTGGATCGACGCCCTCGCGCGCGAACTGAAGGTGCACCTCGTCCCCGAACGCAGCTACCACGGCCTGGCAGCCCGCGCCACCGTGCATGGCCAGAGCGTGTGGCTGCTGCAGCCGCAGACCTTCATGAACCTCTCGGGCAAGTCCGTGGCGTCGCTCGCGCGTTTCTTCAAGATCACGCCCGAGGAAGTCCTCGTGGTGCACGACGAACTCGACATTCCCCCGGGCCAGGTCAAGCTCAAGCGCGGCGGCAGCCATGCGGGGCACAACGGACTGCGCGACATCCATGCGCAACTGGGTTCGCCCGACTACTGGCGCCTGCGCATCGGCATCGGCCACCCGGGCGTGAAGTCGGAAGTCGCCAACTGGGTGCTCAAGAAGCCCGCCCCCGACCAGCGCACGCTGATCGAGGACAGCATCATCCACTCGGTCAAGGCCTACCCGGCGATGCTGGCCGGCGAGATGGACAAGGCCACGCTGTTGATCCATACCGTCAAGCCGCCCCGCCCCAAGCCACCGCGGCCGCCCGAGCTGGCAGGCGCCAAGGCACAACCGCCAGGGCCCTCCCAGCCGCCGATCCCGGAGTGAATGCGCCGGCCCACAACAGAACAGCCCGCCAATTGGCGGGCTGTTCTGTTCCTGGAACCCTACCTGTCAGGCTGGTGCCGAGGGCGCCTGCAAGCGCTGGAACTTCTGCCACAGCGTCTCGCGGCTTTCCACGTGCTGGGGATTCACGGGAATGCAGGCCACCGGGCAGAGCTGCACGCACTGGGGCTCGTCGAAATGGCCCACGCACTCGGTGCATTTGTGCGGGTCGATCTCGTAGATTTCTTCGCCCAGGAAGATCGCGTCGTTCGGGCACTCCGGCTCGCAGACATCGCAATTGATGCACTCGTCGGTGATCATCAACGCCATGGCGTACCCCCCTGCACACGGGGCGCGATGGACAACGGGGGAGACAGTGCACACTTCATGGTGCACATTATCGCGTGGTAACCGGATGTACCTTGTGAACCACACCGGAACACAACACCGCCGATGGGGTGTTTTTACCGTTATGCTGTGTATACACATTAATTGTGACGCCGGGAATTTCCACGCTTCTGGCGCCACGTACAACCCACACCACCCACACGACACCCCACCATGGGACTGTTCTTCCTCAAGCGGTTCATCACCCTCCTGGCAACGCTGATCGGCGCCTCCATCGTCGTCTTCCTGGTGCTGGAGATCCTGCCGGGCAATGCGGCGCAGATGCTCATGGGCCCCGACGCCTCGCCCGATGCCGTGGCCGCCCTGGCCACCAAGCTGGGCCTGGACCAGCCGGCCATGCAGCGCTACTGGGAGTGGATCAGCGGCCTGGTCGTGGGCGACATGGGCAACAGCTATGCCTACAGCACCCCCGTGCTGGAACTGGTGCTCGAACGCCTGGCGCTCACGGTGCCCCTGGCCCTGATGGCCATGGTGATCACCACGGTGCTGGCGCTGATCGCAGGCGTGTACGCCGCCTCGCGCCACAACAGGCTGGGCGACGTGGGCGTGATGGGCCTGGCGCAGATCGGCATCGCCATCCCCAATTTCTGGTTCGCCATCCTGTTGATACTGCTGTTCTCGGTCAAGCTGCAATGGTTCTCGGCGGGCGGTTTCCCGGGCTGGACCGAGGACGCCGGCGGCAGCCCGCTCGAAGCGCTCAAGGCGCTGCTGCTGCCCGCCATCGCACTGGCCGTGGTGCAGGCCGCCATCCTGGCGCGCATCACGCGCTCGGCCGTGCTCGAGGTGCTGCGCGAGGACTTCGTGCGCACGGCACGCGCCAAGGGCCTGTCGCAGCGCGCGGCGCTCTGGGGCCATGTGCTGCGCAACGCCATGATCCCGGTGATCACGGTGATGGGGCTGCAGTTCGCCAACCTGCTGGCGGGCACCATCGTGGTCGAGAACGTGTTCTACCTGCCGGGCCTGGGGCGGCTGATCTTCCAGTCCATCTCCAACCGCGACCTGATCGTGGTGCGCAACTGCGTGATGCTGCTCGCGGCCATGGTGGTCACCGTGAACTTCGTGGTGGACATCCTCTACGCGGTGATCGATCCCCGCGTCAAAGCCAGCGATATCTAAGCCGAGTCCTTTACCAGACAGCCCGATCCCATGAGCGCCGTTCCCTCCACCCCTTCCATCCGCCCCGCGGGCACGCCGCCGCCCGGCTGGTGGCACCGCGCACTGCGCCACCGCAGCTTCGTCATCGGTGCCGTGCTGTCGCTGCTGCTGCTCGTCGCGGCCAGCCTGTCCCTGGTCTGGACGCCCTGGTCGCCCTACGAGATGGACCTGGCCGTGAAGCTGCAGCCGCCGTCGCTGTCCCACTGGCTGGGCACCGATGCCTTCGGGCGCGACGTGTCCTCGCTGCTGCTGGTGGGCGCGCGCAACTCCATTCTGGTGGGCGTGATCGCTGTCGGCATCGGCCTGTCCATCGGCACGGCGCTGGGCCTGCTGGCGGCCGCCAGGCGCGGCTGGGTTGAAGAGCTCATCATGCGGCTGGCGGACTTCACCTTCGCCTTCCCGGCCATCCTCTCGGCGATCATGATGACGGCGGTGTTCGGCGCGGGCATCGTCAACTCCATCATCGCCATCGGCATCTTCAACATACCGACCTTCGCACGCGTCACGCGCGCCTCGGCCAACGCCGTGTGGTCACGCGAATACATCCTGGCCGCACGCGCCTGCGGCAAGGGCAGCTGGCGCATCACCATCGAGCATGTGCTGCCCAACATCCTCTCGGTGCTGATCGTGCAGGCCACCATCCAATTCGCCATCGCCATCCTGGCCGAGGCCGCGCTGTCCTACCTGGGCCTGGGCACGCAGCCGCCCCAGCCCTCGTGGGGCCGCATGCTCAGCGAGGCACAGACACTGATGTTCCAGGCACCGCTGCTGGCCGTGTGGCCCGGCGTGGCGATCGCCTTCGCCGTGCTGGGACTGAACCTGCTGGGCGACGGCCTGCGCGACCTGCTGGACCCCCGCCTGTCGCGCAAGCGCTGAGTGGCACTGCAAGCAAGAACGACAAGACGACGATGATGAAGACAAAGACCCGCTGCCATGCCTTTGCTTGAAGTCTCCAACCTGCAGATCCGCCTGCAAACCCACCGGGGCCCAGCGGACGCCGTGCGCGGCGTGAGCTTTGCCCTGGAGCGCGGCGAAACCCTGGGCCTGATCGGTGAATCGGGCTGCGGCAAGTCCATCACCGCCATGTCGCTCATGGGCCTCTTGCCCGACAGCGCCCAGGTCAGCGGCAGCATCCGCTTCGACGGCGAGGAACTCGTGGGCCGCACCGACGCGCAGATGTGCCGCATGCGCGGCAACCGCATCGGCATGGTGTTCCAGGAGCCCATGACCGCGTTGAACCCGGTGCACAGCATCGGCCGCCAGGTGGCCGAGCCGCTGCGCCTGCACCGCGGCATGGGTGCGGCGCAGGCACGCAAGGAAGCCATCTCCCTGCTCGACCGCGTGGGCATCCCCAACGCCGCGCAGCGTTTCGACGCCTATCCGCACCAGTTCTCGGGCGGGCAGCGCCAGCGCATCACCATCGCCATGGCCCTGGCCTGCGGGCCCGACCTGCTGATCGCCGATGAGCCCACCACCGCGCTCGATGTGACCATCCAGCAGCAGATCCTGGACCTCATCAGCGACCTGGTGGCCGAGCGCAACATGGCCCTGATCCTGATCTCGCACGACCTCGGCGTGATCTCGCAGAACGTGGACCGCATGATGGTCATGTACGGCGGCAGTGTGGTCGAGAGCGGCTCCACCGCCTCGGTCTTCTCGGCCATGGCGCACCCCTACACACGCGGGCTGTTCGCCGCCCGCCCGCACCTGGGCGCGGTGCATGCACCGGGCCAGCGCCCCCGCCTGTCCACCATCGCCGGCACCGTGCCCGAACTGGTGGACCTGCCCGCCGGCTGCCCCTTCGCCGGCCGCTGCAGCTACACGGTGGACGCCTGCCACCACGAACTCCCCGCCGCCACACTGGTGGCACGCGATGAAGACGGTGACCACGAGGTACGCTGCCTGCGCCGCGATGCCATCGACCAGGCCCTGAGCGCGCAGCAGGCGGTTGAAGTCGTCGAGGTGTCCGCATGAGCAGCACCCAGCCCCCAACTCCGGCCAGCGCCGGCACCGCCCTGCTCCAGGTCACCGACCTGGTGCGCGAGTACACGCTGCCGCGCGAGCACCTGTTCCGCCCCCCAGGCAAGGTGCATGCGGTCAACGGCGTGAGCTTCTCCATCGCCTCGGGCCGCAGCCTGGGCATCGTCGGCGAATCGGGTTCGGGCAAGTCCACCCTGGCGCGCACGGTGATGGCGCTCGATGCACCCACCGCCGGCACGGTGCACCTGCTCGGGCGCAACCTGCATGCGCTGCCCCCGGCCGAGCTGCGCCAAGCGCGGCGCGATTTCCAGATGGTGTTCCAGGACCCCTATGGCTCGCTCGACCCGCGCCAGACCGTGGAGCGCATCGTCACCGAGCCGCTGCAGGCCCAGGGCGAGACCAGCCGCGCAGCCCAGCGCGAGCAGGCCGGCCAGGTGCTTGCGCAGGTGGGCCTGCGCACCAACGACCTGGACAAATACCCGCACGAGTTCTCGGGCGGGCAACGCCAGCGCATCGCCATCGCGCGTGCCCTCATCACGCGCCCGCGCCTGATCGTGGCCGACGAGCCCGTGAGTGCGCTCGACGTCTCGGTGCAGGCGCAGGTGCTCAATCTGATGCAGGACCTGCAGCAGCAGTTCGGCATCACCTACATGCTCATCAGCCACGACCTGGCCGTGGTCAACCACCTGTGCGATGAAGTGGTGGTGCTCTACCAGGGACGCATCGTGGAGCGCGGCTCGCCGGCCGAGCTGTTCCGCAACGCGCAGCATCCCTACACCCGCTCGCTGGTGGGCGCCGTGCCCCAGGTGCAACCTGGCCGGGCACGGGCACGCCGCGCAGCGGCGGCAGCCAAAAACGCATAACCACAAGTGTTGCCGATGGTGTAAAAAGCTTCCGTGCTCCCCGGTAACAATTTGCACCGGGGCTTTCGTCTGGTTTTTTGTCTGGAGAGTCCGAACATGCTGAACCGCCGTACCGTTCTTGCCACTGGCGCCATTGCCACCGTCCCCCTGGCCACCCCCTTCGGCGCCCTCGCCCAGGGACGCAAGGATGCCGTGGTGCTGGCTATGACGCTGGAGCCACCAGGCCTGGACCCGACGGCCGGCGCCGCCTCGGCCATCGCCGAGATCGTGCAGTACAACATCTTCGAGACGCTCACCAAGATCAATGCCGACGGCAGCGTCTCGCCGCTGCTGGCCGAGAGCTGGGAAGTCTCGCCCGACCTCAAGACCTACACCTTCAAGCTGCGCCGCGGCGTGACCTTCCAGAACGGCGAACCCTTCAACGCCGCCGCCGTGAAGTTCTCCTACGACCGCGCCGGCGGCGAAAAGAGCACCAACAAGGACAAGCGCACCTTCGCCAACCTCACCACGCAGGTAGTGGACGACTACACCGTGGTGGTGCTCAACAAGGACATCGACCCCGACCTGCTGTTCATCCTGGGCCAGGCCACGTCCATCATCGTCGAGCCCAAGAGTGCCGAGGGCAACGCCACCAAGCCCGTGGGCACCGGCCCCTACCAGCTCAATGCGTGGAACAAGGGCTCGTCCGTGGTGCTGGCGGCCTGGAGCGGCTTCCGCGCCCCGGCCAGCATCAAGATCAAGCGCGCCACCTTCCGCTTCATCTCCGACCCGGCGGCCCAGGTCGCCGCGCTGCTGGCCGGCGACGTGGACGCCTTCCCACGCGTCACGCCGCGCAGCGTCGCGCAGTTCAAGGCCAACCCGCGCTTCCAGGTGGTGGTGAGCGGCTCGCGCGCCAAGACCATCCTGGCCATCAACAACGCCAAGAAGCCGCTCGACGACGTGCGCGTGCGCCGCGCCATCGCCGCCGCGGTGGACCGCAAGGCCGTGATCGAAGGTGCGGCCGACGGCTACGGCGCACCCATCGGCAGCCACTACGTGCCTGGCGCCTTCGGCTATGTGGACACCACCGGCGTGAACCCCTACGACGTGGAAAAGGCCAAGAAGCTCTTGGCCGAGGCCGGCGTGAAGACGCCGCTGGAGCTGACCGTGACCCTGCCGCCAACGCCCTATGCGCGCCAGGGTGGCGAGGTGATTGCGGCCCAGCTGGCCAAGATCGGCATCACCGCCAAGCTGCAGAACGTCGAATGGGCGCAGTGGCTCAGCGGCACCTACGGCAACAAGAACTACGACCTGACCATCATCTCGCACGTGGAGCCGTTCGACCTGGGCAACTTCGCCAAGCCCGACTACTACTGGGGCTACAACTCGCCCAAGTTCAACGAGATCTTCAACCAGATCAAGAACGCCGCCCGCCCGGCCGATCGCTCGCGCCTGCTCGGCGATGCCCAGCGCCTGCTGGCCGAGGACGCGGTGCACGCCTTCCTCTACCAGAACCAGTGGATCACAGTGGCCAACAAGAACCTCAAGGGCCTGTGGAAAGACATGCCCGTGTTCGTGAACGACATCTCGGCCCTGTCCTGGTCCTGATGCCAACTGGCAGGGGCTGCACAAGGCCCCTGCCAATGTGACGCCTTGCCCCCGTGCGCTGCCGGCCCCTGCCGGCAGCCGCCCCGCCTTCCCTCCCCAGCCCCTGCCATGAGTGATCTCCACGACCTGCCCGCCCACGCACTGACCGCTGCCTACCGCCAGCGCACGCTGTCCCCCGTCGAGGTCACCCAGGCCGTCCTCCAGCACATCCAGGCCTGGGAGCCCCATATCCAGGCCACCTACCTGCTGCGCCCCGAAGCGGCGCTTGCGCAGGCGCGCGCCTCCGAGGCCCGCTGGGCCCGCGGCGAACCCCTGGGCTTGCTGGACGGCGTGCCCGCCACCATCAAGGAAAACATCGCCACCGAAGGCGATCCGCTGCCCCTGGGGACCGCCGCCGTGGACCTGGTACCGGCCCCGGCCGATGCGCCGCCCGCTGCGCGCATGCGCGAGGCCGGCGCGGTGATCGTGGCCAAGACCACCATGCCCGACTACGGCATGCTGTCGTCGGGGCTGTCGAGCTTCCACCCGCTGTCGCGCAACCCCTGGGACACCAGCAAGGGCCCCGGCGGCTCCAGCGCCGGTGGCGGCGCAGCCGCGGCGGCCGGCTACGGCCCGCTGCACATCGGCACCGACATCGGTGGCTCGCTGCGCCTGCCAGCCAGCTGGTGCGGCATCTTCAGCCTGAAGCCCAGCCTGGGCCGCATCCCGATCGATCCGCCCTACACCGGCCGCGCCGCCGGCCCCATGACGCGCACCGTGGCCGATGCCGCGCTCATGATGCAGGTGCTCAGCCGCCCCGATGCACGCGACAGCATGAGCCTGCCCGCGCAGGACATCGCGTGGGACCGCTTCGACCAGGGCACCGAGCGCCTGCGTGGCCTGCGCATCGGCCTGCTGCTGGACGCCGGCTGCGGCCTGCCCGTGGACCCCGAGGTGCGCGCCGCGGTGGAG
Source organism: Acidovorax sp. GW821-FHT09B03 (assembly GCF_059418305.1). Lineage (NCBI taxonomy): Bacteria > Pseudomonadati > Pseudomonadota > Betaproteobacteria > Burkholderiales > Comamonadaceae > Acidovorax > Acidovorax sp. GW821-FHT09B03. The sequence continues at coordinate 7,895 of NZ_JBWKPP010000012.1, forward strand.
AACGCCGCACGCCTCATGGAGGCGGCCGGCGCCACCATCGTGCCCATGCGCCCCTTCATGACGCAGGCCCTGCTCGATGGCATGGACCACTTCTGGCGCATGCGCTCCTTCACCGACATGCAGGCCCTGCCTGCGGCCAAGCGCGAGAAGGTGCTGCCCTACATCCGCGCCTGGGCCGACAGTGCCGAAGGCATGTCGGGCACCGCGGTGTTCAACGCCAGCCAGCAGTTCCACCTGACGCGCGTGGCCGCGGTCAAGGCCTGCAGCGCCTTCGATTACGTGATCTCGCCCGTGGCGCCCAACGTCGCCTTCCAGGCCGAGCTGCCATCGCCCACCAACGACCCGCTGCGCCCGCTGGAGCACATCGGCTTCACGGTGCCGTTCAACATGTCCGAGCAGCCGGCCGCCTCGGTCAACTGCGGCTATACCAAGGCCGGTCTGCCCATCGGCCTGCAGATCGCGGGCGTGCGCTTCGACGACCTCGGCGTGCTGCAGGTCTCGCGCGCCTTCGAGCTGGTCCGGGGCCCGCAGCGCCCCTGGCCGCAGCCGCCCAAGGGCTGATCGCCATGGACGTCCTGATCCTGTCGATCCTGATCGCCAGCGGCATCTACATGCTCAATGCCAAGGAGCAGCGCAAGCGCATTGCGCTGCTCGGCGCCCACCTGGCCAACTACCAGATCGAAAAGCTCATGGAGGCGCTGACCGAGGGCTACCTGCGTGCCCTGGGCGAAGGCACCGACGAGCGGCGCAGCCAGATCTGGTCCCTGCTGGAGACCACCGAATCGCAGCTGGCCGAGCAGTTCACGCGCTTTGCCGCCGACTTTTCCAAGGTGGACGAGGCCCAGTCCCGCGTGAGCCGCCTGGCCCTGGCCATCCCCTTCGCGCAGGCCATCCTGCCCTCGGCCACCTTCGACATGCGCCGCGCCCTGGCCGTCCACGCACGCGGCATCGCCAGCGTGGCCGAGAACGGCGAGCACCGCGCGCCCAAGGACAAGGCCTTCGTGATGACGGCCGAGCTCTTGCTCATGCAGCACAGCTGCCACTGGTTCTGCAAGTCCAAGACCATCGCCACGGCGCGCATGCTGGCGCGCCACAAGACGCCGCACGAGCAGCTCGTGGCCTCGGCGTCGCCCGCCACCCGCACCGCATACCTCGCCCTCATCGAGGGCAAATGAGTTGCCTCAGGACGGGGGGACTGCCTGCCCCGCACAATGCACCGATGCACACCGCCACCGACAGCCTGGGCAACCCCGTCACCCTGCACGACCAGGGCAGCCTGGCGGCGCTGAACGACTTCGTCGAAGGCTTCATCGCCTGCGAGGCACGCGCAGTGAATGTGCTCGCAGCCGAGCAGGACCACAGCGCCATCGTGCAGGCCTGCTGCGCGGCGCTGCACATGTTCGCCGAATCCGCCGATGCACCGCGCAATGCGCTTCCCTACCTCGCGCGCGCACAGGCAGCCGCTGGCCAGGCCACGCAGCGCGAGCAGCGCTTCGTCGCCGCCGTGGCCGCCTGGGTCGCGGGCGACCTGCCACGCGCCATTGCGCTGCATGAAGAGCAGGCCCGCCTGCACCCGCGCGACCTGGCCTCGCTCAAGCTCGGCCAGTACCACCTGTTCAACCGCGGCGACTCGCCGGGCATGCTGCGCATCGCGCTGGCCGCGCTGCCTGCGGCAGCCGAAGTGCCCTACCTGCACGGCATGCTGGCCTTCGGCTGGGAGCAGTGCCATCTGCTCGACCGGGCCGAAGCCTCGGCCCGCCATGCGGTGGCCTTGTGCCGCAAGGAGCCCTGGGCCCACCATGCCCTGGCGCACGTGATGCTGACCCAGGGCCGCATTGCCGAGGGCACGGAGTTCATGGCCGGCGTGAGCGACACCTGGACAGGTTTGAACTCCTTCATGGTCACGCACAACTGGTGGCACCAGGCCCTGTTCCTGCTGGAGCAGGAGCGGCATGCCGAAGTGCTCGCGCTGTACGACCAGCAGGTCTGGGGCGTGGTCAAGGAATACACGCAGGACCAGATCAACGCCGTCTCGCTGCTGGCGCGGCTGGAGCTGGCCGGCGTGGACGTGGGACGCGCGCGCTGGGACGACCTGGCCGGCCACCTGGCGTTGCGCCTGTCCGACCAGGTGCTGCCCTTCCTGGACCTGCAGTACCTCTACGGCCTGGCGCGCGCCGGCCGCGTGGATGCAGCGCGCACATTGCTGCACCACATCGAGGCCCACGCCGCCAGCCGCACCGAGGCGCACGAGCGCCGGGTGTGGCAGCAGGTCTGCGTGCCCGCGGCGCATGGCCTGCTCGCGCATGCGACCGGGGACTGGGCCATGGCGGCATCGCAGCTGGGCCTGGCCCTGCCGCAGCTGGTGGCCGTGGGCGGCAGCCATGCCCAGCGCGACCTGTTCCACCAGGTCTATCTCGACGCCCTGGCCCGAAGCGGCCAGTGGGCCACGCTGCAGAACCTGCTGCAGCCCCAGGCCAACGCCCAGCCCGAGTCCCTGCGCCTGGCACGCCAGCTCCAGGCGGTGTACGCCGCCCTGGCCCTCGACGGCGCCCTGCGCCGCACGTAGGACAACGCCGCATGGTGCCGTAGCCGCGCAGCCCGCCACCACGGCGGCAGGCCGCGGACCGGTGCAAACCCCTGTCGCCACGGGGCCTGCAAAGGGCAATCCGGTTCTAGAATGGGAGCGCACAGTACCCTGGAGTGCGGTGCCCCCTCCCCCCTCCACAGGTCGCCCGTACCTTGCCGCACACCGCCCTCGCCCCCACGCCACCCCAACCCGCCGCAGCGGTCGATGTCCTGCAAGCGCTGCGGCTTGCCACGGCTGCGCGGCATGCGCAGCTCGACTCCGGCCTGCCCATCGCCCGCGCCGACGCCGGCCTGGCCGACTACCAGGAGCATGTCCAGGCACTGTCTGCCTGGCTGCAGGCGCTCTGGCCTGCGCTGCAGGACCTGCAGGCGCACACACCCGGCTTTGGCTTCGCGCCTGCAGGGCGGCTGTCTGCGCTGCGCGAGGACCTGGCCAGCCGGCCCTGGCCAAAGCCCAGTAAAACCACCGCACAGTGCCTGGAGCAGGCCCTGGCGCGCCACCCCGGCCAGGCCGATGCCCTGCGCTGGGGCCTGGCCTATGTGGTCGAAGGTTCGCAGCTCGGCGGGCAGGTGCTCTACCGCAGCCTCGCGCCCCGGCTGGCACCGCACCCGCTGCGCTATCTGCAGGGCGATGGGGCGGGCACGGGTGCGCGCTGGAAGGCATTCATGGCGCTGTTGCGCACCCACGTGGCATCGCCCGAGGCCATTGCGGCCGCATGCGATGGCGCGCTGGCCGCCTTCCAGGGCCTGCAGGCGCATTTCGACGCCACGCAAGGAACACCCGCATGACCTCCGGCACGGCCCCCGTGCAGCCCACCACGCTGGACAACTGCGACCGCGAGCCCATCCACATCCCGGGCTCCATCCAGTCCCACGGCGTGCTCGTGGCCGTGGATGCGACCGGTCAGGTGCGCCATGCGAGCAGCAATGCCCAGCCGCTGCTCGGCCATGCGGCACAGCCCGGCGAGCTGCTGCGCGACAGCCCCCTGGTGGCCAACCATCCCCTGCTGCAGGACTTGTTCGCCGAGGGCCTGGCGGCCCTGAGCGCCTCCACCGATCTGCCCATGCCCACCGAACTGGAGACGGCAGGCCGCAGCTTCGATGTGGTGCTGCACCAGTCGCACGACCTGCTGGTGATCGAGTTCGAGGCGCGCCAGGCATCGAGCGATGAGCTCGCGGGCTTTGCCGTGCAGGCGCACCGCGCGATGGAAAAGCTGCGCCGCCCGCGCGCTTCCATCGACGACCTGTTGCAACTGGCCACGCAGGAAGTGCGCGCACTCACCGGCTTTGACCGGGTGATGGCCTACCGGTTTCGGCCGGACAGCAGCGGCGACGTGGTGGCCGAATCGCGCGCGGACTTCCTCGATCCCTACCTCGGCCGGCGCTACCCGGCCAGCGACATCCCCGCGCAGGCACGGGCCCTGTATGTGGCCAACACGCTGCGCCTGATCGCCGACGTGCGCGCCGCGCCGGTGCCCCTGCAGCAGACCGACGAAAAGCCGCTGGACCTGAGCGCCGCCATCCTGCGCAGCGTCTCGCCGATCCACATCGAATACCTCAGCAACATGGGCGTGGGCGCGTCCATGAGCATCTCCATCGTCATCAACAACCGGCTCTGGGGCCTGCTGGCCTGCCACCACATGGGGCCGCGGCAGGTGCCCTACAGCGTGCGCATGGCCTGCGACGTGATGGCGCAGATGCTGGGCGCCACCATCCAGGCGGTCCTCGCGCGCAAGCAGGCCGAACGCCAGCAGCAGGTGGCCGAGCTGCGCACGCGCGTGATGGAGAGCGTGCTGCACTCCGACGACGAGTTCGCCGCGCTGTGTACCCACGCGGCAGCCTTAGCCACCTCGATGCACGCAGGGGCCATCATCGTCTCCGAACACAGCAAGCTGTGCATCGAAGGAGAGATCAGCGATACGGCCGCCCGGGCCCTGCTGCATTGGCTCGATGCCACGCACGCCGGTGGCACTCTCTACGCTACCCATGCCCTGCCGCTGGAGGCGCCCGAGGTCGGCGTGCAGCTGGCGCCCTGGTGTGGCGTGCTGGCCCTGCCGCTGGACATGCACCGCGGCAGCTGGCTGGTGTTCCTGCGCAAGGAGCAGATCGAGACCATCCACTGGGGCGGCAAGCCCGAGAAGGAAGTGCGCCCTGGCCCGCTGGGGCCGCGCCTCACGCCGCGCGGTTCGTTCGACCTGTGGAAGGAGATCGTGCGTTCCACCGCCGAACAATGGGCCGGTGACGACCTGGACATCGCCCGCCAGTTGCTCGCCGAACTGGTGCGCGCCCAGAGCGCGCGCCATGCCGAACTGAACAACGCCCGCGCCCACCTGATGGCCGTGCTCGGCCACGACCTGCGCGACCCATTGCACTCCATCAGCATGGCGGCCCGGGTGCTCGAGAAGAACAACGGCACCGACGGCAGCACCGGCAAGCTGGGCCGGCGCATCCAGTCCAGCAGCAGCCGCATGCAGCGCCTGGTGAGCCAGGTGATGGACATGTCGCGCCTGCAAAGCCGACTGGGCCTGGACCTGCAGCCCGCCACCATCGACCTGGTGCAGCTGTTGGCCGACTTGATGGACGAGGCGCGCATGGCCCACCCGGGCATGCAGCTGGTGGGGCACCTGCCGGACAGCCTGCGCGCCGAGGCCGATCCCGACCGCATCGCCCAGGTGTTTGCCAACCTCATCAGCAACGCGCGCCACCATGGCGATGCCGGCCACCCGGTCGAAGTGCATGCGCATGGCTCGCCGGCTGGCCCGGTGGTCCAGGTGCGCAACGTGGCACCGCCCATCGCGCCCGAGGTGGCGGCCGATCTCTTCACCCCGTTCAAGTCCTCCTCCGTGGGCAAGGCACGCAACCGCTCCGGCCTGGGCCTGGGCCTGTACATCGCGCACCAGATCGTGCAGGGCCACGGCGGCCGCATCGGCTACGCTCACGCAGCACCGCATGTGGTGTTCACCGTGCACCTGCCGCTGCGCCCGCCGGGCGCCGCCGACCACCCCTCTTCCTGACCACCATGCCGCTAGAGATCCTTGTCATCGACGACAACCAGGACGCCACCGAACTCCTGGAAGAACTGCTGTCCATGGAAGGCCATGCCGTGCGCACGGCCGCCACCGCGGCGCGCGCGCTGGAGCTGGCCCGCGAGAAGCCCGTGCAGATCTTCCTGGTGGACCAGAACCTGCCGGACATGAGCGGCTCGGACCTGGTGCCCCTGCTGCGCGCGAGCGTGGCCGCGCACGGCGCAGGTCCCTGCTTTGCGATTGCCATCACCGGCATGGCCTCGGGCAACGCCCGCACGGCCGCCGGGCAGATGGGCGTTTTTGACTACATCCTGGGCAAGCCGCTCGACTTCGACGCCTTCGACGCCCTGCTGGCGCGCTGCACCGCCGCGCTGCAGTCGCCCCCCACCCCCTGAGATTCCTCCAAGGACCACCCCGCCCATGCCTGCCAAGAAGCCCGCCCCCCCTGTGCCCGACACTGCCCGGGAGCTGACGGATGCCGGGCTGCAGCATGCCGTGCTGATGCGTGCCATGCCCGTGCTGCGGCACGACGTGGCCAGCCCCCTGTCGGTGATGCGCATGGGCACCATGCTGCTCAAGCGCCGCCTGGGCCAGGGCGACATGGCACCCGAGCAGGCCGTGGAACGCGTGGAGCAGATCGAGGAGCAGCTCTCCGAGATCTCGCGCCACATCCGCCGGCTGCGGCTGTGGGACCTGCAGATCAACGACCGCCACACCGTGCTGGAACTGGCGCGCGAAGCGGTGGAACTGGCGCGCCCGATGCTGATGGTGCGCGGCACCGAGATGGAGCCTCTGGCCGAGGATGCCCCCGGCTGGGAGGGCGACGCCAAGGTGCCGCACACGCTGCTGTACCTGGTGCTGGCCGCCATCTACCACCTGGCCGAACAACCCGGCCCGGCGCCTGCCCAGGTCACGGTGGAGCCGGTGGGCGCGCTCGGCGTGCGGGTGCGCGCCCATGGCACGTCGACCGCGTCGCCGGACTTCCTGCCGCCGCCCGAGGCCGGCGGCCCTGCACGGCCACCGGCACTGGACCTGGCGGCCCTGCTGCGGCTGGCCGAGCCGCTCAAGGTAGAGGTTCAGGCGCAGCAGCACCAGGTCGACATCACCCTGCCCTGAAGCCTCTTACTCGGCCGCGCTCTCCACGAGCAGTTTCTTCTGGTCGTAGACCGGCTGTGGCGGCAGGTCCGCCAGGTGGCGCACATCGGCCCAGTGCAAGAGCTCGATGGCGTCGCCGGTCAGGCGCACGCGGTTGAAGCCGGCATTCGGGATGTCGCTCTGGCGCGGGCCGTGCAGGCCCACGCCGCGGGCCGTGCGCCAGACCATGTCGAGAACGCCGCCGTGCGTCACCACCATCAGCGTCTTGCCCGCATGCTCCTGCGCCAGGCGGCGCACGGCATCCATCACGCGGGTATGGAACTGGCGCGTGGTCTCGCCACCGGGCATGCCGCCGTCGGCGTCGAAGCGCAGCCAGTTCTCCCAGGCCCCGGCGTGCTGCAGCTTGATGTCGTCCACGCGCATGCCATCGACCAGACCGAAGCTCTGCTCGCGCAGGCTGGCGTCCACCACATTGTCGATGTGCAGCTGCGGCAAGAGGGTACCCAGCACGGGCTGCGCCGTCTGGCGCGTGCGAATGAGGTCACTGCAGACCAGGTGGTCCACCACCAGCCGCTCTGCGCCCAGGCGCTCGGCCAGGCGGCGTGCCTGCTCGTGGCCGGTGGCGTTCAGGGGCACGTCCACCTGGCCCTGGAAGCGCAGTTCACGGTTCCAGTCGGTTTCGCCGTGGCGTATCAAGATCAGTTCAGTCATCCCACCCATTATCGAATGCATGCACAGTATTGCAAGCAAGTCACCTGCCAGTGCTTTCCCTGAAAACGCTGGCAACGGGTCATGGCAGCGCGCTCCGGGGCTGCCGGCTCGGCTCAGAACCGGATCGGGGCGCCGTGCGTGAGTGCCGGATCGAGCACTTGCGTGGCACCTTGGGCCCCTGCAAGCACGAGCGCATAGGGCCCCTCCCCGCGTGTGGCCAGGTGCCGGGCCAGCGGACCGGCCTCGGTGCGTGGCGCGCTCAGCACCAGGGTGGCGGCTCCGGCGCGCACCAGCGCCACCTGCACGTCGCTGTGCGGCAGGTCCACCGCCGCACTGGCATGGCTGGCCGGAGCCCCCTGCGGTGGTTCGCCCAGCAAGGCCCGGTAGCGCGCCAGGCTGGCGGGCAGGTCGTGCACGGCAATGGACAGGCTGGCCACACCGAGCGCGCCATTGGGATGCACGCGGGCATCGCCCTCGGGCACGCGCAGCGCGCGCGGCGTGAGGTCGCCGCACAAGAAGGGCAGGTCGGGCGAGGGCGGGCGTGCCGTCTGCCAGCGCAGCTGTTCGCCGTCGGGCCGCACGCGGCCGCCGTCGTGCGGGCCGCTCAGCGCCAGGCCGCGTGCCTGGGCGGCGGCCACGGTGGTGGCGGTGCCCGGTGGCAGCAAGGCAAAGTCGATGATGCCCTCGCCATGCTGCTGCAGCAGCTGCCACCAGCGGTCGGCGGGTGCCGGCTCGCGCCAGGCGATGAGCTCGAAGTAGCTGCCGTCGGCAAACACCACCAGGGCGTTGTGCGTGGGCCGGCCGGGGTGATCGCCACCGCGCAACACGTTGAAGCCCAGCGCCTGGTAGTCGGCGATAGTCTTGTCAAGGTCGTTGACCGCGATGACCACATGGTCCAGCGGCAAGCTCAGGACTTGGGCGGGAGTACCTGCGCTCATGCGGCCACCGCCTCTTCGCTTTGCAGTGCGGCGGCAGATGCCGCAGCCTTGGAGTTGGTGAGCTTCACCTCGGCGCGGATGGTCTGCGGGTTGCGCAACAGGTTCAGGATCGGGCAGTTGCGCTCCACCGCCTCGAACAGGGCATCGATGTCGGCGCGGCTCGCGGGCGAGTCGATGTGCACGGTGTAGGCGATCTCGTGCGGCCAGATCGGCGTGGACTCGTGGCCGGGCTTGCCGCCGCGCGGGTCGATGATGCCGGTGACCTCGACCTCCAGGCTTTCCAGCGGCACCTGGCGCTCGGCCGCGTGGATCAGGAAGATGTGGGTCACGCAGGTACCCAGCACGCCCAGCTGCAGCTCGGGCGAGCTCGGCCCCAGGTTGTAGCCCGCGAAGTCGGGCGGGCTGTCGCTGATGACCTGGTGGTCGCGGATGCGCAGGCGGCGCACGCCGCTGCGGCCCTCGGCGCTCACGCGCGCCTTCAATGCGGCGGGCTGGGCGGTGCCCGCGTCGATGGCGGTCTGGCGCGCCAGCACGGCGGCGCGCTTCTCGGCCAGATAGTCGTTCAGATGGGTCATGGCTCGGCGGTTCTCCAATGCGTGCGCGCCGCCGCTGACATCGGGCGGATCACGGACGGTCAGGCCATTGTTCGGGCCACCGCACGCGCTTGGGAAGCCAGAAAACCGAGCGCGCTTATGCGCATTTCAGATATGCCGCCCCGCGGCGCCAACCCTCGTTTTTCAGATAACGATCCTACTTTATATACCGATGCGTTTATGTAGCGTCGCTACCATGAAATGCGTGGACCGGGTCCGCGCCATGGGGCGGGCCGCGGTGTTTTCCAGGCCATTTTGACTGCCGTTGCGGCGACGAGGTATGAACGTGTTTCCCCTGAAAAAATCGTTGGGCTGGGCTGCCGTGGGCATCCCGGTGTTGGTGCTCGGCGCGCTGCTGGCCGGCTGCTCCAAGAAGGAAGCGGAGTCCACCGCGGCGACCGGGGGCGGCCCCGTGCAGGGCGGCACGCTCGTGTACCTGGAGCAGCAGGCGCACACCACCCTGTACCCGCCAGCCGGGGGCTTTTACCCCAACGGCGGTGTGCTCAACCAGATCACCGACAAGCTCACCTACCAGGACCCCAAGACGCTGGAGATCCAACCCTGGATCGCCGAATCCTGGGAGGTGAACGCCACGGCCACCGAGTACACCTTCAAGCTGCGCAAGGGCGTGAGCTTCTCGGACGGCACGCCGCTCGACGCCACCGCGGTGGCCAGGAATTTCGACACCTACGGCCTGGGCAACAAGGAGCTCAAGCTGCCGGTCTCGGAGGTCATCAACAACTACGACAAGAGCGAGGTGGTGGACCCGCTCACGGTGAAGTTCTACTTCAAGAAGCCCTCGCCAGGCTTCCTGCAGGGCACCTCGGTGATCGGCTCGGGCCTGGTGTCGCTGGCCACGCTGGCGCGGCCCTTCGAAGAGCTGGGCGACGCCACCAAGATCATCGGCTCCGGTCCGTTCGTGGTGACCAGCGAAACCCTGGGCAAGGAGCTCACGCTTTCGGCGCGCAAGGAATACGCCTGGGGCCCGGCCAAGCTGGCCCACCAGGGCCGCGCACGGCTCGACGAGGTCAAGTTCATCGTCACGCCCGAGGACAGCGTGCGCATCGGTGCACTGCTGGCCGGCCAGGCCGGCTTCATCCGCCAGGTGCAGGCCTATGACGAAAAGCGCGTGCAGGAGCAGAAGTTCCAGGTCTACGCACCCTCCACGCGCGGTGTGAACAACAGCGTGGTCTTCCGCCCCGACAACGCCCTGGTGGCCGACGTCAAGGTGCGCAAGGCCCTGCTGCATGCCACCAACACCCAGGAGATCGTGCAGACCCTGTTCTCGGCCAACTACCCACAGGCCAAGTCGGTCATCGCCTCCACGGCGGCCGGCTATGTGGACCTGTCGGCCAAGCTGGCGTACGACGAGGCCGCTGCGAAGAAGCTGCTGGACGAGGCCGGCTGGACCCTGGGCGCCAACGGCCTGCGCCAGAAGGACGGCAAGGAGCTGGTGCTCGCGGCCTACGAATCCCTGCCCCAGCCGCAGAACAAGGAGACCCTGCAGCTCATCGCCCAGCAATGGGCCAAGGTGGGCGTCAAGCTCAACGTGCTGGCCGGCGACAGCGGCAGCCGCACGGTGGACAACCTCGACCCCGAGAAGACCCCGGTATCGCCCGGCATGGTCGGCCGCGCCGACCCCGACGTGATCAAGAGCAACTACTACCCCACCAACCGCAACGTGCTGCTGCAGAAAGGCGGGGTGAGCAGCAAGGTCAAGGGCTTCGTCGACGACAAGCTCAACGGCCTGCTCGACGCCATCGCCGCCGAGACCGACCCGGCCAAGCGCCTGGCGCTGGCGGGCGAGGTGCAGAACTACCTGATCGACCAGGCCTATGTGATCCCGGTGTTCGAGGAACCCCAGGCCTTTGCGGGCGCGCCCTGGGTGCGTGACGTGGGCTTCGAGGCCGTGGGCCGCCCCAGCTTCTACGGCACCTGGGTCAGCAAGCAGCCCTGAACACAAGCTGCAATGCCAGGGACACGAGCATGAACCTGCCCTACCTCGCGCGCCGCATCGGCCAGGCACTGCTGGTGCTCTGGGCGGCCTTCACGGCCTCCTTCGTGCTGCTGCAGCTGCTGCCGGCTGATGCGATCCTGATCAAGTTCCTGAGTCCCGAGTTCGCCCTGGGCCCGCAGGAGATCGCGGACATCCGCGCCTCCTATGGGGCCGACACGCCCGTGTGGCGCCAGTACCTGCACAGCCTCACCGGCTTCCTCACGGGCAACTTCGGCTATTCGGTGCAAGCCGGCGTCCCGGTCAGCCAGGGCCTGGCCACCAACCTGCCACCCACCCTGCGGCTGGCCAGTTTCGGCTTTGCCACGGCCCTGCTGCTGGCCGTGGCGCTGGCCTTCGCGGCACAACTGGCGCCGCTGCGCTGGCTGCGCTCGGCCCTGCAGTCGCTGCCCTCGCTGTTCGTCTCGGTGCCGGTGTTCTGGCTGGGCATCATGCTGATCCAGGTCGTGTCCTTCCGCCTGGGCTGGGTCCCGGTGATCAACCCCGGCCGCTGGGAAGGGCTGGTGCTGCCCACGCTGACCCTTGCTGTCCCGATTTCGGCGCCGCTGGCGCAGATCCTCTTGCGCAACATCGACGAGGTGCTGACCCAGCCCTTCGTGGCGGTGGCGCGTGCCAAGGGCGCCACGCGCCACTGGGTGCTGTGGAAGCACGTGGCGCGCAATGCACTGCTGCCCACGCTGACCATCGCCGGCGTGCTCTTCGGCGAGCTGCTGGCCGGTGCCGTGGTGACCGAGGCGGTCTTCGGCCTGAACGGCCTGGGCAGCCTGACCCAGCAGGCGGTGGGCAACCAGGACACGGCCGTGCTGCAGGCCGTGGTGGTGTTCTCGGCCACCGCCTTCGTGCTCATCAACCTGGCCGTGGACCTGCTCTACCCGGTGCTCGACCCACGGTTGCGCCACGCCCCCGGAACCTGACCCATGACCACCCACGCACACACCACAGGCGATGGCCTGCTGGCAGCGCCCGCCCCCTCCTCGGCCGCACCGGCCCTCCAGCGCGTGGCTGCGGTATCGCACGCATCCTCGGCGCCCCACGCAGCACCTGCGTCGCTCCTGGCACGCAGTACCCGCGCGCGGCGCGCCGCGCCGCCCACGCTGCTGCTCGCCTGGGCGGTGATCGCCCTGGTGGCACTGTGGGCGCTGGTGCCGGGCCTGTTCACGGGCCACAACCCCATCCAGGGCACGGCCGGCCACCAGCTGCAGGGCCCGAGCGCCGCGCACTGGCTGGGCACCGACGCCCTGGGCCGCGACGTCTACGCCCGCGTGGTGCATGGAGCCGTGCACTCGCTCTCGGGTGCCTTCGTGGCGGTGGCCGTGGGCCTGGTGCTGGGCACGCTGCTGGGCCTGGTCGCGGGCTCGGTGGGCCGATGGGTGGACGACGCCCTCATGCGCACGGTGGACGTGCTGCTCTCCGTGCCCCCGCTGCTGCTGTCGCTGTCCATCATCATCATCCTGGGCTTTGGCACCATCAACGCGGCCATCGCCGTGGGCGTGGCCTCGGTCGCGACCTTCGCGCGGCTGGTGCGCTCGGAGGTGGTGCGCGTGCGCCGCACCGAGTATGTGGAGGCGGCTTTCGGCAGCGGCGGGCGCTTCAGTGCCGTGCTGTGGCGCCATGTGCTGCCCAATTCGCTGACTTCGGTGATCGCCATGGCGGCGCTGCAGTTCGGCTCGGCCATCCTGTCCATCTCCACGCTGGGTTTCCTGGGCTATGGCGCGCCGCCTCCCACGCCTGAATGGGGCCTCTTGATCGCCGAGGGGCGCAATTACATCTCCACCGCCTGGTGGCTCACCACCGTGCCCGGCGTGGTCGTGGTGGCCGTGGTGCTCTCGGCCAATCGCATCAGCGCGGCCATCGCGAAAGGCCGACCATGAGCACCAGCCCTCCCCTCCCCACGCCGGTCCTCGAGGTCGAGGACCTGGCCATTGCCTACCACGACGGGCAGCAGCACGCGCAGCGCGTGGTGCACGGCGTCTCGTTCTCCATCGCGCCCGGCGAGGTCGTGGCGCTGGTCGGCGAATCGGGCTCGGGCAAGACCACCACGGCCCAGGCCGTGATCGGCCTCCTGGCCGACAACGGCCGGCTCGAACACGGCGCCATCCGCCTGAACGGCACCGACATCGCCGGCTGGCCGCAAAAGCGCCTGGACGGCATCCGCGGCAGCGTGGTGAGCCTGATCCCGCAGGACCCGACCAGCTCGCTGAACCCCGTGCGCACCGTGGGCGAACAGGTGGGCGAGATCCTCCAAATCCACCGCCGTGGCGACCGCCGCGCCATCGCGGCACGCGTGCTGGAGCTGCTCAAGCGCGTGGGCCTGTCCCAGCCCGCGCTGCGCGCGCGCCAGTACCCGCACGAGCTCTCGGGCGGCATGAAGCAGCGTGTGCTGATCGCCATCGCCATCGCGCTGCGCCCGGCACTCATCATTGCCGACGAGCCCACCAGCGCGCTGGACGTGACCGTGCAGCGGCGCATCCTGGACCTGATCGACGGGCTGCGCCGCGAGGACGGCACAGCCGTGCTGCTGGTCACCCACGACCTGGGCGTGGCGGCCGACCGGGCGGACCGGCTGGTGGTGATGCAGGGCGGCCGCATCCAGGAGCAGGGCCCCACCCAGGCGCTGCTGCGCGCGCCGCAAAGCGCCTACACGCGCCAGCTGCTGGCCGATGCGCCCTCGCTCTCGGCAGGCAGCTTTCGCCGCGCGCCTGCAGGCTCGGCCGACGGGCCGCAGGACATCGCCATTGCCGTCGAAGGGCTGGTGCACGAGTTCCCGGTGGCGGGGCAGCGGCAGCCGTTCTGCGCGGTCAACGGCGTGTCGTTCCAGGTGCGCCGCGGCACCACGCATGCGCTGGTGGGCGAATCGGGCTCGGGCAAGACCACCACCATCCGCGACGTGGTGGGCTTTGCGCGCCCCACGGCGGGCCGCATCCTCGTCGAGGGGGTGGACCTGACCACGCTGCGCGGCGAGGCGTTGCGCCAGGTGCGTCGGCGCATCCAGCTGGTGCACCAGAACCCTTTCAGCTCGCTGGACCCGCGCCAGACGGTCTACCAGATCATCGAAGAGCCGCTGCTCAACTTCGAGCCCATCGCGCGGGCCGAGCGCGAGCGCCGCGTGCACGACATCCTGGCGCGCGTGGGCCTGCCGCCGGCCGTGCTGCAGCGCCCGCCGCGCGCCCTCTCGGGCGGGCAGCGCCAGCGCGTGGCGATTGCGCGCGCCCTGGTGCTGGGCCCGCAGGTGCTGGTGCTCGACGAAGCCGTCTCGGCCCTGGACGTGACGGTGCAGGCGCAGATCCTGGCGCTGCTCGACCAGCTGCAGCGCGACTTGGCGCTGACCTACCTCTTCATCTCGCACGACCTGGCCGTGGTGCGCCAGATCGCGGACACCGTCTCGGTGCTGCAGGCCGGCCGCCAGGTGGACGCGGGGCGCGTGCAGGACGTGTTCCTCTCGCCCGGCAGCGACTACACGCGCGAATTCATCAACGCCATCCCCGGCCATGCCGCCCCAAGGAACAACGACCGTGCCCTCCACCCCATCCACGACACCCACCACCACGCCTGGGCCGAAGCGCCTGGGCTTCTTCAGCAGGCTGCTTGACGACGCCCCGGCGGGCGAGCGCTACCGCCTGGTGGCCGAGCAGATCGCCCATGCCGAGGCCCTGGGCTTCGACGCGGCCTGGGTCGCGCAGCACCACTTCCACGAGCATGAGGGCGGCTTGCCCTCGCCCCTGGTCTTCCTGGCCCACGTGGCGGCGCGCACCCACCGCATCCGACTGGGCACGGGCATCATCACCCTGCCGCTGGAAAACGCCGTGCGCGTGGCCGAGGACGCCATCGTGCTCGACCTGCTCGCGGGCGGCCGGCTCGAAGTGGGCGTGGGCACGGGCGGCACACCCGAGTCGTTCGCGGCCTTCGGCCTCCACAGCGAGGACCGCTCGGCGATCTTTGACCGGCAGCTGGCCGTGCTGCGCACAGCCTGGGCCGGCCAGCCCCTGCCGGGCGGCGACACGCTCTACCCCGCGGGCCGGCAACTGCTGGGCCGCATCTGGCAGGCCACCTTCTCCGTGGCGGGGGGCACACGGGCCGGGCTGGCGGGCGACGGGCTCATGCTCTCGCGCACCCAGCCGCGCACCGACGAAGCGCCCCATGCCACGCTGGCCGAGATCCAGAACCCCATCGTCGACGCCTACCTGGCCGCCCTGCCCGCGGGCAGCACGCCGCGCATCGTGGGCTCGCGCAGCCTGTTCGTGGCCGACAGCCGGCAGGAGGCGCTGCGCCTGGCCGATACCGGCCTGCGCCGCGCGGCCGCGCGCTTCGCAGCGCAGGCCACCAAGTCGGGCACCGCGCCCCGGCTGGGCCCCGATGCACCGCTGGAACAGCTGATCGCCGCCTACGACGTGCACCTGGGCACGCCCGAGGACGTGATCGCCTCGCTGCGCGCCGACACCACGCTCGAGCGCGTGACCGATCTCGTGTTCCAGGTGCATTCCATCGATCCGCCGCACGCGGCCATCCTGCGCTCCATCGAGCTCACGGCCACCGCGGTGGCGCCCGCCCTGGGCTGGGTGCCGCGGCACCCGCCCGCGGCCACGCCCCGCGCCCCCCACCTCCAACCCATCACGGAGCCCGCATGACCCAAGCTGCCAACACCGCACCCGACGTGATCGACCTGCTCGCCGGCATCCAGCCGGGCGACCGGCTCGACACCATCCGCCGCCACCGCCTGCAGGCGCGCACCCACGCCCAGCAAAGCCACCTGGCCCTGTTCGAGCCGGCGCAGTTGCTCCCGGGAAGCCGTTTCACCCTGGCCGACCGCCAGGCCGTGGCGGCCTTCGTGGCCGGCCTGCACCAGCAGCCCGATGCCACGGCCTTCTACAACGCCTCGCTGGCCTCCGAAGGAGCGCGCCAGGCCCGCCCCGGCGTGCCCCAGGCCATCGCGGCCGAGGTGGTGCGCGGCGCGGCCAACGGCCCCTATGGCAGCTACCCGCCCGGCCCGCTGAGCGAAGAAGACCAGGCCGGCCCGGCCTACACCGTGGGCGAGGTACAGCGCGCCGTGCTGGGCAAGCCGCTGTCGGCTGCGCTCGAACACGCGCACCTGCTCACCTTCCACCCACGCGACGCCAGCCCGGCCGCGCTGCAGGCGCTGCTCGACGCGGGCTGGGGCACGACCGACATCGTGACCCTGTCGCAGCTGGTCGCCTTCCTGGCGTTCCAGATCCGCGTGGTGGCCGGGCTGCGCGCCCTGGCCGCCGCGCCGGTCCCACGCACCACCACCCCATCCAGTGAGGAGACCCAGGCATGAGCGATACCACCCTTTCGCACCCAGGCAGCCAGGAACCGGTGGCCTTCACGCAGGCCCAGCTCAACTGGCTGCCCTGGCTTGCACCCCTGCCCGAGGCCGAGCTGACCGACCGCCACCTGGCCGGCCTGGTGGACGCAGCGCGCGCCAAGTCGCCCTACTTCATGCTGCTGGCGCGCGACCCCGACATCCTGGGCGCCCGCACCCGCACCGACAAGGACATCTTCTACAACCCCGACGCCGGCCTGCCGCGCGCCGAGCGCGAGCTGTCGGCCACTGCCACCTCGCGCCACAACGGCTGCATCTACTGCGCCTCGGTGCATGCGCGCTTCGCCGCGCATTTCTCGGGCCGCGCGGACGATGTGCAGCGCCTGCTCGACGAAGGCACGGACACCGACCTGGGCCCGCGCTGGAACGCCATCACCCAGGCATCGGTGGCGCTCACGGACACCCCCCTGGACTTCGGCACCGAACACATCACGGCGCTGCGCGACCAGGGGCTGGACGATTTCGCGATCTCGGACGCGCTGCACGGCGCGGCCTTCTTCAACTGGGCCAACCGGCTGATGCTGTCCCTCGGAGAACCCCAAGAGGCCGCCGTGAAGGTTTGATCACCGCATCGGCACGATGAGCACCTTGCGGCGCGGGGTGCAGCCCGGCCCGTCGTAGGGCGGGCTGTCCTTGACCCAGCCGGCGCCCGGCGAGGTCTGGGTGCAGACGCGCTGGCCGTCGACCTTGCTGCGCCAGTAGAACCAGGGGGCCGGTGCTGCGAGCGCAGCCGTGGCGGCGACGGTGCAGGCCAGTACCCCAGCCCACAGCCGGCACGCCTGGATCGAAGCGGCAGCACCTGTCATGGCGCCATTGTGGCCGCCAGGGGCATGGGCGCGGTGACGATCCAGCCCTCCAGCGGGTCCAGGCCGGGCGGCAGGCCGTAGAGCGCATCGCCCTCGGCATGGCGCTGCTCGGCCCAGCCGGCCTGCAGCATGCACAGCACAGCGTCCAGGCTGTCGCCGCTGGCATCGGCCACCAGGGCATCGCGCTGCGCGTGGCTGAGCTTCAGGCGCAGGGCCAGGCGCGTCTGCCCCAGCTCCAGCGCGGTCACCAGGTCCTTGCGCGCAATGAGGCGCTCGGGGGTCTGCTTCGCCACATCGTCGCTCTTGTAGCTGCGCCGCTGCAGCACCTCGCGCGCGAGCAGGCCGGGGTAGGCTTCCAGCGCCACGCGCGTGGGGTCGCCCGCATGCAGGCCCGGCAGGTGCACGCCGGCTTCGAGCAGCAGGGGCACGCCCGCGTGCAGCATGTAGGCCACGGGCGGGTTCACCCATTTCATCGACGGGCTGGAGCCCGCGGGCCCATCGGTGGCGCGGTGCGCGAACTTGCCGCCCACGGGACGCGCGTCGCAGAAGGCGGCAAAGGCATCGCGGATCTGCGCACGCGTGAGCGCCTGGTAGTGCTGCATGCTGGCATGCCACTGCAGCGGCCAGCCCAGGGTCTGCAGCAGTTCGCGCGGCAGGCCGAAGGGCATGTCGAACCCGCCCACCCAGGGCCTCGGCTCGGCCAGCCAGCGGCCCACGGCCGCCAGCGTTTCCAGGCGCACCAGCCCGGTGAGCTGCACGCGCGCACCCTCGCGCCGGCCCAGGGCCAGCACCACGGGTTTGCGCCGCGTGGGGCTGCTCGAAAAATCGCACCCGAGCAGCATGGACTATCCCAGTGCCAGCGCGGTGACGCCGGCCGCGATGAAGACCGCCCCGCAGATGCGCGCCACGCGGTCGCCTTCGCCCAGCAGGTGCCCGCCGATCAGCGCGGCAAAGAGCATGGACACCTCGCGCGCCGGGGCCACATGGGACATGGGCGCCTCCTTCATCGCATACAGCACCAGCACATAGGCCACGGGGCTCACGGCCGCCACCAGCAGCGCAAAGCGCCACTGCGCGCGCCACAGCTGGCCGGCCGTGGGCAGGTCGCGCAGCACCACCGGCGCGAGCAGCGCCACGCGCACGAAATTGCCCATGTAGTCCACGAGGATGGGCGACATCATCAGGATCTTGACGGCGTAGCCGTCGACCACCGTGTAGCTGGCGATGAAGGCGCCGGTGACCAGGCCATACCAGATGCCTTTGTACACGCGCTCGCGCGCGGCACGGTCGTGCGCTGCGCGCAGCAGGCCGGGCCCGCCCGCGATCAGGAACACCCCGCCCACCACGCCCGCGATGCCGGCCACGCCCAGCGCCGAGATGCGCTCGCCCAGCAGCGTCACCGCCACCAGCGACGACATCAGCGGCCCCGAGCCCCGTGCCAGCGGGTAGACCACGGTGAGGTCGGCCTTGCGGTAGCCGCGCAGCAGGATGACGAAGTAGCCCACGTGCAGCAGCCCGCTGGCCACCACGAAGCCCCACTCCATGGGCCCCCACAGCGGCACCGCATCGCGTCCCAGGTACCAGCCCAGCGGCGCCCAAACCAGCATCATCAGCACCGAGGTGAAGAATGCGAAGCGCGAGTCGCCGCCCGCCTTCTTGGCCACGATGTTCCAGCAGGCATGGATCAGGCCCGCCAGGATGATGAGGCCGAAGGCATTGAGGGTCACGGTGGGACGGCGGAAAAAGGAATGCAAAAAGCCGCAGCGCGTCGGCGGCTGCGGCCCGGGTTCGGAGGTCTGAAAAAAAGAGCGGGCCTGGTGGCCAGTCCTCTTTAGGCCCGCCCGATGATGGACGCAGTGGCCATGAGTTCTTCCAGCAGCGCGAAGGACACGCGCCCCGACACCGCATACGGGTCGAGCTCGGGCTTCTCGGAGTACTTGAGCAGGATCGAATGGTTGATCTTGGAGAGGTTCACCTGGCCCATGGTCCAGCCGCCGAAGCGGCGCTCGGTGATTTCCTCGTAGTGCAGCAGCTCCACGTTCTGGTGCCGCGCATCGCGCTGGATGTGGCCGTACAGGTCGCTCACGGCCGAGCGGCCGCCCTCGATGGCCTGCAGGAAGATGCCGCCGCCATAGCACAGCACGCCGGTGATGCCGCTGCCCGGGTTGTGCTGGCGCGACTGCGTGAGGATGGCTTCGATGGCGACGGGCGAGGTGTCCACCGCGCGGCTGGCATAGAGCAGGCGTACGAGCATGGTCAGTTCTTTCCGGGAATGAGGGACAGGAATTCGCGGCGCAGCGAGGGGTCCTTGAGGAACACGCCACGCATCACGGAGTTGATCATCTTGCTGTCCATTTCGCGCACGCCGCGCCAGGACATGCAGAAGTGGCTGGCCTCCATCACGATGGCCAGGCCGTCGGGCTGGGTCTTTTCCATGATCAGGTCGGCCAGCTGCACCACGGCCTCTTCCTGGATCTGCGGGCGGCCCATGACCCAGTCGACCAGGCGCGCGTACTTGGACAGGCCGATCACGTTGGTGTGCTCGTTGGGCATCACACCGATCCAGATCTTGCCGATCACCGGGCAGAAATGGTGGCTGCAGGCGCTGCGCACGGTGATGGGCCCAACGATCATGAGCTCGTTGAGGTGCTCGGCATTCGGGAACTCGGTGATCGGCGGCTGCGCCACGTAGCGGCCCTTGAACACCTCGTTGAGGTACATCTTGGCCACGCGGCGCGCGGTGTTGTGGGTGTTGTGGTCGCCCGCGGTGTTGATGACCATGCTGTCGAGCACGCCCTGCATCTTGGCCTCGACCTCGTCCAGCAGCTTCTCCAGCTCGCCCGGCTCGATGAACTCCGCGATGTTGTCGTTGGCATTGAAGCGCTTGCGCGCGGCGGCAAGGCGCTCTCGGATCTTGACGGAGACGGGCGTGCCTTCTTCGTCCGGCGGGGTGGTCGTCATATCGGCGGCAGTGGGACTGGACATGTCCGGCATCGTAACAGTGAACGAGGCGCTACGCCTGGCAAAGGTTTTACCTAGCTACCCCCGGCCCGCATCGCGATACAGCTACCATTTATATAGCAGCAAAGCCTGCCATCGGTATCAGTACCGGCGGCCCGTGATCCACAGGGCCAGGCGCATCAGCGCATGGGCCACCTGGTCGAGCACGCGCTGGCGCAACGGGCGCCCCGCGTAGCGCGCCGGTTCCATGCGCCGGCCGGCCTGTTCCATGGCCTGCACCAGGCGCGCGCGCAGCTCGGCGGCGAAGGCGGCATCCTCCACCACCACATTGGCCTCGCGCGCCAGCAGCAGGCTCAGCGGGTCGAGGTTGGACGAGCCCACCGTGGCCCAGGGCCGCTCGCCCAGCGCATCGACCACGGCCACCTTGGCGTGCAGGAAGCTCGGCGCGTACTCGTGGATCTCCACCCCGGCAGCGAGCAGCGCGCCATACACCGGCCGCGCCGCGTGGTATTGCATGAAGTACTCGTAGCGGCCCTGCAGCAGCAGGCGCACGCGCACGCCGCGGCGCGCCGCCATCAGCAGCGCGCGGCGCAGCTTGCCGCCGGGCAGGAAGTAGGCGTTGGCGATGATCACCTCGTGCCGCGCCGCGCCGATGGCGCGGCGGTAGGCACGCTCGATGCGGCTGCGGTTGCGCACGTTGTCGCGCAGCAGCAGCGCGGCGCGCATGGTCGGCCCTTCCTGCGCCGCCTGGGCGGCGTGCTGGGCGGCGCTGGCCGCCCGCAGTGCCTGCAGGGCTTCGGGCAGGCGGCGCTCGCGCATGTCGCGCATGGCCTGCATGCGCCACCACAGCTGGTCCATGGTGTCGCTGGCCACCGCCACCAGGCTGCCCGTGGCCTGCACGGCAAAGTCGAAGCGCGGCGCGGCCAGCGCGCCGAAATGGGGGTCGTGCAGGTCATCGAGCACGTTGATGCCGCCGCAGAACAGCATGCAGCCGTCCACCACGCACAGCTTGCGGTGCAGGCGGCGCCAGCGGTGCGGCAGCAGCAGGCCCAGTGGCCCGAGCGGCGAGTAGACGCGAAAGAGCACCCCGGCGGCCGAGAAGCGCTGCGTCCACGCCAGCGGAAAAGCGCCCGTGCCCACGCCATCCACCACCAGTTGGGTGCGCACGCCGCGCCGGGCTGCCCGCTCCAGGGCCTCGGCCACACTGGCGCCGCTGCCGGTGAAGTCGAAGATGTAGGTCTCGAACTGGATGTCGGACAGCGCCGCATCCATGGCCTCGACCAGCGCGGGAAACAGCTCCTGCGCGCCCTGCAGCAGGCGCACCCGGTGGTCGGCGGCGAAGCTCACAGGCCAAATTCTGCAATGAGGGGCAGGTGGTCGGACATGCGCCACCAGATACGGCCGCGCGGTACGTGCAGCGACAGGGGCGTGAGGCCGCGCACGTAGACATGGTCCAGCTGCACCAGGGGCAGGCGCGCGGGGTAGGTGAAGGCCCGGGGCTCCTCGAACTCGTACAGGCCAAAACCCGCGAGCATGCGCTTGACCTGCAGGCCCCAGTCGTTGAAGTCGCCAGCCACCACCAGCGGCGTGCCGCCGGGCACCTCGCGCTCGATGAAGCGCTGCAGCCGCTCGATCTGGCGGATGCGGCTGCCCGGGATCAGCCCCAGGTGGACGACGATCACATGGATCTTGCGGCCATGGGCGTCCACCTCCACATGCAGCAGGCCGCGCTGCTCGAAGCGGTGGTCGGAGATGTCCTCGTGCTGGTGGCCGATCACCGGCCAGCGCGACAGCAGCGCATTGCCGTGTTCGCCGTGGCGCGTGAAGGCGTTGGTACGGTAGACCGCTTCGTAGCCTTCAGGCGCCAGGTATTCGGCCTGGGGAAGCTCAGGCCAGCGCTGGAAGTACCGGGCCTCCTGCCGGTTCAGCCGGCGCACTTCCTGCAGGCAGACGATGTCGGCATCGAGTTGCTCGACCGCATGGCCCAGGTTGTGGATCTCCAGGCGGCGTGCCGGGCCGATGCCCTGCACCCCCTTGTGGATGTTGTAGGTCGCCACCCGCAGGATGTCTGTGTTGTCCATGGCAGCCATTGTGTCGCAAGCAACCGACACATGGCGGGCCGGGACGGGCTAACCCGCATCGCGGTCCGCGCAGGCCGGGCATACACTGTGCTTGCAGCGTAAGTTACTTTTAATTACACCACCCCGAGCCGCAGATGGCCACAGGCAAAGACCCGGATCCGCCAGAGAGCCTGGCGCTGATCATCGACAGCAATGCCACCTCGCGCAGCATTCTGGTGGGGCAGCTGCGCGAGTACGGGGTCACCAAGATCGTGCAGTGCAGCCGCCTGCGCGACGCCCGCAGCCGGCTGGAGCACACCGTGTTCGACTATGTGCTGTGCGAGCAGGCCTTTGCCGAAACCGGGCAGTCCGGCCAGACCCTGCTGGACGACCTGCGCCGCGCGCAGATGCTGCCTTTTTCCACCGTGTTCTTCATGGTCACGGCCGAGGCCTCGTATGCTGCCGTGGCCGAGGCGGCCGAATCGGCGCTCGATGGCTACCTGCTCAAACCCTTCACGCCGAGTGCCCTGTTCGAGCGGCTGAGCTTGGCGCGCCTGCGCAAGATCCATCTCAAGCCCATTTTCGACGCCATCGAGCAGGAGGACTTCGAGCTTGCCTCGCGCCTGTGCGTGGAACGCTTCGAGGCACGCAAGCCCTACTGGCTGTATGCCGCGCGCATCGGTACCGAGCTGCTGCTGCGCCTGAACCGCCATGACGAGGCACGCACGCTGTTCGAGGCCGTGATCGCCGCACGCGCCCTGCCCTGGGCCAAGCTCGGCGTGGCGCGTGCGCAGATCGAGTCGGGCCAGGCCACCCGGGCCATCACCACCTTGCAGGGCCTGATCGGCGAGGATGCCTCGTTCGCCGACGCCTACGACGTGCTGGGCCGTGCCCAGGTGGAGCTCGGCAACTTCACGGACGCCATCGAAACCTACCGCACGGCCAGCGCGCTCACCCCCGATTCGGTGGTGCGGATGCAGAAGCTGGGAATGATGTCGTTCTACATGGGTGACCGCAAGACTGCGGCCAGCGTGCTCGCGCGCGCGGCCATGCTGGGCATCGACTCCAAGCTGTTCGATTTCCAGGCCCTGGTGCTGCTGGCCTTTTCCTATTTTTCCGACAAGGACCGCAAGGGCATGGAGCGCTGCGTGGCGGACTTTGCCCGCATCCTGGAGCGCCACCAGGACAGCCAGCGCATCCAGCGCTTTGCCAGCATTGCCCAGACCCTGTTGCTCATCCAGCAGCGGCAGTTCTCTGCCGCCGTGGCGGCGGTGCGCGACATGGCGCGCGAGATCGGCGAGGCCAGCTTCGACTTCGAGGCCGCCTGCAACCTGGCCAGCCTGCTGGCCGTGCTGGCGGCCACCTCCATCGACCTCTCGGACGGAGAAAAATGGGTGCATGCGCTGGGCATGCGCTACGCCAATACGCGCGGCCTGACCGAGCTGATGGCCAATGCCTGCAATGTCTACCCAGCCTACGCCGACCTCGTGCGCGACTGCCTGCCCCAGATCAACCAGGCCGCCGAGAAAGCCATGGCCCAGAGCCTGGCCGGCGATGCCGAGGGCGCCGTGCGCAACCTGCTGCAGCTGGCCGAAAGCTCCCTGAACTCCAAGCTGGCCGACATGGCCCAGCAGGTGCTGCTGCGCCAGCGCGAGCGCATTGTCGATGCAGAGGTACTGCAGGACAGCGTGCAGGCCGTGCGCGCCCGCTGCGGCAACGCGCCGACCCGCGCGGTACTGGGGCAGGACGGCGAGCGCCGGCCCGGCGGCGTGGTGATACGCACGCGCACGCCACCGCCGCCCGAGGCGGTGGCATCGGCCGCCCTGGCTACCATCGCCGCCCGGGTCGAGCTGTCGGCCGACCAGATCCTGGACATGCCCGACGAGCCTTCCATCGACGACATCCTGGGCGTGCCGACGCCCGAGCCCCCCGATCCGGCGGAAAAGCTCCGGCTGCGGCCGCTGTAGACACAGCGCTCAGCCGTAGACCGATGCGCCTGCCACAGGCAGCTGCGGCTGCGCAGGGTGCAGCGCGCGCCCGTAGCGCGCGGCCAGGTCGCGCGTGGCGGCCACCAGCACGCTGGTGTCCACCCCCACGGCCACGAACACGGCGCCCAGCTCCAGGTAGCGGCGCGCCAGCGTCTCGTCGGCCATGAGGATGCCCGGCGCCTTGCCGGCCGCCAGCACGCGGCGGATGCCGTCCTCGATGGCGGCCTGCACCGCGGGATGGCCCGGGTTGCCCACATGGCCCATGCTGGCCGACAGGTCGGCCGGGCCGAAGAAAACGCCGTCCACGCCCGGCGTGCGGGCGATCACATCCAGGTTCTCGATGGCCAGGGTGCTTTCGGCCTGCACCAGCAGGCACACCTGGGCATTGGCCTCTTTGAGGTAGCCGGGGTAGCGCATCCACTGCGAAGCGCGCGCCAGGCCCGCGCCCATGCCGCGGATGCCTCCCTGCCCGTCGTCCTGCGGGTAGCGCATGGCGCGCACCAGCTGGGCGGCCTGTTCGGGCGTGTCCACCATGGGCACCAGCAGCGTCTGCGCGCCGATGTCCAGGTACTGCTTGATCAGCACCGTGTCGCCCACGGGCACGCGGGCCACAGGGTGTGGCCCCGGGCCCAGCAGGGCGCGTGCGCTGGCAATGCCCTGCAATTGCTCCAGCATGCGCGGCACGTCGTTGGGCGCATGCTCGCCATCGAGCAGCAGCCAGTCGAAGCCGGCGCCCGCCACGAGTTCGGCCGCATAGCCGCTGGCCAGGCCGAACCACATGCCGATCTGCGGTGTGCGCTCCGCCAGGGCCTGCTTGAAGGTGTTCACGGGTGTCTGCACAGCCAGCCTTTCAGACGAAACGGAATGCGATGTTGCCCAGCGGCCCGTAGTCGGCATGGAAGGTATCGCCCGCGGAAGCCGCCACCGGGCGCGTGAACGAGCCCCCCAGCACTACCTCGCCAGCTGCCAGCCCCTCGCCATAGGGTGCCAGCTTGTTGGCCAGCCAGGCCACGCCCGTGGCCGGGTGGTTGAGCACAGCAGCGGCCAGGCCCGACTCCTCGATCACCCCGTTCTTGTAGAGCAGCGCACCGCACCAGCGCAGGTCCACCGCATCGGGCCGCACGGGGCGCCCGCCGGTGACGATGCCGGCGTTGGCCGCATTGTCCGAGATGGTGTCGAAGACCTTGCGCATCACGCCGGTGTGGCGGTCGTGCTGCTCGATGCGCGCATCGATGATCTCGATGGCCGGCACCACGTACTCGGTGGCGGCCAGCACGTCGAAGATGCTCACCGGGGGGCGCCCCGGCTCGCCGCGCAGCGGCTTGTTGAGCACGAAGGCCAGCTCCACCTCCACCCGCGGCAGGATGAAGCGCTGCACGGGGATGTCGCCGCCCTCGGCAAAGAACATGTCGTCCAGCAGCGTGCCGAAGTCGGGCTCGGTGATCTGGCTGGCGACCTGCATGGCGCGCGAGGTCAGGCCGATCTTGTGGCCGCGCACGCTGCGCCCTTCGGCGATCTTCATCGCCACCCAGGCGCGCGAGATGGCATAGCCGTCCTGCACCGTCATGCCGGGGTGGCGCTTGGAGAAATGCTCCACCTGCACACGGGTCTTCTCGGCCTGGTGCAGCTCCAGCGCGAGCTGCTGTATCAGCGCATCGTCAAGCATCGTGCAGCCCTCAGGATTCCGCCGTGAAGCCGATGGCCTTCACGATGGGGCCCCATTTGTCGCCATCGGCCTTGAGCAGCGCCGCCAGCTCGGCCGGGCTCGACGAGCGCGCCTCCAGCCCCATCGCGGCCAGCCCGGCGATCACATCCTTGTCGGCCAGCGCGGTGCGGATGGCGGCATTGGCCTTGGCCACCAGCTCGGCCGGCGCCTTGCCCGGCAGGAAGAAGCCGAACCATTCGTTGTAGGCCATGTCCTTGTAGCCCTGCTCGATCAGCGTGCTGACACCCGGCATGAACTTGTTGCGCGTGGCGCCCGAGGTGGCCAGCACGCGGATCTTGCCGCCCTGGAGGTGCGGCAGGAACTCACCCACCGGCGCCGAGACGGCCGCGATCTGCCCGCCCAGCAGGTCCAGGATGGCCGGCTGCGAGCCGCGAAAGCCCACGTGGCGCATGTCCACCTTGCCGGCGCGGCTGATGAGTTCGCCCACGAAGTGCGGCACCGAGCCCGGTGCGGGCGAGCCGAAGTTGGCGCCCGTGGGGTTGGCCTTGCACCATTCGAGGAACTCGGGCACGGTCTTCACCGAGGCCGGCACCTGCGGGCCCACGGCAAAGCCCATGTCGAACACCACGCCCAGCGAGACCGGGGTCACGTCGGCCACGGGGTCGTAGGGCAGCTTCTTGTAGGTGTGGGGGTAGATGCCCAGCATGGACATGGGCGTGGCCAGCAGCGTGGCGCCGTCCGCCGGAGCGGCCTTGAGTGTGGTGATGGCGATCTGCCCGCCCGCACCCGTCTTGTTCTCCACCACGGCCGACTTGGCGTAGCCACCCGTGATCTGGGTCGCCACGCGGCGCGCCAGGGTGTCCACGGTGCCGCCGGCGGCAAAGCCGGCCAGGATCTTCACGGTGTCGATGGCCTGGGCCTGGGCCATGAAGGGCAGCGTGCCTGCGGCGCCGGCCAGGCCCAGTTGCAGGATGTTGCGGCGGGAAGGGGTGGGCGAGGATTTCGTCATGCGTTGTCTCCGGGTCTCGTTGTGGTTATTTCTTCGCCGCCTGCCGGTAATTGGCCTTGAGGTGCTCGGGCACGCGCTCGTCAAAGCCGCAGGCCACACGCCGCACCTCGGGGCTGTCGGTGGGCTGGTGGCCCACGCCCAGGGCCGAGGCGCGCGGTGCGTCGATGGCGACCACCGTGCCGGCCAGGCGGCCCAGGCCGGTGATCTCGCACTCCACCAGGTCACCCGGGTCCACCGAGCGCGAGTGGCAGGGCGTGCCCATCAGGATCACGTCGCCCGGCACCAGGGTGATGTGGCGCGCAATGTCGGCCACCACGTAGTGCGGGCCCCAGATGGTCTCGTCGCCGATGTGCGCCTCCTGCACCACCAGGCCGTTGCGGTAGGTGCGCAAGGTCTGCTCGAAAAGGTTCACCCCGCGCACGATGCCCGGGCCGATGGGCAGTAGCGTGTCCGCGCCCTTCACGCGCAGCATGCTGCCCTGGTCGGTGTCGCGGTAGTTCTGCAGGCCCATGTCGAGCGCGGGGCAAAAGCCCTCGATGTAGTCCCAGGCCTCCTCGGGCAGCACGTTGCGGCAGGTCTTGCCGATGACCACGGCGTACTCGCCCTCATAGTTCAGGTACAGGCTGTCGGCGGGCTTGTGGATCTCGCAGCCATGGCCGTTGACCGAGGTCGGTGGCTTGGTGAAATAGGTCGGTGTCTCGGTGGGCTTGGGCTGGTTGCGTGTCTCGAAGCTGCGCGAGCTGTACGAGATGTGCACCGCGATGACCTTGCTGGGCGAGACCGGCGGCAGGTGCTGCACCGTGGCCGGGTCGAGCACGCGGCCATCGTCCAGGCGCAACTGCCCCTGCTGCGCGCCTTCTTCCACCATGGTGCCCCAGCAGGCGCTGCCGCCCACCAGCACGCGGCGGCGCTCCACGCGCGGGCCGCGCATCACGGCGGGCAGTTCGGTGATCGGGAATTCGAAGTTCATGCCGCCACCTTTGCCGTTGCTTCGCTCGCTTCACTATCGAACCACATGTGCACGTTGCCCGTGCCGCGGGCGTTCTCGTAGGCCGACAGGGCCACGCCGCGCGCACGGCAGTCGGCCCCGCCCATGGCACCCAGCATCTGCAGGTAGTGGGCGCCGAAGGCCTCCCAAGGCATCTTGCGGTACTCGTCCTGCCAGCGGTCGAGCACCATATCGTGCCGGCCCTGCTCCATGAGGGCGATGGCGCCCTTGTCGCTCACGATGTTCTCGGGGCGCGAGACATTGCTCTCATGGAAGATGCGCGGGTGGTTGGGCTTCCAGTCGATGGGGTTGAACTTGTGGCTCAACGCACCCGAGGCCAGCAGCAGCACGCGCAGGTCGCTGCGGCGCACGGCCTCGGCAATCGCTTCGCCCGATTTCAGGAAGTGGCGCCAGTCGCAGTTCTGGCACGAGCTCACGGTGACCACCGGCGTATCGCTGCGCTCCAGGCGCAGGTGCTTGACCAGGTTGATGGTGGCGTACTGCTTGCCCAGGTCGGGGTGGTTGATGACGCGGTTGTAGCCCTTCTGTTCGCGCGAGACAGCCTCGATATCGAGCGCCAGGTCCGGGTGGCCGCGGTAGTCGTAGGGCACGCCGTGCAGGTACCAGGGCATCTCGTCGGAGATGAACATGCCCTGGTAGCGCGGCGCCCCGTCCACCAGGTGGTAGCCCGTGGTGAACCAGTGCGAGTCGAAGATGATGACCACGTCGGGCCGGGCCGCGGCAATGCGCTCGCGCAGGCGCGCATAGCCAGGAATCAGGTCCGAGTCGGCCCCCGCGCCCTGCAGCACGCGGAACTCTTCGCACTGCATCAGGCCGGGGTGGTGCGAGACGATGGCGGCGCCAACGATGCTTCCCATGGTGTGTGTCTCCTTTGGATGTGTCTTAGCGGTGGCTAAAGCTGGCGCGGAAGGGCTTTTTCGGGACAACAACGTCCTTCACGTCGCAGAAGAACTCAAAGCTCCAGTCACCGCCTTCGCGGCCTACACCGCTGCGCTTGATGCCGCCGAAGGGCGCGGCCAGGTCGCGAATGCCGAAGCTGTTGACCCAGATGAAGCCGGTGCGCACCCGCTGCGCCACGGCGCTGGCGTGCTCCGCTTCGCCGTAGCACACGCCGCCCAGGCCGTAGTCCGTGCCATTGGCCAGGGCGATGGCCTCCTCGTCGCTGTCGAAGGTTTGCAGCGTGAGCACGGGGCCGAAGACTTCGTTCTGCACGATCTCGCTGTCCTGGCGCACGTGCGTGAGCAGCGTGGGCTGGTAGTACTGCGCGCCAAAGGGGTGGTGCGCCCCGCCCCAGAGCAGCGTGGCGCCATCGGCCACGGCGCGCTGCACGAAGCCGTGCACGCGCTCGACCTGGCGCGGGTGGATGATGGGCCCGACCTCGGTGGCCTCCTCGCGCGGATCGCCCACGGTGAGCTTTTCCACGTAGCCGCGCAGGGCCGCCACGAAGGCGTCGTGCACCTTGCGGTGCACCAGGAAGCGCGTGCCCGCCAGACACACCTGGCCGGCGTTGCGGTACATCAGCGCGCCGGTGGCGGCAGCGTTGTCGATGTCGGCGTCCTCCAGCACGATGAAGGCCGACTTGCCGCCGAGCTCCAGGCTGCAGGGCACAAGGTTGGCGCCGGCCGACTGCGCGATCCACTTGGCCGTGGGCACCGAGCCGGTGAACGAGACGCGCGCCAGGCGCGGGTCGCTGACCAGGCGCGCACCGGTGCTGGCACCCGCCCCCTGCACGATATTGAACACACCGGGCGGCAGGCCGGCGGCATGCGCGCAATCGGCCAGCAGGCTGCTGGTCAGCGGCGCCCATTCCGGCGGCTTGACGATGACGCAGTTGCCCGCGGCCAGGGCCGGGCCGAGCTTCCAGGTGGCGAGCATCAGCGGCGCGTTCCAGGGCGTGATGATGGCCACCACGCCGGCCGGGTCGTGGCGCACGAGGTGGATGGCCTGCTCGGTCTCGATCGGGCGGTCCTGCAGCGAGAGCGCATGCTCGGCGAACCAGGTGATGTTGAGCATGGCGCGCGGCACCACACCGTGCTTCATGCGCGAGAGCAGCACGCCCGCATCGTTGGATTCGAGCGTGCAGAAGGCCTCGGCGCGCTGGCCGATCTCGGCCGCGAAACGGTCGAGGTAGGGCTTGCGCTCGGCCGCTGTGAGCGCACTCCATGCAGGGAAGGCACGCGCCGCAGCGGTCACGGCTGCGTCCACATGGGCCGGCGATCCTTCGCTGATGCGGCCCAGCAGCGCCTGGTCGATGGGCGAGTGCAGGTCGAAGCGCAGGTCCGAGGCCACGCGCTGGCCATCGATGTAGTGGTGGGGCGATACGGCGATGCCGGCGACGTTCAGGGTGTCGGTGCTCACGGGGCGTTTCTCCAGGGGAATGGCAGGTCAGGTGCGATGGGCCACAGGGGTCCCGGGCAGCAGCTTGGCCGGGTTCATCAGGCCGGCAGGGTCCAGCGCGGCCTTGATGCGCTGCATCAGGCGCAACTCCAGCGGCGCCTTGTAGCGGGCCGATTCGTCGCGGCGCAGCACGCCCAGGCCGTGCTCGGCGCTGATGGAGCCGCCTGCGGCGTGCACGGCGTCATGCACCAGCCGGTTCAGCGGTGCCTCCAGCGCGAGGAAGGCAGCGCGGCCTGCGGCGTCGGGCGAGGGCGTGGCCGGCGAGGCGTTGTAGTGCAGGTTGCCGTCGCCCAAGTGGCCAAAGACCACCAGGCGCACACCGGGGAAAGCGGTGGCCACGGCTGCATCGGTGCGTGCGATGAAATCGGGGATGCGCGAGATCGGCAGCGCGATGTCGTGCTTGATGGTCGGGCCTTCGGCGCCCTGGGCTTCGGAGATGTTCTCGCGCAGCGCCCACAGGGCCTCGAACTGCGCGAGCGTGGCGGACAACGCGGCATCGGCCACCCAGCTCGCCTCCATCGCGGCTTCGAGCACGCCTTCGAGGGCTTGCTGCGCCTGGTCGCTTGCACCCTCCTCG
Source organism: Acidovorax sp. GW821-FHT09B03 (assembly GCF_059418305.1). Lineage (NCBI taxonomy): Bacteria > Pseudomonadati > Pseudomonadota > Betaproteobacteria > Burkholderiales > Comamonadaceae > Acidovorax > Acidovorax sp. GW821-FHT09B03. Next base: position 38,669 of record NZ_JBWKPP010000012.1, read on the forward strand.
GCACCGGTGACCGACACCTCCAGCAGCACGTACCAGGGCGAGGCCTCGGCCAGCGGGCGCCGGGCGCCCGGCACGTGGTGCAGCACCAGCGACAGGCAGGTGTCCGACAACAATTCGAAGGCGGTGAGCGATGCGCCCAGGCGCTGCTGGGCCAGCGCCAGCAACTGCAGGGCATCGCCCGGCGAGGGCACCGCCACCAGCGCGGCCACCTGGGCCGCAGGCAACGGAAACAGCTTGAGCACGGCAGCGGTGATGACGCCCAGCGTGCCTTCGGAGCCGATGTACAGGTCGCGCAGGTCGTAGCCGGTGTTGTCCTTGCGCAGGGTGCGCAGGCCGTTCCAGACCTCGCCCTCGGGCGTCACGACTTCCAGGCCCAGGCACAGCTCGCGCGCATTGCCGTAGCGCAGCACCTGCACGCCGCCGGCATTGGTGGCCAGGTTGCCGCCGATGGTGCACGAGCCCTCGGCCGCCAGGCTCAGCGGGAACAGGCGCCCGGCCTCGCGGGCCACGTCCTGCACCTGCTGCAGCGTGGCGCCGGCTTCCACCACCAGGGTATTGTTCAAGGGATCGACCTGGCGCACGCGGTTCAACCGGGTCAAGGACAGCAGCAGCGGCAGCTGCCGGCCTGCCGCCTCGGGCACAGATCCGCCCGAAAGGCCGGTGTTGCCGCCCTGCGGCACCACGGGCACGCCGTGCGCATGGCACCAGGCGAGCAATTGCGCCACCTCGGCCGTGTCGGCCGGCTGGGCGACTGCCAGCGCCGGACCGGTCCATTGGCCACGCCAGTCGGTCAGGAAAGGGGCGGTGTCCGCAGGCTCGGTCCACAGGCGGCCTGCGTAGGCTGCGCGCAGGGAGTCCAGGGTGCTTGCGGTGGGGACGGCGGTCATCGGGCTTGCTGCTTGTCTCGTTGTTGGCGCGTTGGTGGCGCTTTGTGCGCCTTGCCGCGAAGTATCGGCAGCGCCCCCTTCCACCACAATCAATGCTTTCTTATGGATTGTGAAGATGGTCTAATGAATGGCCATGTCCCTGCCCCACTTCACCCCGCGCCAGCTCGAAGCCTTCGTCACCGTGGCCGAGATGCGCAGCTTCACGGCCACGGCAGACCGGCTGGCGCTCACGCCCTCGGCCGTGAGCCAGCTGGTGGGCGAGCTGGAGGATGCGCTCGACTTCAAGCTCTTCGAGCGCAGCACGCGCCGCGTGGCCATCACCAGCGCGGGGCGCGAGTTCCTGGCCTCGGCGGAGTCGGTGCTCAAGCACCTGCGCATGGCGCAGTCGGCCGCCAGCGACGTGCGCAACCGCGCGGCCGGCATCGTGCGCATCGCCGCGCCCCTGGTCGTGGCCAGCGTGATCCTGCCGCAGGCCATCAAGGCCTACCTGCAGGAGCGCCCCAAGGTGCGCATCCACATTCGTGACGTGCCGGTGGAGAAGCTGGTAGACGCGGTGACCAGCGGCGACGCCGACCTGGCCCTCGGCCCGGACCGCGCCTGCGGCGAGGACGTGGCGCGCACCCAGCTGTTCGAAAGCCCCTGGGTGCTGTGGTGCGCACCCACCCACCCGCTGGCGCGCCAGCGCAGCGTGACCTGGCAGCAGCTGCATGCCCACCCGCTGGTGGCCGCAGGCCGCGACCACGAGCGCAGCGTGGCGCAGATGCACACCGGTCTTCCCAGCGGGCAGCGCGTGACGCCGGTGGAGATCGTGGACAACATCTCCACCGCATTGGGCCTGGCCGCCGCCGACGTGGCCGCCACATTGGCGCCCGACTACGTGGGCGCGCTGGCCAAGCCCCTCGGGCTGGTGCGCCGGCGCATCCTGGCACCCGAGGCCATGCGCTACGTGTGCCTGTACCGCCCCACGCAGCGCGCCACCTCACCGGCGGCCGAAGGGTTTGCGGAGCACCTGGTCAAGGTGCTGCCCCAACGCCGCTGAAGCGGGGGAGCAGGAGACAGGCCTCGGCATTGCTGGCGGAAAAGCACCGGTCCGCCGCATCGCGCCAGGGCAACCATTCATAGGCGACATGCTCGCGCGGGCTCAGCACCACCGGTGTGCCGGCGGGCACGCGCAGGCCGAAGACACGCTCGCGGTTGAGCACCACGCCCGGCGCATAGCGGTGCCGCCACTGGGGCCAGATGTCGTAGACGTTCTCCAGGTACCAGTCGGCGAGCACGCAGCCATGGGCCTGCACGTCGATGCCGGTCTCCTCGCGCACCTCGCGCCCGGCCGTGGTTTCCCAGGCTTCGTCCTCGCGGTCCTTGCTGCCGGTGACGGACTGCCAGTGCTCGCCGCCATCGGCGCGGCGAATGAGCAGCACCTCGAGCGCGGGCGTGTGGATCACGACCAGCACCGACTGCGGGATCTTGAAAGGCCGCACAAGAGCCGCCACCGCCCCCGGGCTGCTCATGCCGCAGCCACGAGCGCATCGACGTCGAGCGCGGGGCCCTCGGGCAACGCCCCCACGGCGCACTGCAGCAGCCACTGCGGGGAGATGCGGCACAGCAGGCCACGCCCGGGCTTGCTGCCGTCCGACGTGGGCACGGGAACCACGGCGTCGATCAACGGGGTGCCCGCCGTGCCACCGGCCATGCCCACGGGGCGCAGGTCCCGCCGGTCGAGGTCGAGCATGGCGCCCAACGCATCGACGCGCAGCAGGAATTCCCGGGATCCTCCCGCTTCGAGCGGCACACGCACCAGCACCATCTGGCGGTTCGGGTCGGCCGCCCGCGGCACGGCGGCATCGCCCTGCCCCTGCGCCACCACGCTGCGCAGGTCCACCACGGAGTACACACGCCCGCCGACATGTGCAAGCCCGAGGAAGGGAGCGCGTGCACCCCCGCCGTGCAGCACCGTCACGTCGGGGGCGGCCGTGATGACCTGGGCCGCATCCACCCCCAGCCAGTGCGAGCCGATCAGGAACGTCGCCATCTGCATGCGGTGCTCGGACGCGACGCGTGCAGCGCCCGGGTGCGCATCGAGCGGGGGCGCAGGGGGCGGCGCCAGGCGGCGCTCACACAGGTGGCGCAGCACCAGGCAGCTGAGGCCGTGGTCGTAGCCATCGCTGGTGCGGAACTCGCGGTAACCCTGGCCGCGCGCCTGACCCACACCGTACAGGTGGCCGGCCAGCGCAGCCGTGCGCCCGCCCTGGCGGGCCGTGGCAATGGCCTGCGGCGCCTGCAGGGAGGCAGCACTGCCGCTGGCGCGCACCAGGTGGTCGCGGCTGTCCACGAAGGCCAGCACATCCTGCGCGCCGGCTCCCACGGCACAGTCGTCCAGGATGGACTGGAGCTGGTTGGCCGCATCCCAGACCACGGCGATACCGCCCAGGACCGGTCCGGCACCACCAGGGCCCTCACGGCCCTCCCAGCCATCTCCCGCCCCCGCCCGCACGGCAGCGGCGTACACGAAGGTCGGCCCCTGGCCATAGAAGCGGCTGGTCTCGTAACGGCTCACGGTGTAGGCCTGGTTGCCCTGCAAGCGCAGGCAGCGCAGCGCCCAGCCTTCGTCCAGCGTGGTGCCCACAAGGTGGGCCTGCTCTGGCTGCGAGACGGCCACCACCCGGCCATCGGCGCCGAACAGCACCAGGCTGGCGTACACCGTGTACAGGTCATTGATCTCCGCCAGCACGGCCGTGGCCTGGCTGCAGCCCAGGGTTCCGGCCGCGAGGGTGCGCGCGAACTGCGGTGTGAGCGCCCACCAGCGGCAATCGTTGGCCCGCTCATAGAGGTTGCGGTCCAGGATCTGCATGGCCAATGCGGCCCGGCCCTGGGCGTCGCGCAGCAGCGAGCGCAGCACTACGCTGTAGAGGTCCTGCAGGGCGCTGTCGAAGGCCCGGGCGGTCTTGCGCGCGGTGGCGCCGATCTCGGCCAGCAGGGTCTTGGCAAACAGCAACTCGCGCGGTGCAGCGGCATCCCGGCCTTCATCGCCTGCCTCCCCGATCTGGTGGAGTTCGAGCAGGCCGTTCCAGACCGAGCGCTCCAGCGCCGACTGGATGGCGGCCGAGCGCCGGGGAATGTCGCGCAGCTCCTGCGACAGCAGTTCCGCCTGGCCCGACAGCTCGCTGGCCAAGGCACTGCGCTCGTCATGCGAGACCTCGTCAAAGGCCAGGTCCAGCGGCAGCAGCGCCACGCCGCGCCAACCCGGGCCCTGGTAGCCCTGGAAGCCCTGGGTGTCGCGCACGGCCATCAGGTAGCGCCGGCTGGCATGGCGCACCACATGCACGCCGGCGCTGCTCGCCGGGGGCATTTGCCAACCTGCCGGCAACTGCAGCGGATCGCCCGATGCGAGCACGCGCCCCGCTGCATCGACCAGGGCCAGCACCGCATCGCTGCCGTGCACCATGCCCTGTGCGTCCTCTTGCTGCACCGACTCGAAGATGGCCGGCATTTCGTCGGCCAGCTTGAACTCCAGGCACAGCACGCCCACGGCACGCCCGCCCGAATGCACACGCCGGGCGTAGACCAGTGTTTGCGCAAAGCTGCCGCAGAAGCCGTGCACGGCATGGTGCTCGACATAGCTGCTATCGCTTTGCAGCACCGAGCGCAGGAAGGCGCCGTCGGCATCCCGCTGGTCGAGCCCACCCACCGGGGACACGGTGCGCAGGCTGGCGCAGGGTTCCAGGTCGGCGTCGAAAAGGAAGATGTTGCCGTAGACCGTGTACTTGCTGGCGTATTCGGCCAGGCGCGCCTCGATCAGCGGGCGCCGGGCAGGGTTGGGATCGGCCAGGAACTCGGCCACACCCACGTCGGTGGCGAAGAAGCCGATGTCGGCCGTGCGTTCGAACAGGTTGCGCACCAGCACGTCGATGCACACCTGGGCGCGGGCGACGAGATCCTCGGTGCGGTTCTTCAGGGCCTCGTTCACCAGGCCCTGCATCAGGTCGCCCGAGAGGGCCGCGAAATCCCGGCGCGCCTGGGCCAGGTCACCGCCCGACGAGGCCTTGGAGGACAGCAGGGACAGCGACGACAGCAGCGAGAGCTGGTCCCATGCGCTTTCGACCAGGCGCAGCTCCTGGCGCTGGTGCTGCGCTGCGGGCATGTAGCGCAGCCACTGCTCCGGAGAATTCAGGGGGAGAGACACGGGTGATCGTCCTTTGCGCTGAAGGCCCTGCAAGGACCGACGACGCATTGTGCGGTGTGGCACGGGATCTGCAAACAGGCATATTGCATGCGTTTGCCAATGCCCCCCGGGCCGCCCTGCGGACCGGTACCCTTCTCCTGGCTCAGGCCGTGGCCGTGGCGCTCAGGGCTTGCTGCGCGTCGCCACCGGCGGTGGCAGCTCCTTGGCCTGCAGCATCTGCACCTGGGTCACGAGCTTGTTGTGCGAGTCGAGGAAGGCGGCGGCGATGACCTTGCCCTCGTTGGTATTGCTCCAGCCCGCGCCGCCGGCACCGCCCATGCGGCCCCAGAGCAGGCCGGCCGCTCCTAGGTCGGTGCTGCGCGCGGCGCCGGTGGCCGCAGCCACCTGCTCGGTGGTCTCGTTGTCGGTGAGCAGCAAGGCCGTCTGCGCCTCCTTGAACTTGACCTGCTCGGCCAGGCCCACAAGGCCTGCGATGTCGCGCAGCACCGGGATCATGGCGATGATGCCGGCGATGCTGCGGCCCGCGTCCTGCTCGCTGAAGGTCAGGCTCGGGGTCAGCGTGTACTGCGCCTCGTAGCCCTTGCCCTTGGCCACGGTGGAGTTCTTGCGCAGGATGCCGGCGTCCTTGAGTTCTTGCTCCTGCACCGTGCCGCGCAGGCCGGCCGCGCGGTCGACGATGCGAAAGCAGCCGCTCTGCTGGGCGATGAGGCGGATCAGCGGCACGGGCGATGCCGGCAACTGGTAGCTGCTGGAGACGGTGTAGCCGTTGGGGTTCTCGGCCAGGGCCAGCGTCGCCACGGGCTGGCTGCACTGGGTGAGTTCCTTGGCGGCATCCTTGGCGCCCGCGGGCCCGGCGGAGCCGGTGACCACCGAGCCGCCCTGGCCCAGCTCGGTCTTCTTCTCGCCACAGCCAGCCAGCAGCAGGGTGGCGGCCACGGCCAGCGCGAGGGGGGCTTTCACGGAAGAACGCATGGCAAACCTCGGATCGATTGGAAAGGGGAACACAAGGGCACGGCCCATGAAAAAAGCGGCACCGGCCAGGGGCCGCTACCGCTTTCTTCTCAGGAATGCCCGGTCATGGGGATGACGGGGTGGTTCGTGCCTGCGGGCCCGCTCAGGCCGCGGCCGTCTTCACAGCGTCGGGGTTGCGCAGGCGGATGTGCAGCTCGCGCAGCTGCTTTTCGTCCACGGGCGACGGGGCCTGCGTGAGCAGGCACTGGGCGCGCTGGGTCTTGGGGAAGGCGATCACGTCGCGGATCGACTCGGCACCGGTCATCAGCGTCACGATGCGGTCCAGGCCGAAGGCCAGGCCGCCGTGCGGGGGCGCACCGTACTGCAGCGCGTCCAGCAGGAAGCCGAACTTCTCCTGGGCTTCCTCGGGCGAGATCTTCAGTGCGTCGAACACCTTCTGCTGCACGTCGGCGCGGTGGATACGGACCGATCCGCCGCCCATTTCCCAGCCGTTGAGCACCATGTCGTAGCCCTTGGAGATGCACTTCTCGGGTGCCGTCACCATCCAGTCCTCGTGACCATCCTTGGGGCTGGTGAAGGGGTGGTGCACCGAGTTCCAGCGCTGGTTGTCCTCGTCGAACTCGAACATCGGGAAGTCCACCACCCACAGTGGGGCCCAGCGGCTCTCGAACAGGCCGTTCTTCTTGCCGAACTCGCTGTGGCCGATCTTGATGCGCAGCGCGCCGATGGCGTCGTTGACGATCTTTTCCTTGTCGGCACCGAAGAAGATCAGGTCGCCGTCCTGGGCACCCGTGCGCGTGAGGATCTCGGTGATCGCCGCGTCATGGATGTTCTTGATGATCGGGCTTTGCAGACCCTCGCGGCCCTTGGACAGGTCGTTGACCTTGACCCAGGCCAGGCCCTTGGCACCGTAGATCTTGACGAACTCGGTGTAGGCGTCGATCTCGCCACGCGACAGGCCGGCACCTTCCTTGGCACCGCCGGGCACGCGCAGGGCCACCACGCGGCCGCCCTTCATGTTGGCGGCACCCGAGAAGACCTTGAACTCCACGTCCTTCATCACCTCGGTCAGCTCGGTGAATTCGAGCTTCACGCGCAGGTCGGGCTTGTCCGAGCCGAAGCGGAAGGCCGCATCCTGGTAGGTCATGACCGGGAACTCGCCCAGGTCCACGCCCAGCGTGTTCTGGAACACCGTCTTGATCATGCCCTGGAACATGTCTCGGATGTCCTGCTCTTCCATGAACGATGTTTCGATATCGATCTGGGTGAACTCGGGCTGGCGGTCGGCACGCAGGTCTTCGTCGCGGAAGCACTTGGTGATCTGGTAGTAGCGGTCGAAGCCGGCCACCATCAAGAGCTGCTTGAACAGCTGGGGCGACTGGGGCAGCGCGAAGAACTGGCCGTCATGCACGCGGCTGGGCACCAGGTAGTCGCGCGCGCCTTCGGGCGTGCTCTTGGTGAGCATGGGGGTCTCGATGTCCACGAAGCCGTTGGCATCGAGGAACTTGCGCACCTCCATGGCCACCTTGTAGCGCAGCATCAGGTTGTTCTGCATGTAGGGGCGGCGCAGGTCCAGCACGCGGTGCGTGAGGCGCGTGGTCTCGCTGAGGTTTTCCTCGTCGATCTGGAACGGAGGCGTGACCGAGGGGTTGAGCACGTTGAGCTCGTGGCACAGCACTTCGATCTGGCCGCTCTTGAGCTTGTCGTTGGTGGTGCCGGCGGGGCGTGCACGCACCACGCCCTTGACCTGCACGCAGTACTCGTTGCGCACTTCTTCGGCGGTCTTGAACATCTCGGCGCGGTCCGGGTCGCACACCACCTGCACATAGCCTTCACGGTCGCGCAGGTCGATGAAGATCACGCCACCGTGGTCGCGGCGGCGGTTCACCCAACCCGAGAGGGTGACGGTTTGGCCCAGGAGGGCTTCGGTCACAAGACCGCAGTAGTGGGAACGCATGGCCATGGCAGAACTTCCAGCGCCCCTCGGGCGCATTGACAAAAGGGTTACTTACTTGGGAGGCAGCTGGGTGGGGTCGTTCGGGGCGACCACGCCCATGGAAACAATGTACTTGAGCGCGGAATCCACGCTCATGTCCAGCTCGACGCAGTCGCTCTTGCGCAGCATCACGAAATAGCCGCCCGTGGGGTTGGGGGTGGTGGGCACGTACACGCTCACGAACTCATCGCGCAGGTAGGCCGCCACTTCGCCATTGGGCGCACCGGTGACGAAGGCCACTGTCCAGACGCCTTCGCGCGGCCACTGCACCAGCACGGCCTTGCGAAACGCATTGCCGTTCTCGGAAAACAGGGTGTCGGAGACCTGCTTGACGCTGGAGTAGATCGAGCGCACCACCGGGATGCGGTGCACCAGGGCATCGCCCCATTGCACCAGCTTGCGGCCGGCGAAATTGCTGGCAATGGCGCCCACCACGAGCAGGATCGCCAGCGTGAGCACCACGCCGAAGCCGGGCACGTGCACGCCCAGCACCCGGTCGGGCTGCCAGGCTTCCGGCAGGATCTGCAGGGTCTGGTCCAGCGTGCTGACGATCCAGTGCAGCACCCAGGCGGTGATGACACCGGGCACGATGACCAGCAGACCGGTAAACAACCATTTGCGCAAGGAAGGCATCCGCAGATACTCAGGTTTTGGGAGTGGAGCCCGTGCCGACGCTCGGGGCGCTGGCGGCAGGGGCTGGGGATTCTTTCTTGGCGCCGCCGTCCGTGCTGGGCGCCGGGGCTGCCGCAGGGGCATCTGCGCCCTTGGCATCGGCGGCGGGCGCAGACGTGCCGCCCGCACCGCTGTTGCCGCCCCGGAAATCCGTCACGTACCAGCCCGAACCCTTGAGCTGGAAGCCCGCTGCCGTGACCTGCTTGGAGAACGCCTCGGCGCCGCACGCCGGGCACACTGTGAGCGGTGCGTCGGAGATTTTTTGCAGCACGTCCTTGGCATGGCCGCAGGAACTGCATTTGTAGGCGTAGATAGGCATGTCGGGCGCGTCGTTGAAGGCAAAGTGCAAAACCTTCAATTATAGGCGCGCAGGCCGGCAAACCCCACGGTACCCCTGGTACAGGGGCCCCGCGGCCTACTCCACGCCCACCACGCGGTGGTGACCGGCGTGGCGGTTGGCCAGCAGTTGCGGCAGCAGCGAGCCCAGCAGCATGCCCACCACGGCGGCCAGCAGGCCTGCCAGCTGGGCCGGGAACACGGCCCCCCAGGAGGATATGTTGAGCAGCAGCAGCCAGGTGCCCAGGCCAAGCACGATGGCCAGGATGGCGCCCTGCGTGGTGGCGCGCTTCCAGTACAGGCCCGCCACCAGCGGCACGAAGGCCCCCACCAGCGGCACCTGGTAGGCGCCCGAGACCAGTTCGTAGATGGACGTGCCCTGCATGCGGATCGCATAGGCCAGCACGCAGCCACTGAACACCAGGGTGGTGATGCGCATGGTGCGCAGGTGCTCCTTGTCGGTCATGGTGGGCCGGAACTGGCGCCAGATGTTCTCGGTGAAGGTGACGCTGGGCGCCAGCAGGGTCGCCGAGGCCGTGGATTTCAGGGCCGAGAGCAGCGCGCCGAAGAACAGCACCTGCATGATGAAGGGCATCTTGGCCATCACCAGCGTGGGCAGCACCTTCTGCGGATCTTCCTTGAGCAGTGCCGCGGTCTCGCCGGGCATGATGATCAGCGCACTGGCCACGAGGAACATGGGCACGAAGGCGAACAGGATGTAGCAGATGCCGCCGATGATCGGGCCGCGCGTGGCGGCCTTGATGTTGTTGGCCGACATCACGCGCTGGAACACGTCCTGCTGCGGGATGGAGCCGAACATCATGGTGATGCCCGCGGCGATGAAGAACACCACGTCGTGGAACTTGGGCTCGGGCAGGAAGCGGAACAGCTCGCGGTTGGACGCGAACTCGATCACCTTGTCGGCCCCGCCGGCCATGTTGCCCGCAAACACCGCGATGATGGCCAGGCCCACCACCAGGATGATCATCTGGATGAAGTCGGTGACCGCCACGGACCACATGCCGCCGAACAGCGTGTAGGCCAGGATGGACACCACGCCGATGGCCATGCCCATGGGGATGCTGATGGCATCGCCCGACAGCAGGTTGAACACCAGCCCCAGCGCCGTGACCTGCGCCGAGACCCAGCCCAGGTAGCTGAGCATGATGATCAGCGAGCAGACGACTTCGACCGTGCGGCCATAGCGCTCACGGTAGTAGTCGCTGATGGTCAGCAGTGTCATGCGGTAGAGCTTGCCCGCGAAGAACAGGCCCACCAGGATCAGGCAGAAACCCGCGCCGAACGGGTCTTCGACCACGTTGCCGAGCCCCCCCTCGATGAACTTGGCCGGGATGCCCAGCACCGTCTCCGAGCCGAACCACGTGGCGAAGGTGGTGGTGATGATCATGTACAGCGGCAGGTGCCGCCCGGCGATGGCGAAGTCGGCCGCGTTCTTCACGCGCCGGGCCGCCAGGAGGCCGATGGCAATGGTGATCAACAGATAGACAATGACCAGGGTCAACAGCACGGCATGCTCCTCGATGTCGCGAAGGGGTGGAAAAGGGAACGGCTAGAAAATCCGGAAACGGTGCAGCACTTGCAACTGCTGTACCAGCATGAAGAACAGCCAACCCAGGAAGAAGCCGATCCCGGAATAGATGATGCCGTTCAACAGGCGGTTGGTGCGCTTTTGCTCGGCCAGCAGCTCCAGCAGCTCGCGCCGGTGGTCCTGGGGCCGGTTGCGCAGGTAGTCGTGCAGCAGGCGCGGCAGCTCGGGCAGCATCTTGGCGAAGTGCGGGCCCTCGGCCTGGATTTCGCGCCACAGGCGCTGCGGCCCCATCTGCTCGAGCATCCATTTTTCGAGAAAGGGCTTGGCAGTGCTCCACAGGTCCAGTTCGGGGTCGAGCTGGCGGCCCAGGCCCTCGATGTTGAGCAGCGTCTTTTGCAGCAGCACCAGTTGCGGCTGGATCTCCACGTGGAAGCGGCGCGAGGTCTGGAACAGGCGCATCAGCACCATGCCCAGCGAGATCTCCTTGAGCGGCCGGTCGAAGTACGGCTCGCAGACGGTGCGGATCGCCGATTCGAGGTCGTTCACCCGCGTGTCCGGCGGCACCCAGCCGCTTTCGATGTGCAGTTCGGCCACGCGCTTGTAGTCGCGCCGGAAGAAGGCCGTGAAGTTCTGCGCCAGGTACTCCTTGTCGAACTCGGTGAGCGTGCCGACGATGCCGAAGTCCAGCGAGATGTAGCGCCCGAAGGTCGCCGCGTCCAGGCTCACCTGGATATTGCCGGGGTGCATGTCGGCATGGAAGAAGCCGTCGCGGAACACCTGGGTGAAGAAGATGGTGACACCGTCGCGCGCCAGCTTGGGGATGTCCACCCCCGCGTCGCGCAGCCGCTCGATCTGGTTGATGGGCACACCGTTCATGCGCTGCATCACCATCACCTCGGCATGGCAGAAGTCCCAGAAGATCTCGGGGATCAGCACCAGGTCCAGGCCCGACATGTTGCGGCGCAACTGCGCGGCATTGGCGGCCTCGCGCACCAGGTCCAGCTCGTCGTGCAGGTAGTTGTCGAACTCGGCGACCACCTCGCGGGGCTTGAGGCGCTTGCCGTCGGCCGACAGGCTTTCCACCCAGCCGGCCATCATGCGCATCAGCGCCAGGTCTTTCTCGATCACCGGCAGCATGCCCGGGCGCAGCACCTTCACGGCCACTTCGCGCGCGATGCCGTGGCGGTCACGCAGGGTGGCGAAGTGCACCTGGGCAATCGAGGCACTGGCCACCGGCACGCGGTCGAAATGCGTGAACACCTCGTCCACCGGGCGGCGGAAGGCACGCTCGATGGTGGCGATGGCGATGTCGTGGTGGAACGGCGGCACCCGGTCCTGCAGCAGGGCCAGCTCGTCGGCGATGTCCGCCGGCAGCAGGTCGCGCCGGGTGGAGAGCACTTGGCCGAACTTGACGAAGATGGGCCCCAGGCGCTCCAGCGCCTCGCGCAGGCGCTGGCCGCGCGGGGCGTCCAGGTTGCGCCCGATGGAAACGATGCGCGAGACCAGGCGCAGCCACGGCTTCTGGAAGCTGTCGAGCACCAGCCCGTCCAGCCCATAGCGGAACACCACCCAGAGGATGGCCACACCCCGGAGAAAACGCTTCATGGACCGGTCCGGTCGGCGCCAGGGCTGTTGTTGGTGCTGCTGCCCGCCGGTGGCACGGGGGCCGGTGCAGGCGGGTACGCGGCAGCTGCAGCAGGCGCAGGGCTGCCGCCATCTGCCGGCGGCACGCGCGAGCCGACGAACTGGCGCAGCGCCTGCGCGGCCTTGCGCGCCACTTCGCTGATGGTGTGCGCGGGCGCGTCACCCACCACGCGGGAGAGGTCTTCCTCCAGGTCCCAGCGCACGTTGTCCACCAGCCAGTTGATCTCGGCCGCCAGCTGCACGTCGCCTTCGATGCGGATCGCGGGCTTGTCGCCGCGCAGCGCCACCTGGGCCAGCGCCAGGGGCGAGGTCTCGGTGATTTCGAGCTGCAGGTCGGGCACGGCGCCTTCGGCGGCCAGGTTCAGCAGACCTGCCGGCGTGATCACCAGCGCCATGGAAAACGCACGCCACTGCACGCGCGCCACGCGCCCGCGCTGGCGCACCAGGCGGTCCATGGCCTCGCGCTCCTGCATGAGCACATGGTTCAGGAACAGCACCAACCGCTGCTGCACCTCGTGCACCAGCCATTGCGGCGGCTGCGGGCCTGCGGCCAGGCGCTCGAAGAGGCCGTCCAGGAACGAAAAAGGGGACTGTGTTGCCATAGTCCCCCGATTATTCCCTGAACTCGGCCCAAAACATGGGTTTTGGACCGATCCGAGGTGATTTACAAAGCCGTGCTCACTGCAGGGCCTGCACGCCGGCCACGAGCCAGCCGCTGGCACCGCTCTTGGCCTTGGTCATGTTCCACACTTCGCGGAAGGGGCTCGGGCCTGCCGAGAGCTCTTCGCGGATCATGCCCGAGAACTCCACGCTGGCCATGTAGCCATCGTCCAGCTCCTCGATGCCGAGCAGCTGCGCGTCGATCATCACCACGTCGGTGTGGTTGGGTTCGGCGCCGCGGTGCGTCTCGCGCTCGGCCAGCTGCGAGCGGATCTCTTCGAGCATGCTGTCGGTCATCATGGAGCGCAGGGTGTTGATGTCCGAGCGGTCCCACGCGGCCTGCAGGGTCACGAAGTTGCGCTTGGCAGCGGCCAGGAAACCGGGCGTGTCGAAGCCCTCGGGCACGCCCCAGTTCTGCGACCCGGACAGGGCCGCACCGGCGGCAGCACCGGTCAGGCCGGAGCCGATCACCACGCCCGAGCCGGCAGCGCCAGCCGCAGCGGTTTGCTGTGCGCGCGCCGCATCGAAGGCCATGCTGTTGCGCTCCCAGGGACGGGCCGATGCATCGTTGCCGACGTTGTTCGGGCTGTACTGCGGGGGTACCTGGGCCGCGGCCGGCGTGGCCGCACCTGCGCCCTGGAAGGCGAAGGGCGAGCCACCCGCAGCGCCCTGGTTGTTGCCGCCGCCGCTGCGCATGCGCATGACCATCTTGAAGATGGCGAAAGCGGCCACGGCCAGCAGCAGGATCATCAGGATGTTGCCGAAGCCTGCACCCAGGCCCAGCGAGCTGGCCAACCAGGCCAGGCCCAGGCCCGCGGCCAGACCGCCGAGCATGGCGCCCCAGGGCTTCTTGGGGGCTGCAGCGGCAGGGGCCGCAGCCGGCGCGGCCGGCTTGGCCGCGTTGTTGGCATTCTGGGCAGGACCGCCGGGCGCCGCGGACTCGCGCTGCGTCACGTTGCTGGACTGCTTGCCCACGGAGTTGCCGCCACCCAGGCGGCGGGCATCGGCATCCGCATGCGCGAATGCCAGCATTGCCACCAGAACCACAGACCACAGTTTCATCATGTCATCTCCATCTTGTATGGGGCAGAACGGCCCCTGTCAGCACTTGATTCCAACATGCAAGGCCACTATGCCGCCAGTCATGTTGTGATAGTCCACATGCCCAAAGCCACTTTGTTGCATGAGGCTTTTGAGTTCTTCCTGGCCCGGGTGCATGCGGATGGACTCGGCCAGGTAGCGGTAGCTCGCGTCATCGCCGGCCACCAGCTTGCCCAGCTGCGGCAGCACCTTGAAGGAGTACCAGTCGTAGGCCTTGGTGAGCGGCTTGGCGACCTTGGAGAATTCGAGCACCAGCAGCTTGCCGCCGGGTTTGAGCACGCGGCACATTTCCTTGAGCGCAACATCCTTGTGCGTCATGTTGCGCAAACCAAACGCCACGCTCACCACATCGAAGTGCGCGTCGGGAAAAGGCAGCTTCTCCGCATCGCAGACCAGGGTGGGCAGTACCACCCCGGCATCGATCAGGCGGTCGCGCCCGGTGCGCAGCATGGCTTGGTTGATGTCGGTGTGCACCACGCGGCCGGTGGTGCCCACCTTCTTGGAGAAGGCCAGCGCCAGGTCGCCCGTGCCGCCCGCGATGTCCAGCACCTGACTGCCCTCGCGCAGGTTGGCCACCATCACGGTGTAGGCCTTCCAGGCGCGGTGCAGGCCGGCCGACATGAGGTCGTTCATGACGTCGTATCTGGACGCCACCGAATCGAACACGCCGCGCACGTGGCGCGCCTTGTCCTGCTCGTCGACCGACTGGAAACCGAAGTGGGTGCTGCTCATGGGATTCATGCTAGGCGCGTGCGCGCCCAAGGTACAGCGACAACCCCGCACTGAAACGGGGCATCTGCCGCAGGGGTTATCAACATCAGGGCATCAAAAGACAGACAACGCCTGTCCATGCATGCCGGGTTCGCTATTGTAAAAAGAGCACCAAAGGCCAGTGCACCGGGCGCCACAGTGGTGCGCGCGGGCCACAGTGGTCGCGTGGGACCGGCTCAATGGCCGCCGCAGGCGCTGCCGCCGTGGTCGTGGCCCTTGGCCTGGGGGGCCATGGGCGCATCGCGGTCCACCCCGGCTTCGACCAGCCGGCCTTCGTACTGCGCCCACAGCGCGGCCTCCTGCTGGCCCAGTTCGTACAGGTAGGCCCAGGTGAAGATGCCCGTGTCATGCCCGTCCGAGAAGGTGGGCTTGACGGCGTAGTTGCCGATGGGCTCCAGCCCTTCGAGGGTCACGTCGCGCTTGCCGGTCTGCAGCACTTCCTGGCCCGGGCCGTGGCCCTGCACCTCGGCCGAGGGCGAGTACACGCGCATCAGCTCAAACGGGATGCGGAACGCGGCACCGTCCGAGAACACCACTTCAAGCACCCGCGACTTGCCATGCACCGTGAGCGCCTGGGGCGTGGGCGAACCCGCTTTCAAACCTGCCATGGATATCCACCTGTGAAAAGCGCCCTGGCAACGACTGCCAGGCCGGCCTGCATTGTCCCACCCGTGGGGCTTTCAGCCCCCAAGCCCCTGCAACGCGACCACCATGGCCGCCTCGGCCGCAGGCAGGCGCGCGCGCAGCGCATCTTCTTCGCCGGCCGGGCCGGGCCGCTGGGCCGCCGCCCACACGGGCGCAGGGAAATGGCTGTCCCAGGTGAAGCGCGCGATCACGTGCCAGTGCAGGTGCGGCACCATGTTGCCCAGCGCCGCCAGGTTGACCTTGGTGGGCGCGAGGTGCTCGCGCAGCGCCCGCTCCACGGCCGTGACGGCCTCCATGCAGTGCACGCGCTCGGCGGCCGACAGATCGGAAAACTCGGCCGCGTGGGCATTCCACACCACGCGGTAGAAGGCCGGAAAGCCGGCTTCATCAGCACGGATCAGGCGCAGACGACCGCCCCGCCAGACCAGCGTGCCACCATCGGCGGCACACAGGGGGCAGGCAATGCGTTCACTCATACCAGCACCCGCTCGATGCCGCCCGCATTGGCACGCTCCACGTACTCGGGCATCCAGTTCTCACCCAGGATCTCGCGCGCCATCTCAACCACGATGTAGTCGGCTTCGAGCAGGCCGTTGTTCAGGTCGTCCTGGTAGCGGTTCAGGCCCTGCAGGCAGCTCGGGCAGCTGGTGAGGATCTTCACGTTGTCCTGCGCACCCACGGCGCCGCTGGCACGCAGGGCGGCTTCGCCCTTCTTGATCTCCTCCTCCTTGCGAAAGCGCACCTGGGTGGAGATGTCGGGGCGCGTCACGCCCAGCGTGCCCGATTCACCGCAGCAGCGCTCGCTCTTGAGCACCTGCTCGCCCACCAGCGCCTTGACGGTCTTCAAGGCGTCCTGCTGCTTCATGGGGTTGTGGCAGGGCTCGTGGTACAGGTAGGCGCCCTTGCCCTGCAGCGCGATGCCCTTTTCCAGCAGGTACTCGTGGATGTCGATGATGCGGCTGCCCGGGAAGATCTTGTCGAACTCGTAGCCCTGCAGCTGGTCGTAGCAGGTGCCGCAGCTGACCACCACGGTCTTGATGTCGAGGTAGTTCAGCGTATTGGCCACGCGGTGGAAGAGCACCCGGTTGTCGGTGATCATCTTCTCGGCCTTGTCGAACTGGCCGCTGCCGCGCTGCGGGTAGCCGCAGCACAGGTAGCCCGGGGGCAGCACGGTCTGCACGCCCGCGTGCCAGAGCATGGCCTGCGTGGCCAGGCCCACCTGGCTGAACAGGCGCTCCGAGCCACAGCCGGGGAAGTAGAACACCGCCTCGGCCTCGGCTGTGGTGGCCTTGGGGTTGCGGATGATGGGGACGTAGTCCTTGTCCTCGATGTCCAAAAGGGCGCGCGCGGTGCGCTTGGGCAGGCCGCCGGGCAGCTTCTTGTTGATGAAGTGGATCACCTGCTCCTTGACCGGGGCGGTGCCCACGGTGGCCGGCGGCTTGGCGGTCTGCTTGCGGCCGACCTTGCGCAGCAGGTCCACGGCCATGCGCTGGGCCTTGAAGCCCACGTCCACCATGGCGCTGCGCATGAACTTGATGGTCTCGGGGTTGGTGGCGTTGAGCATGGTCATCGCCAGCGCGTTGCCGGGGCGGAAGGTCTTCCTGCCCATCTTGCGCAGCAGGTTGCGCATGTTCATGGTGACGTCGCCGAAGTCGATCTTCACCGGGCAGGGGCTCTCGCACTTGTGGCACACCGTGCAGTGGTCGGCCACGTCCTCGAACTCCTGCCAGTGCTTGATGCTCACGCCGCGGCGGGTCTGCTCCTCGTAGAGGAAGGCCTCGACCAGCAGCGAGGTGGCCAGGATCTTGTTGCGCGGGCTGTACAGCAGGTTGGCGCGCGGCACATGCGTGGCACACACCGGCTTGCACTTGCCGCAGCGCAGGCAGTCCTTGACGGAATCGGCGATGGCGCCGATGTCGCTCTGCTGCATGATCAGCGATTCGTGCCCCATGAGGCCGAAGCTCGGCGTGTAGGCGTTGGTCAGGTCGGCGTGCAGCAAGGCCGGGTCGCGCGCCTGGCCGCCGGGGGTGGCGTCCATGGCCAGCACCGGCGCGGCATCGCGCAGCAGCTTGCCCTTGTTGAAGCGGCCCTCGGGGTCGACGCGCTGCTTGTACTCGGCGAACGGGCGCAGTTCCTCGTCGGTCAGGAATTCGAGCTTGGTGATGCCGATGCCGTGCTCGCCCGAGATCACGCCATCGAGGCTGCGCGCCAGCACCATGATACGTTCCACCGCCCCGTGCGCGGTCTGCAGCATCTCGTAGTCGTCGCTGTTGACCGGCAGGTTGGTGTGCACGTTGCCGTCGCCGGCATGCATGTGCAGGGCCACCCAGACGCGGCCCTTGAGCACGCGCTTGTGGATGGCCGTGGCCTCGTCGAGGATGGGCTTGAAGGCCGCGCCCGCGAAGATGCCTTGCAGCGGTGCGCGCAGCTGGGTCTTCCAGCTCGCGCGCAGGGTGTGGTCCTGCAACTGGGGAAACAGGCTGTCCACGTTCTGCAGCCAGGTGGCCCACAGCGTGCGCACTTCGGCCACCAGGGCGATGGCCTGGGCCACGCGGTCCTCGAGCAGCTCGGCCGAGGGGATCTCATTGGCGTCGTCGTGCTTTCCGAGGGGCAGGTTGCCGCGCTCGAAGAAATCGGTGAGCGCATCGCACAGCTTGATCTTGTTGCGCAGCGACAGCTCGATGTTGATGCGCTCAATGCCGTCCGTGTACTCGGCCATGCGCGGCAGCGGGATCACCACGTCTTCGTTGATCTTGAAGGCGTTGGTGTGGCGGCTGATGGCGGCCGTGCGCTTGCGGTCGAGCCAGAATTTCTTGCGCGCCTCGGGGCTGATGGCGATGAAGCCCTCGCCGTTGCGCGAGTTGGCGATGCGCACCACCTCGCTGGTCACGCGCGCCACCTCGTCGGCGTTGTCGCCCGCGATGTCGCCGATCAGCACCATCTTGGGCAGGCCGCCGTTGCCCTTCTTGCTCTTGGTGGCGTAGCCCACGGCCTTGAGGTAGCGGTCGTCCAGGTGTTCCAGGCCGGCCAGCAGCACGCCCGAGCGCTTTTGCTCGGCGAACATGTAGTCCTTGATCTCGACGATGCTGGGCACCGCGTCCTTGGCGTTGCCGAAGAACTCCATGCACACGGTGCGTGTGTGCTCGGGCATGCGGTGCACCACCCAGCGCGCGCTGGTGATCAGGCCGTCGCAGCCCTCTTTCTGGATGCCGGGCAGGCCCGAGAGGAACTTGTCGGTCACGTCCTTGCCCAGACCTTCCTTGCGGAAGGTGCGGCCCGGGATGGCCAGGCGCTCGGTGCGCACCGGCGTCTTGCCGTCGGCCTCGAAGTACTGCAGCTCGAAGGTCGCGGTCTCCACGTCATGGATCTTGCCCATGTTGTGGTCCAGGCGCGTGACTTCGAGCCACTGGGCCTCGGGTGTCACCATGCGCCAGCTGGCCAGGTTGTCGAGCGCCGTGCCCCAGAGCACGGCCTTCTTGCCGCCGGCGTTCATGGCGATGTTGCCGCCGATGCACGAGGCCTCGGCACTGGTCGGGTCCACGGCGAAGACGAAGCCCGCGCGCTCGGCGGCATCGGCCACGCGCTGCGTGACCACGCCGGCCTCGGTCCAGACAGTGCCCACCTCGGTGTCCATGCCCGGCAGGCGGCGCATTTCCACCTCGGTCATGGCCTCGAGCTTCTCGGTGTTGATGACCACGCTCTTCCAGGTCAGCGGGATGGCGCCGCCGGTGTAGCCGGTGCCGCCCCCGCGCGGAATGATGGTCAGCCCGAGTTCGATGCAGCCCTTGACCAGCAGGGCCATCTCGGTCTCGGTGTCGGGCACCAGCACCACGAAGGGGTACTCGACGCGCCAGTCGGTGGCGTCGGTCACGTGGCTCACGCGCGACAGGCCGTCGAACTTGATGTTGTCCTTGGCCGTCAGGCGCCCCAGCGTGCGCTGGATGCGCCGGCGCAACTCGGTGGCCTGCACGAACGTGGCGTTGAACGCGGTCACGGCCTTGCCGGCGGCCTCGACCAGCTCGCCCACCAGGCGGTCGCGCCCGGCGTCGTCGCCCGGGGTGCGGCGCTTGTCGATCTCGGCCAGGCGGTGTTGCAGGGCCTCCACCAGCTGCTTGCGCCGGCCGGGGTTGTCCAGCAGGTCGTCCTGCAGATAGGGGTTGCGCTGCACCACCCAGATGTCGCCCAGCACCTCATAGAGCATGCGCGCGGAGCGCCCGGTGCGCCGTTCCTTGCGCAGCTGATCGAGAACCTCCCAGGCCGGGGACCCCAGCAGGCGGATCACGATCTCCCGGTCGGAGAACGAGGTGTAGTTATAGGGGATCTCGCGCAGACGCACAGGCTCGGCGGCCTGCGTCTGCAAGGCAGCCAACGCTATCGGAACATTCATGGGGGTCTACCTGGGGTGGGCGCTGCGCGCCCATGAGCCTCGGGGGCGTGATTTTACGCCAGAGGCCCGGCCGGCGCAGGGCGGGCCCTCGCCCCACCCCGCGGACCCACTCAGGCGCGGCTCAGAACAGCACCCGGCTGCGCAGCGTGCCGGTGACTCCAGCCAGCTTGTCCAGCGCCAGGTCGGACGAGGCCGCGTCGATGTCGATCACCACGTAGCCGACCTTCTCGTTGGTCTGCAGGTACTGGGCCGAGATGTTGATCTGGTTGTCCGAGAAGATGCGGTTGATCTCGGACAGCACGCCCGGTACGTTGCGGTGGATGTGCAGCAGGCGGTGCTTGCCGGGGTGGGCCGGCAGCGCCACCTCGGGGAAGTTGACCGACGAGGTGCTGGTGCCGTTGTCGCTGTATTTCACGAGCTTTTCGGCCACTTCCAGGCCGATGTTGGCCTGGGCCTCCATGGTGGAGCCCCCCACGTGCGGGGTCAGGATCACGTTGTCAAGCCCGCGCAGGGGGGACAGGAACTCGTCCTTGTTGGTGCGTGGCTCGACGGGGAAGACGTCGATGGCGGCACCCAGCAGCTTGCGCGCCTTGAGCGCTTCGGCCAGGGGCTCGATCTCGACCACCGTGCCGCGCGCGGCGTTGATCAGGATGCCGCCGGGCTTCATGGCGGCGATCTCGGCGGCGCCGATCATCCACTGCGTGGAGGGCAGCTCGGGCACGTGCAGGGTCACGATGTCGCTTTGCGCCAGCAGGTCGTGCAGCTTGTGCACCTGGCGCGCATTGCCCAGGGGCAGCTTGTTGACCACGTCGAAGAACGCCACCTGCATGCCCAGCGCCTCGGCCAGCACCGACAGCTGGGTGCCGATGGAGCCGTAGCCGATGATGCCCAGGGTCTTGCCACGGATCTCGTAGGCATTGTCGGCCGACTTGAGCCAGCCGCCGCGGTGCGCCACGGCATTCTTCTCGGGCACGCCGCGCAAGAGCAGGATGGCCTCGGCCAGCACCAGCTCGGCGACCGAGCGGGTGTTGGAATACGGGGCGTTGAACACGGCGATGCCACGCTCGCGCGCGGCATCGAGGTCCACCTGGTTGGTACCGATGCAAAAGCACCCCACGGCCACGAGCTTGCCGGCCTTGGCGAAGACTTCCTCGGTCAACTGGGTGCGTGAGCGGATGCCCAGGAAGTGCACGTCCGCGATCTTGGCCTTCAACTCCTCGTCGGGCAATGCGCCGGAGACGGTTTCGATCTGGGTGTATCCCGCGGAGCGCAGCACGTCCACCGCAGAGGGGTGGATGCCTTCGAGCAGCAGGAATTTGATCTTGTTCTTGTCCAGAGAGTTGTTGGCCATGGCAGTTGGTGGTTGCGGATGAAAAACGGAACAGGTCATGCGCAGCGCACCGAAGGTGTGCAGCGCAAGCACCACTATGCACCAAGGATGGTGCAACGCACAAAACCTTGCAACGGTCCGTGAATGGCAAAATGCTGTCACAAAAGAGTCACAATTGGACACATTGCACCTGGTGCAAGGGGATTTCCCCAGTTGTGACCACTACAGTGCTGTGCGACAACGACACATCACTGTCACAAGGGCTGCCTAGCATCCGCCCTTTGTGCATTTCGCCATCTCCGGAAGGAACCATCCATGCAACTCAAGCACCTGGCACTGTCTGCTGCCGTCGCCCTGTCCGTCTGCGCGCCCGCGCAGGCCCAACAAGTAGAAATCCAATGGTGGCACTCCATGAGCGCCGCCCTGGGTGACTGGGTGAACGATCTGGCCAAGCAGTACAACGCCAGCCAGACCAAGTACAAGGTCGTGCCAACCTACAAGGGGACCTACGACGAGTCGATGACCGGTGCGGTCGCGGCTTTCCGTGCGGGCAATGCCCCCCACATCATCCAGGTGTTCGAAGTGGGCACCGCCACCATGATGGCCAGCAAGGGCGCCATCGTGCCCGCCGCCAAGGTGCTGAACGACGGCGGCTTCAAGTTCGACCCCACCCAGTACGTGTCGGCCGTGGCCGGCTACTACACGGCGCCCAATGGCCAGATGCTGAGCTACCCGCTCAACAGCTCCACCACCATCTTCTACTACAACAAGGACGCCTTCAAGAAGGCCGGCCTGGACGCCGACAAGCCGCCCAAGACCTGGCCCGAAGTATTCGCAGCCGCCTCCAAGCTCAAGGCCAGCGGCCACAGCTGCCCGTTCACCACCAGCTGGATCAGCTGGACGCAGCTGGAGAGCTTCTCGCTGTGGCACAACACGCTGTTCGCGTCCAAGAACAACGGTTTCGACGGCAATGATGCGCAGCTGCAGATCAACACGCCGCTGCACGTGCGCCACTTCGAGAACCTGGCCAAGGCCTCCAAGGATGGCAGCTTCGTCTACAAGGGCCGCGGCAACGCGCCTGACGCCTCCTTCCCCTCGGGCGAGTGCGCCATGATCACCGGCTCGTCGGGCCTGTACGCCCGCGTGGCCAAGGAAGCCAAGTTTGCCTACGGCATCGCGGCCCTGCCCTACTACGACGACGTGAAGGGCGCGCCCCAGAACACCGCCATCGGTGGTGCCAGCCTGTGGGTGATGTCCGGCAAGAAGGCCGAGGAATACAAGGGCGTGGCCGACTTCCTGAACTTCCTGAACGACACCAAGGTGCAGGCCGCAAGCCACCAGCGCACCGGCTACCTGCCGGTGACCACGGCGGCCTACAAGCTGACCGAAGCCTCCGGTTTCTACGAGAAGAACCCCGGCACCGACGTGGCCGTGACGCAGATGATCCGCAAGGCCACCGACAAGTCGCGCGGCATCCGCCTGGGCAACTTCGTGCAGATCCGCACCATCATCGACGAGGAAACCGAACAGATCTGGGCCGGCAAGAAGTCCCCCAAGGAAGCCCTGGACACGGCCGTGACCCGCGGCAACGAGCAACTGGTGCGTTTCGCCCGCGCCAACAAGTAAGCGCTCCCTGAGCGCTCATGGCAGCAGCCCCGGCACACCGGCCAGGGCGCTGCCGAAAGCCCGCCTCCCTCGCAAACCGACCCGGTTTGCTGGGTGGCGGGTTGTCTTTTTGAGAGTCTGGACATGGAAAAACGCGTTCTCTTCCGCTCAGCATGGCTGCCGTGGGTGCTTCTGGCACCCCAACTGGTCATCATCAGCGTCTTCTTCTTCTGGCCGGCCGGCCAGGCCCTGGTGCAGTCGTTCCAGGTGCAGGACACCTTCGGCTTCTCCAACGAGTGGGTGGGCTTCGACAATTTCAAGGCCCTGTTCCAGGACGCCGGCTACCTGGCCTCCTTCAAGACCACGGCGTTTTTCTCCATCCTGGTGGCGGTCAGCGGCATCAGCCTGTCCCTGATCCTGGCCATCTTTGCGGACCGCATCGTCAAGGGCGCCCTGGCGTACAAGACCGCGTTGCTGCTGCCCTATGCCGTGGCCCCGGCCGTGGCCGGCGTGCTGTGGATGTTCATGTTCTCGCCCTCGCTCGGCGTGGTGACGTACATGCTGCGCCAGTCGGGCTTCAACTGGAACCACATGCTCAACTCCGACCACGCCATGGCGCTGATCGTGGTGGCGGCGGTGTGGAAGCAGATTTCCTACAACTTCCTGTTCTTCCTGGCGGGCCTGCAGTCCATCCCCAAGTCGCTGATCGAAGCCGCCGCCATCGACGGCGCCGGCCCCTGGCGCCGGTTCTGGAGCATCCAGTTCCCGCTGCTCTCGCCCACCACGTTCTTCCTCCTGGTGATCAACGTGGTGTATGCGTTCTTCGACACCTTCGCCATCGTGGACTCGACCACGCAGGGCGGCCCGGGACGCGACACCTCGATCCTGGTCTACAAGGTCTACTACGACGGCTTCAAGGCCATGGACATGGGTGGCTCGGCCGCGCAGTCGGTGGTGCTGATGTTCATCGTGGTGACCCTGACGGTGATCCAGTTCCGCTACGTGGAAAAGAAAGTGCAGTATTGAGATGGTTGAACGCAGTCCTTACCTGAAACTCTTCTCGCACCTGATCATGGTGCTGGGGGTGATCATCGTCGGCTTCCCGCTGTACCTGGCATTCGTGGCCTCCACGCACACCGCCCAGGACATCGTGCAGGCGCCCATGCCCCTGCTGCCCGGCAGCAACTTCTGGCAGACCTACCACGACACCCTGTTCGGCGGCGGCTCGGGCGCGGGTTCCACCGCACCCGTGGCGCGCATGATGTGGGTGAGCTTCATCACCGCCATCGTGATCACCGTGGGCAAGATCGCGATCTCGCTGCTCTCGGCCTTCGCCATCGTGTACTTCCGCTTCCCCTTCAAGGGCATCTGCTTCTGGCTGATCTTCATCACGCTGATGCTGCCGGTGGAAGTGCGCATCGGGCCCACCTACCAGGTGGTCTCCAACCTGGGCATGCTCAACAGCTATGCGGGCCTGACGGTGCCGCTGATCGCTTCGGCTACCGCGACCTTCCTGTTCCGCCAGTTCTTCCTCACGGTGCCCGACGAGCTGGTGGAGGCCGCCCGTGTGGACGGCGCCGGCCCCATGCGCTTCTTCAAGGACATCCTGGTGCCGCTGTCGCGCACCTCGATCGCCGCGCTGTTCGTGATCCAGTTCATCTACGGCTGGAACCAGTACCTGTGGCCGCTGCTGGTGACCACCTCGGAAGACATGTACCCCGTGGTGATCGGCATCAAGCGCATGATCGCCGGCGGCGACACCGGCAACGAATGGAACATCGTGATGGCCACGGCCCTGCTGGCCATGCTGCCGCCCGCGCTGGTGGTGGTGTTCATGCAGCGCTGGTTCGTCAAGGGCCTGGTCGATACCGAAAAGTAAGGCGACCACCCGCAACCCAATGACCGTGGCGGCCCCCCCCGTGCCGCCCAGACACAACCCAGATCCCAAAGTTGTTATGGCATCCATCTCCCTTCGCAATATCGTCAAGCGCTACGGCACCGGTCCCAAGGCCAACCAGGTCATCCATGGCGTGAACGCCGAGGTCAAGGACGGCGAGTTCGTCGTCATCGTCGGCCCCTCGGGCTGCGGCAAATCCACCCTGCTGCGCATGGTGGCGGGCCTCGAAGAAATCTCCGGCGGTGAGCTGCGCATCGGCGACCGCGTCGTGAACGACCTGGAACCAGCCCAGCGCGACATCGCCATGGTGTTCCAGAACTACGCGCTCTACCCGCACATGACGAACTTCGAGAACATGGCCTATGGCCTGAAGATCGCCAAGGTGCCCAAGGACGAGATCAAGGCGCGCGTGGACAAGGCCGCCAAGATCCTGGAGCTCGGCCACCTGCTCGAACGCAAGCCGCGCGAGCTCTCGGGCGGCCAGCGCCAGCGCGTGGCCATGGGCCGTGCCATCGTGCGCCAGCCGCAGGTGTTCCTGTTCGACGAGCCGCTGTCCAACCTGGACGCCAAGCTGCGCGCCCAGACCCGCCTGGAGATCCAGAAGCTGCACCGCGAGCTGGGCATCACCAGCCTGTTCGTGACCCACGACCAGGTCGAGGCCATGACCCTGGCCGAGCGCATGATCGTGATGAACGCCGGCAACATGGAGCAGTTCGGCACGCCCGAGGAGGTCTACCACACGCCTGCCTCGACCTTCGTGGCCAGCTTCATCGGCTCGCCGCCCATGAACCTGCTCAAGAACGCGCCGAGCGGCAAGCCCGGCACCATCCTGGGCATCCGCCCCGAGCACCTGGACGTGCGCAGCGAGGGTTGGGAAGTCAAGGTGGAAACCGTGGAGCTGCTGGGCGCCGAGCGCCTGATCTACGGCCGCGTGCATGGCGAGCAGCTCATCGTGCGCGTGGAAGAAGGCACGCACTCGCCGGCGCCCGATTCGATCATCCACGTGGTGCCGCGGGCAGACCGCCTGCACGCCTTCGACGCCACCACCGGCAAGCGCATTCCCGGTTGAACCGCATGAGCGACGAGCACACCCAGGCCGACCCGGCCGCGGTCTGGCCCTACCCGCGCTGGATCGCGCACCGCGGCGCAGGCAAGCTGGCACCCGAGAACACGCTGGCGGCGTTTCGCCTCGGGGCCCAGCACGGCTACCGCATGTTCGAATGCGATGCCAAGCTCAGCCGCGACGGCGTGCCCTTCCTGATGCACGACGCCACGCTGCAGCGCACCACCAATGGCCGGGGCACCGGCGGCGACCTGGACTGGAGCGCCCTGTCGCAGCTCGACGCGGGCGGCTGGCATTCGCGCGCGCATGCCGGCGAACCCCTGCCCACACTGGAGGCCCTGGCGCGCTACTGCATCGCCAACGCCTACTTCCTGAACATCGAGATCAAACCCACGCCCGGGCAGGAGGACGCCACCGGCCGCGTGGTGGCCGAGACCGCCGCTCGCCTGTGGCAGGGCCAGGCCGTGCCACCACTGCTGTCGTCCTTCCAGCCCGTTGCGCTGGCGGGCGCGCGCGCTACTGCGCCACAACTGCCGCGTGCGCTGCTGGTCGACGTGCACCGCCAGGGTTTCGTCGACGAAGCCCATGGCCTGGGCTGCGTGGCCATCGTCTGCAACCATGCGCTGTGGGATGCCGCGCTGGTGGCCACCGTGCATGGCCAGGGCATGCGGGCGCTGAGCTACACCGTGAACGATCCCTGGGCCGTGCAGCGCCTGATCGCGCTGGGCACGGACGGCATCATCACCGACCGGGTCGACCTGTTCAGCCCGGCAAGCTGACCCGCCGGCCAGGCAGCCCGCTGCAGCAGGCTGGAACACTCTCTCACAGGGGCTGCGGTGGGCGCAGCACAATGCGGGCATGACATTGCATCGCATCCGTGCCCGCCTGGCCGCCGGCACAGCCTTTCTGGCCTTCGTGGCGGCGCTGGCCGGGCTGCAGACGGCCCCCGCACACGCCCAGGGTCGCACTCCGGCCCCTCCCGCGGCTGCCGCCAGCAGCAGTTCCTCCAGTGAAAAGCCAGAGCTGCCCAGCGTGGACACGCTGCGCGAACGCTTCGAGGCCATCCCCGCCAAGATCGGCGAAGACGACGACTACCGCCAATGGCTCAGCGACATCTCGGCCATCGGCACGGCGGCCACGCAGGTGGCAGCACACCGCGCCGAAGCGCTGGCCGACGTCGATACCCGGCTTTCCGGCCTGGGCCCGGCACCGGACAAGGGGGCAGCAGCAGCAGAGGCACCCGATGTCGCACAGCAGCGCAGCGCGCTGGCCAAGGAGCGCAGCAGCATCGACGCCGAGCTCAAGCTCGCGCGCCTGATCGCGGTGGACGCCGAGCAGCGCAGCGCCGACATCATCCGCCAGCGCCGCGAGCAGTTCCAGACCGCGCTCACGACGCGCATCGACTCGCCCCTGACCGGCACCTTCTGGCGCAATGTGCGCAGCGCCTTCCCCGGCGACCTGGCGCGCCTGCAGTCACTGGCCGCCGAGCTGCAGCAGTCGGTAGCCAGGGCCTGGGAGCCCGCACACCGCACGGGCTTCGTGGTCAGCCTGGCCATGGCCTTGTTCGTGGCCATCGCCGGCCCCTGGCTGGCAGAGCGACTGCTGCTGCGCCTGGCGCCGGCGCGGCTGCCGCCTGGGCGGCTGCGCCGCTCGCTGCTGGCGTTCGCATCGGTGCTGGTGCACACCATGCTGCTGGCCCTGGCCGTCCAGCTGGCCTGGGGCGGGCTCACGGTGGAAGCGGTGCCGAGCCCGCGGCTGCAGGCCTTCGAGCGCGCCACCCTGCAGCTGGTGGTGTTCGCCGCGTTCATGATCGCGCTCGGCCACGCCCTCATCTCCCGCAAGCGCAGCTCCTGGCGCCTCACCGCCCTCTCGGATGAGCTGGCCACGCGCCTCGCCCCCTACCCCTGGTGGCTGGCGCTGGCGACCGTGCTCGGAGGGCTGGTCATCGAGGTCAACCGCGTGGTGGGCGCCAGCCTCTCGGCCGAGGTGTCGGCGCACGCCGTATCGGCCCTGCTGATGGCGCTGGTCATCCTGTGCGCGCTGCGCCACCTGCGCGCGCCCGCACCCGCCGCCGCGCAGCCCGCCAATGTGGGCCAGGATGCGCAGCAAGGCAGCGCCAGCGAACCGGCACCGGAGGCACCGGCCCCGCGCCCCATCTGGATGGGCTTGCTGGTGGCGGGCGCAGCGGCCACGGCCTTCGCCATCCTGGTGCTGCTGGTGCTGGGCTTCGTGGCCCTGGCGCACATGCTGGCGGGCCAGATGGTCTGGACCGGCGTGGTCTTCGCCACCACCTACCTGTTGTTCGAACTGGTGGAGGACGTGGCGCAGGCCGTGCTGTCCTCGCGCGGCGGCTTCGGTCAGCGCCTGCACAAGGGCCTGGGCGTGGATGGCAAGCTCCTGGACCAAAGCGCCGTGGTGGCCTCGGGAGCCCTGCGCGTGGTGCTGCTGTTCTACATGGCGATCGCCCTGCTGGCGCCGCTGGGCACGGCGCCCGACGAAGTGTTCCGCCGCGGCGGCAGCGTGAACCAGACCCTGCAGGTGGGCAGTGTGACGCTGGCACCGCAGGCGCTGCTGACGGCGCTGGCGATCGCCTGCGCCGGCTTCGTGATGATCCGCATCTTGAAGCGCTGGCTCAGCGACCAGTTCTTTCCGAACACCTCGCTGGAACCGGGCATGCGCAGCTCCATCGTCACCCTGCTGGGCTATGTGGGCGGCGTGGCGGTGATCGCCATCGCGCTGGCGGGCCTGGGTATCAGCGTGGAGCGCATCGCCTGGGTGGCCAGCGCACTGTCGGTGGGCATCGGCTTCGGGCTGCAGGCCATCGTGCAGAACTTCATCTCGGGCCTGATCCTGCTGGCCGAGCGGCCTGTGCGCGTGGGCGACTGGGTGGTGCTGGGCGAGACCGAGGGCGATGTGCGCCGGGTGAACGTGCGCGCCACCGAGATCCAGCTCGGGGACCGCTCCACCGTGATCGTGCCCAACTCCGAGTTCATCACCAAGACCGTGCGCAACATGACGCTGACCGGTGCCCCCGGCCGCGTGCTGCTGCGCCTGCCGGCGCCGCTCGATACCGACGCCCAGCGCATGCGCGAGGTGATCCTGGCGGCCTTCGCGGCCCACGAGGGCATCATGGCCGACCCCGAGCCCGTCGTGCAACTCGAAGGCATCCTGAACGGTACGCTGACTTTCCTGGCCATCGGCTACGTGAGCAACCCGCGCAATGCGGGCGGGGTGCGCAGCGACCTGCTGTTCTCCATCCTGGACAGCCTGCGCGACGCAGGCCTGGCACTGTCACCGCCGGCCACGACGGCCGTCACGCACGGCACGCGGGCCCAGGGTGGGGATACGCCGCTGGCACCGGTCACGCCAGCAGCGCCGGCCTGACCGGTCTGCGCGAAGGGGCGTTCAGCCCTTCCAGCTCTTGCCCATGGCCCACTGGCAGGTGGCGCAGGCCAGCACCAGCGCGGCATAGGTGGCCATC
This sequence comes from Acidovorax sp. GW821-FHT09B03, assembly GCF_059418305.1. Lineage (NCBI taxonomy): Bacteria > Pseudomonadati > Pseudomonadota > Betaproteobacteria > Burkholderiales > Comamonadaceae > Acidovorax > Acidovorax sp. GW821-FHT09B03. Next base: position 67,848 of record NZ_JBWKPP010000012.1, read on the forward strand.
TTGCCGTCGCGGCCCTGCAGCACCAGCCCGCCCAGCAGCACCGCGCTGCCCACTGCGAATTGGATAGCGACCTGCGCCCATGTGGCGCGGAATGCGGTGGATTTCCAGCCCAACAGGCGGGCTCCCAGCGCCATCAGCACGGCCATGGCGACGGCGGGCGCGAGGAAATTCAACAGGTGGTTCAGCGTGTCCAAAGGACCCATGGCAATTGACCCAAATCAAGGCTTTCCCAGGCAGGTGCACCGGGATGTTCCAACAATTTTATAATCGGCGTCTATGGCAGTCTGGGCCCTCGGCATCAACCACACCACCGCGCCGCTCGATCTGCGCGGCCGGTTCGCGTTCGCGCTCGACCAGATTGCCCCCACGCTGCACGGCCTGCGCCAGTCGCTGGGCCAGGTAAGCCGCCACCCCGGGGTGGAAACCGCCATCATTTCCACCTGCAACCGCACCGAGATCTACTGCGCGGGCGAGCAGGCGGCCATCGACCACACCCTGGGCTGGCTGGCGCAAAGCGGCGGCGTGAGCCCGGCGCTGCTGCGCTCGCATTCCTATTCGCTCGAAGACAGCCTGGTGGCGCGCCATGCCTTCCGCGTGGCCAGCGGGCTCGACTCGATGGTGCTGGGCGAAGCCCAGATCCTGGGCCAGATGAAGGACGCCGTGCGCGCCGCCGAAACCGCCGGCGCCCTGGGCACCACCTTGAACCAGCTGTTCCAGCGCAGCTTTGCCGTGGCCAAGGAGGTGCGCACCTCCACCGAGATCGGTGCGCACAGCATCAGCATGGCGGCCGCCGCCGTGCGCCTGGCGGGCCAGCTGTTCGAAGACCTGGGCAAGATCCGCGTGCTCTTCGTGGGCGCGGGCGAGATGATCGAGCTGTGCGCCACACACTTCGCGGCCAGGAACCCCAAGCAGATCGCGATTGCCAACCGCACGCTGGAACGTGGCGAAAAACTTGCCACGCGTTTTGGCGGCGAGGTCATGCGCCTGGCCGACCTGCCTGAGCGGCTGCACGAGTTCGACGCCGTGATCAGTTGCACCGCCAGCAGCCTGCCCATCATCGGCCTGGGTGCCGTGGAGCGCGCGCTCAAGAAGCGCCGCCACCGCCCCATGTTCATGGTCGACCTGGCCGTGCCGCGCGACATCGAGCCCGAGGTCAAGGCCCTGGGCGACGTCTACCTGTACACCGTGGACGACCTGGCCAGCGTGGTGCAGACCGCCCAGGCCAACCGCCAGGCCGCCGTGGCGCAGGCCGAGGCCATCATCGACGCCGGCGTGCAGAGCTTCATGCACTGGATGGACCAGCGCCACCCCGAAGGTGGCGTGGTGCCCTTGATCCAGCAGCTCAATGCCCAGACCGACAGCTGGCGCACCGCCGAGATCGCGCGCGCCAAGAAGCTGCTGGCCCGTGGCGAAGATGTGGATGCCGTCCTGGAGGCCCTGTCGCGCGGCATCACGCAGAAGATGCTGCACGGCACCATGGCCGAGCTGCATGCGGGCGATGCCGAGATGCGCGCCCAGACGGCCCAGACCGTCTCGCGCCTGTTCCTGCGCTCGCAAAGCAAGAACAGCGGCCTGTAGCGGCGCCCGCTGCTCCACCAGGCCCGCTGCCCGCCACAGGACAGCGCCCGCTACGAACGCGTAGCCCCTCCCCCGATTTTCACCGCATGAAGACTTTTCTCAGAAACCAGCTGGAGCGCTATGCCCAGCGCTTGGGCGAGCTCGATTTCCTGCTCTCGCGCGAGGACATCATGGGCGACATGGCCCAGTACCGCCTGCTCTCGCGCGAGCACGCCGAGGTGACCCAGGTGGGGGGCCGCTATGCGCGTTATGTACAGCGCGAGGCCGACCTGGCCGGCGCGCGCGAGATGCTGGCCGACCCCGACATGGCCGAGATGGCGCAGGAGGAAGTCGCCAGCGCCGAGGCCGAACTGCTGCAGCTGGAAGACGAGCTGCAGCGCCTGCTGTTGCCCAGGGACCCGGACGACACGCGCAATGCCTTCATGGAAATCCGTGCGGGCACGGGCGGCGACGAGTCGGCCCTGTTCGCGGGCGACCTCACGCGCATGTATTCACGCTACGCCGCCAACGTGGGCTGGAAGGTCGAGGTGGTGAGCGAGAACGCGGCCGAGCTCGGGGGCTACAAGGAAATCGTGCTGCGCATCGAGGGTGACAACGTGTATGGCACGCTCAAGTTCGAATCGGGCGGGCACCGCGTCCAGCGCGTGCCGGCCACCGAGACGCAGGGCCGCATCCACACCAGCGCCTGCACGGTGGCCGTGATGCCCGAGCCCGACGAGACCGAGGCCATCAAGCTCAATCCGGCGGACCTGCGCATCGACACCTTCCGCGCCAGCGGCGCCGGCGGCCAGCACATCAACAAGACCGACTCGGCCGTGCGCGTGGTGCACTTGCCCACCGGCATCGTGGCCGAGTGCCAGGACGGCCGCAGCCAGCACAGCAACAAGGCCAAGGCCCTGCAGGTGCTGCAGGCACGCATCCAGGAGAAGGAGCGCAGCGAGCGCGCAGCCAAGGAGGCCGCACTGCGCAAGGGCCTGATCGGCAGCGGCGACCGCAGCGACCGCATCCGCACCTACAACTTCCCGCAGGGCCGGCTCACGGACCACCGCATCAACCTCACGCTGTACAAGCTGCTTCTGGTGATGGAAGGCGACCTGGCCGACGTGCTGCAGGCCATGGCCCATGCGCGCGAGGCCGAGCAGCTCGAAGAGCTGGAAATGGGAGCGGCCGGCTGAGCCAGCCCCCACCCAGACCCGCCATGGACGACACCACCCCCAACCCGCCCGCCACCGTGGCCGACGCCCTGGGCCTGGCCCGCACCCTGGGCCTGGCGCGCATCGACGCGCAACTGCTGCTGCTGCACGTGCTGGGCCGCGCCGCCACCGACCGCGCCTGGCTGCTGGCGCACGACACGGACGCGCTGGCATCCGATGCCTCTCGGCGCTACCAGGCCCTGTGCCTGCGCCGAGCTACCGGCGAGCCCGTGGCCTACCTCACGGGCAGCAAGGAGTTCTACGGCCTGGCCCTCTCGGTCGACGCCCGCGTGCTGGACCCGCGCCCCGATACCGAGACCCTGGTGGACTGGACTCTGGAACTGATCGCCCCCCTGCCCGCCCCGCGCATCGCAGACCTGGGCACGGGCAGCGGCGCCATTGCCCTGGCACTGCAGCACCAGCGCCCGGCGGCCCGCGTGCTGGCCGTGGATGCCAGCACCGACGCGCTGGCCGTGGCCCAGGCCAACGCCCAGCGGCTGGCGCTGCCGGTGCAATTCGCGCACGCCGATTGGCTGCAGGGGGTGGAGGGCCTGTTCGACGCCATCGTCTCCAACCCGCCCTACATTGCCGCGGCCGACCCGCACCTGGCCGCGCTGACCCACGAACCCCTCTCGGCCCTGGCCAGCGGCACCGATGGGCTGGACGACATACGCACCATCGTGGTGCAATCCCCCGATCACCTTCTGCCGGGGGGTTGGCTGTTGCTGGAACACGGCCACGACCAGGCGGATGCCGTGTGTGCACTGCTGCGCGAGCAGGGCTTCGCAGAGGTGCAAAGCCGCATGGATCTGGCCGGCATCGCACGCTGCTCAGGCGGACAGTGGCCGACAGTGAAATAATCGCGTTATTGCAGGCCTGCGAGGCCTGCCAGCCCTTTCAAGGAGTATTCCCATGAGCGACACCCAACAACGCATCGACGCCCTCGTGAAATCCAGCGACATCCTGCTGTTCATGAAGGGCAACGCCAGCTTTCCCATGTGCGGGTTTTCGGGCCGTGCGATCCAGATCCTCAAGGCCAGCGGCGTGGACCCCAAGACCGTGGTCACGGTGAACGTGCTCGAGGACGACGAAATCCGCCAGGGCATCAAGGAATACAGCCAGTGGCCCACCATCCCCCAGCTGTACGTGAAGGGCGAGTTCATCGGCGGTTCGGACATCATGATGGAGATGTACGAGTCGGGCGAGCTCAAGCAGGTGCTGGGCACCGGCGAGTAATTCCGCCTGCTACCGCCACCTTCGGTGAGGCCGCCTTCGGGCGGCCTTTTGCATGGCGGCAACACACGAAGGTAACAACGGGGCAAAACCGGTTGTCAGGGCTTATCCCCCAATACGCCAGGCATGTTGTGTGCTTGAATGCTTGTGTGATGTGACGCTTTTGCAACTCACAAGGAGCATGCGATGACCGGCCATAGCCTTGTTCCCCAACCACCCGCCCTGCGCCTGCCGGTGGCCCAGATGCGCAATGTGTTCCACCCCGGTGACGTTGAGCGCAAGCTCGCGCGGCTGCAGGAGTCGGGCAACCAGCGCGAATACGAAACCCTGCGCACCGTGTACGAACGCATGCTGGAGCGCGGGCCGGAGCGCTTCCAGGTCAAGCCCTCGGGCGTGCCCGACATGGCCAGCCTCTACGATCAATTGCCCAATTTCACGGACGTGCTGGACGACGTGAAGCGGCACGTGGCGCTGGCCCAGGACAGCCGCGACGGCCTGGAGGTCACGCCCATGCTGCTGCTGGGCCCGCCGGGCATCGGCAAGACGCACTTTGCGCGCCACCTGGCCGAGCTGCTGGGCACGGGCATGAACCTCTTGCCCATGAGTTCCATGACCGCAGGCTGGCTGCTGTCCGGCTCGTCCGCCCAGTGGAAGGGGGCGCGCCCGGGCAAGGTCTTCGAGGCCCTGGTGGAGGGCGAGTACGCCAACCCGGTGATCGTGGTCGACGAGATCGACAAGGCCGCCGCCGACGCGCAGTACGACCCGCTGGGCGCGCTGTACAGCCTGCTCGAGCACGATACGGCGCAAAACTTCACCGACGAGTTCGCCGAGGTGGCCATCGACGCGAGCCAGGTCATCTGGATCACCACGGCCAACGACACGCGGGGCATTCCCGACCCCATCCTGAACCGCATGAACGTGTTCGAGGTGGAGGCGCCCACGCTGGCGCAGGCACGCACCATCGCGCGCAACCTGTACCAAGGCATCCGCGCCGGGCACGACTGGGGCCGCCTGATCGACCCCGAGCCCCAGGGTGACGTGCTGGACCTGCTGGCCACGATGCCGCCGCGCGAGATGCGCCGGGCGCTGATGACCGGCTTCGGCAACGCGCGGCTGGAGCGGCGCTCCACAGTGGAGGTGGCCGACCTGCCCCGGGCCGCCGCCGGGCGCGGGCGCATCGGCTTCGTGCAATAGGCGGACGCCGGCAACGGCTGCCGTGGTGCACCGGGCGGGCAGATACACTCTGTAGCCCGGTGTGCCGCAGCGCCACGCTCTGTCGCCTTCCATGAGCCTTACCCAAAGTTTTTTCGTGATCGGGCTGCTGATCGCAGCCAGCGCCTTCTTCTCCATGGCCGAGATTTCGCTGGCAGCCGCGCGCCGCCTGCGCTTGCGGCAGATGGCCGACGAGGGCGATGCGCGGGCCGACCGTGTGCTGCGCATGCAGGAGCAGCCGGGCGACTATTTCACGGTGGTACAGGTGGGGCAAAACGCCGTGGCCATCCTCGGCGGTATCGTCGGCGAAGGGGCGCTGAGCCCACACTTCAGCGCGCTGTTCGGCTGGTGGCTGAGCGAGGGCCATGCGCAGACGGCGGGCTTCCTGGCCTCGTTCCTGGTCATCACCTCGCTGTTCATCCTGTTCGCCGACCTGTTCCCCAAGCGCCTGGGCATGGCCGAGCCCGAGCGGCTGGTGGTGCGCCTGGCCAAGCCCATGGCCTGGTGCATGACCCTGCTGCGCCCGGTGGTCTGGTTCTACAGCCGCGGGGCGGACGCGCTGTTCCGCGTGCTCGGGCTGTCGTCGCTGCGCGACGACCGCATCACCTCGGACGACATCCTGGCCATGATGGAGGCCGGCACCCGTGCGGGCGTGCTGGCAGCGCGCGAGCAGCAGGTGATCACGAATGTGTTCGAGCTCGACACGCGCACCGTGTCGAGCGCCATGTCGCAGCGCGACCGGGTGTCCTTCTTCCTGCGCGACGAGCCCGACTCGGTGATACGCCTGCGCATCGCGGCCGAGCCGTTCTCGACCTACCCGGTGTGCGAGGGCGACATCGACCACGTGGTGGGCTATGTGGACGCCAAGGACCTGTTCCAGCGCGTGCTCAACAACCAGCCGATCTCACTGGCCGACGACAGCCTGGTGCGCAAGGTGCTGATCGTGCCCGACCGGCTCACGCTGTCCGAGGTGCTCGAACAGTTCCGCCAGGTGCACGAGGACTTCGCGGTCATCGTCAACGAGTACAGCCTGGTGGTGGGCGTGGTGACCCTCAACGATGTGATGAGCACGGTGATGGGCGACCTGGTATCGCCGCTGGACGAGGAGCAGATCGTGCGGCGCGACGAGAATTCGTGGCTCATCGATGGCGTGACGCCCATCGGCGACGTGCTGCGCGCCCTGTCGCTCGACGAGCTGCCCCATGCCGAGGAGTACGAGACGCTGGCCGGCTTCCTGATGGTGATGCTGCGCCGCGTGCCGCGGCGCACGGACAGCGTGAGCTGGGGCGGCTACAAGTTCGAGGTGCTCGACGTGGACAGCTACCGCATCGACCAGGTGATGGTCTCGCGCCTGTCGCAGGCGGGAGGCCAGGACAACGCAAACACCCCTGGAACCATCGTCTAGCGACGGGAGGAAATCGACGAAAGGTGGGGTATCAGCCCGCCGCTGGTCGGTCGACGTATTCCCAGCTGCGCTGGGCGCCGAAGACGGCGTTCGGATAGGGTGGGCGGCCCCGGCTGCCGTTGTAGCGGCCCAGTGCCATGAACAGGTCGCCGCGCTCGCGCTCGAGGTAGTGGCGCAGGATCACGCAGCCAAAGCGCAGATTGGTCTGCATGTGGAACAGCTTGCCGGCATCGCCGTCGCCGATCACGCGCGTCCAGAACGGCATGACCTGCATGTAGCCACGCGCCCCCACGCTGGAAACGGCGAACTTGCGAAAACCGCTTTCCACCTGGATCAGGCCAAGCACCAGGGACACGTCGAGCCCCGCGCGCTTGGACTCGTACCAGACGGTCTGCAGGAAGTCGCGGCGCACCTCCCACTCGGGCTTGCGCCGGCGCAGACGGTCGCTCATCGCAGCCAGCCAGCGGGTGTAGTGCAGGCGCGTATCGGTGGTGAAGAATTCGGGTTCTGGCGGCGCCTGGTTGGCGATGGCGGAGCTCAGCGCAGTACGCACCGAGTCCATCAACGGTTCTTCGAGCTGGCCGCCCGCATGCGCTAGCGCAGGCGCAGCCAGCCATGCCGCCGGCCCCACGAGCGAAGCGGCAAGGCATGCGCGGCGGGACAGGCCGCCCCCACCGCCAAAACCGTGCACCCCGCTCATACCGCCATGCGGCCCTTCACATGGGCCCAGATGTCGGTGATCGCCACCTTGGTGGCAGCGCTGTCGCGGCGGTGCTGGTACTCGACCTGGCCTTCCTTGAGGCCCCGGTCGCCGATCACCACGCGGTGGGGCACGCCGATCAGCTCCCAGTCGGCGAACATGGCACCGGGGCGCTCGCCCCGGTCGTCCAGCAGCACGTCCACGCCGGCGGCCAGGAATTCGGCGTACAGCTTCTCGGCCGCCACCTTGACCTCTTCGCTGCGGTCCATGCCGATGGGGCAGATGACCACGGTGAAGGGGGCGATGGCGTCGGGCCAGATGATGCCGCGTTCATCATGGTTCTGCTCGATGGCAGCCGCAGGCAGGCGGGTGATGCCGATGCCGTAGCAGCCCATCTCCAACGGCTGGGGCTTGCCGTTCTCGTCGAGGAAGGTGGCGTTCATGGCGCGGCTGTACTTGGTTCCGAGGTAGAACACATGGCCCACTTCGATACCGCGCTCGATCGCCAGTTCCCCCTTGCCGTCGGGCGAGGCATCGCCCGCCACGACGTTGCGCAGGTCGGCCACGGCGTCGGGCTCGGGCAGGTCACGGCCCCAGTTGACGCCGGTCATGTGGAAATCGGCCTCGTTGGCACCGCAGATCCAGTCCGCCATGAGGGCCACATCGCGGTCGACCACGGTCTTCACCGGCTTCTTGAGCCCCAGGGGGCCGAGGTAACCCGGCTTGCAGCCGAAGTGCTCCTCGATCTCGCCCAGGGTGGCGAAGCGGAAACCGGCCAGGCCCGGTACCTTGCCGGCCTTGATCTCGTTCATCTCGTGGTCGCCGCGCAGCAGCAGCAGCCAGACCTGGGTCTTGACCGTCTCGCCCGCTTCATTGGTCTCGTCGGTGGCCAGCACCAGCGATTTGACGGTGGTGTTCAGCGGCACGTTGAGCAGATCGGCCACGTCGGCGCAGGTGCTTTTGCCAGGCGTGGGGGTCTTGGCCAGGGCCTGGGAAGCAGCGCCGCGCGGACCGGCAGGCGCCAGGGCCTCGGCCTTTTCCATGTTGGCGGCATAGTCGCTGCCGGGGCAGTAGACGATGGCGTCTTCGCCGGTGGCGGCAATCACCTGGAACTCCTCGCTCAGGTCGCCACCGATGGCACCACTGTCGGCGGCCACGGCACGGTAGGTCAGGCCGAAACGGTCGAAGATGCGGCGGTAGGCCTGGGCCATGACCTGGTAGCTCGCCTTGGCGGCCGCCTGGTCGCGGTCGAAGCTGTAGGCGTCCTTCATGGTGAACTCGCGCCCGCGCATCAGGCCGAAGCGTGGACGGCGCTCGTCACGGAACTTGGTCTGGATCTGGTAGAAGTTTTTTGGCAACTGTTTGTAGCTGCGCAGCTCCTGGCGAGCGATGTCAGTGATCACTTCTTCGCTGGTGGGCTGGATTACGAAATCGCGGCCATGGCGATCCTGGATGCGCAGCAGCTCGGGGCCCATCTTTTCGAAGCGACCCGTTTCCTGCCAGAGCTCGGCCGGCTGCACCACAGGCATGGTGAGTTCCACCGCACCGGCCCGGTTCATTTCCTCGCGCACGATGGCCTCGACCTTGCGCACCACGCGCAGCCCCATGGGCATGTAGTTGTAGATGCCGGCGCCCAGCTTCTTGATCAAGCCGGCGCGCGTCATCAACTGGTGGCTGACCACCTCGGCGTCGGCAGGCGCTTCCTTGAGGGTGGAAATAAAGAATTGGGAGGCTTTCATCGGCTTCGGCAGAGGGCGTCTGGGTGCAGCCCACTTGCTGCGCTCAAAGCGCCGTGCATAATGGACACAGTTTAAAAATTTGGGGTTTGATTATGCTTGACCGGGACGGCTTTCGGCCGAACGTCGGCATCATCCTGCTCAACCAGAAGAACCAGGTGTTCTGGGGCAAACGCATCCGCACCCACAGCTGGCAGTTTCCACAGGGTGGCATCGACCGGGGGGAAACCCCGGAACAGGCCATGTTCAGGGAGCTGCACGAAGAAGTGGGCCTGCACCCCAACCACGTGCGCTTGGTGGCCCGTACCCGGGACTGGTTGCGCTATGAGGTGCCTGACCGGTACATCCGCCGCGATGCGCGCGGACACTACAAGGGCCAGAAACAGATCTGGTATCTGCTGCAACTGGTCGGACACGACTGGGATTTGAACCTGCGTGCCACCAACCACCCGGAGTTCGACGCCTGGCGTTGGAACGACTACTGGGTGCCGCTGGACGTGGTGGTCGAGTTCAAGCGTGGCGTCTATGAAATGGCGCTCACGGAGCTGGCGCGCTTTCTGCCCCGCAACGAGCAGCGCAACCGCTATCTGCGCAGCGGCATGCGTGCGCGCGACGGCGAGCACGCGGGCAGCGCCATGTTCCGCACCGGTTCGTTGCTGGTGAACCCGGGCATGGAACTGCCTCCGGGCGCCAGTTTCGATCCCGATCCGCAAAGCAGCCGGCCCATGGGGCTGGAAGAGTTGCCTGCGCCGTCCACCATGGACACGGAAAGCAGCAGCAGCGGCCAGCCTCCCGCCAAGTAATACGCGCTTGGCGCACAGTCCGACCGGCTGCGGGTGATGGCGGCCAGGCGCTGCCCTGGCATGGCACGCCACCATCACGCGATGGTGAGCACCATGTTGTCGCGGTGCACCATCTCGGCCTCGGCCACATAGCCGAGCAGGCGCTCGAACTCCGAGGAGGACTTGCGGCACAGCAGGCGCGCCTCGGCGCTGGCGTAGTTGGCCAGGCCCCGGGCAATCTCCACCCCGGCCAGGTCGCGCACGGCGATCACGTCGCCACGTGAGAAATCCCCTTCGACCGCCGTCATGCCGATGGGCAGCAGGCTCTTGCCCTCATCGCGCACCTTGGCCGCAGCGCCGGCATCGACCAGCACGGCACCGCGCAGCTGCAGGTGGTCAGCCATCCACTGCTTGCGGGCCTGTTTCTTCTGTGTCTGCGCCACCAGCAGGGTGCCCAGGGCCTCGCCCTGGACCAGGCGCACCAGCACATCCTGCTCGCGCCCCCAGGCGATGACGGTGGAGGCGCCGGACCCGGCCGCGCGCTTGGCCGCCAGGATCTTGGTGATCATGCCGCCCCTGCCGATGCTGGAGCCTGCGCCGCCGGCCATGGCTTCGAGCGCAGGATCCCCCGCCTTGGCCTCATGCACGAACTGTGCGGCCGGGTCGCGGCGCGGGTCGGCCGTGTACAGGCCCTTCTGGTCGGTGAGGATGACGAGGGCATCCGCCTCGACCAGGTTGGCCACCAGTGCACCCAGGGTGTCGTTGTCGCCGAACTTGATTTCGTCGTTGACCACCGTGTCGTTCTCGTTGATCACCGGCACCACGCCCAGGCGCAGCAGCGTGAGCAGGGTGGAGCGGGCGTTCAGGTAGCGCTCACGATCGGCCAGGTCGGCATGGGTGAGCAGCACCTGGGCACTGCCCATGCCCTGCTCGCGCAGCTTGGTTTCGTACATCTGGGCCAGGCCCATCTGGCCGACGGCGGCGGCAGCCTGCAGTTCGTGCACTTCATGGGGGCGGGTGGTCCAGCCCAGGCGCTTCATGCCTTCGGCGATGGCACCGCTGGAGACCATGACCACCTCGCGTGGAGCGCCGCCACCCTCGCCGCGCACCAGCGCGGCCAATTGCCGGCTCCATTCGCCAATGGCCGCCTCATCCAGGCCCCGGCCTTCGTTGGTGACCAGGCTGGAGCCTACCTTGACGACGATTCGGCGGGCGTCCCGCAGCACACTGGAAACCATGTTTGTTTCTTTTGCCTCTTGTCGCTGAGCGGCCAGGATGGCCGCCATCACTGCATTGTTTTGTGGAGGCCCGCACGCTCGCGCGGGCCGCGGCGCCGGCGGCCGTCAGGCCGGCGCGTCCCCCGCGAAGCGCGGATCGATTTCCTCGGGCGTGTTTTCCGAGCGCTGCTCGGTCTGCACATGGCGGTAGATGGCATGGATCAGCGGCTCGCAGCCTTCGCGCGTGAGCGCGGAGATCTGGAATACCGGCCCCTTCCACTTGAAGCGCTTGACGAAGTCCTTCACGCGCTGCTCGCGCTCGTCGGTCGGCACCATGTCCAGCTTGTTGAGCACCAGCCAGCGCGGCTTGTCGTGCAGCTGCTGGTCGTACTTCTTGAGCTCGCCCACGATGGCCTTGGCCTGCGCCACCGGATCGACCGCATCATCGAACGGCGCCATGTCCACGATGTGCAGCAGCAATCGGGTGCGCTGCAGATGCCGCAGGAACTGGTGGCCCAGGCCCGCACCTTCGGAGGCGCCTTCGATCAGGCCGGGGATGTCGGCGATCACGAAGCTTTGCTCGGGGGCCACGCGCACCACGCCCAGGTTGGGATGCAGCGTGGTGAAAGGGTAGTCCGCAATCTTGGGCCGCGCGTTGGACACGGCGGCGATGAAGGTGGACTTGCCCGCGTTGGGCATGCCCAGCAGGCCCACGTCAGCCAGCACCTTGAGCTCGAGCTTGAGGTTCTTCTTTTCACCGGGCCAGCCGGGTGTCTTTTGCCGGGGGGCGCGGTTGATGGCACTCTTGAAGCGCATGTTGCCAAAGCCGCCGTCGCCGCCTTTGGCGATGGTGACCAACTCGCCCGGATTGAGCAATTCGTACAGCACCTCGCCGGTTTCGGCGTCGGTGAAGATGGTGCCCACAGGCACCTTGAGCGTGATGTCCGCACCGGCGGCGCCGAACATGTCGGAGCCCATGCCGTGCTCGCCGCGCTTGGCCTCGTGCCGGCGCGAGTAGCGGAAATCGACCAGGGTGTTCAGGTTCGGGTCCGCCACGGCGAACACATGCCCGCCCCGGCCGCCGTCGCCCCCATTGGGACCGCCGAACTCCTTGTACTTCTCGTGCCGGAACGACACGCAGCCATTGCCACCATCACCGGCGGCAATGTCAATATAGGCTTCATCGACGAACTTCATGGGTATCCAGTTTACAAAAGAGCGCTGCGCAAGAAAATCACCGGTGAAGGAGCAGCAGGGCTTTGCTCTTTTCGAGGGGCGTACAGGACGCCGACAGGACGCCCCGGCAGGAAGTACCAGAGGTCCAAACAACAAAGCCCCGACCAGGCGGGGCTTCGTTTGCTGCCGGGGTGAAAACCCTCAGGCGGCCGTCACATTGACTGTCGACTTGGACAGTGCACCCTTGGTGCCGAACGACACGTGGCCGTCCACCAGTGCGAACAGGGTGTGGTCCTTGCCCACGCCCACGTTGGTACCGGGGTGGAAACGCGTACCGCGCTGGCGCACGATGATGGAGCCAGCACTGATCAGTTCACCACCGAACGCCTTGACACCCAGCATCTTTGGCTTGGAGTCACGTCCGTTTCGCGTAGAGCCGCCGCCTTTTTTCTGTGCCATGACATCAGCTCCCTGTTAAGCAGCGATCACGCCAATTTGCAGTTCGGTGAACTGCTGACGGTGACCTTGACGTTTCTGATAGTGCTTGCGACGGCGCATCTTGAAGATGTGCACTTTGTCGTGCTTGCCGTGCGCCACGACAGTGGCTTTGACCGTTGCACCGGACACCAGGGGCGTGCCAACCTTCAGTTCAGCGCCGTTTCCGACAGCCAGAACCTGGTCAATCACAATTTCCTGGCCTACGTCCGCAGCAATCTGTTCTACTTTAATTTTTTCGCCGGAAGCAACGCGATACTGCTTGCCGCCGGTTTTTATGACCGCGTACATGTTGACCTCTTGATATGAGTTCCGCAGACGAATTTCTGCAGAGCCCGCTAGTTTAGCATAGCCTCAAGATCGTGGCAAGCCAGCGACATCCGCGGCGAACGTGGCGCACCGCCACGGCGGGAAGGCCATGGCCGTTCCTATAATCCGCTGCACTTCGAGCGCTCCTATCTTGACTGACCACTCCCAAACAGCCGCCACGCCCGCACTCACGCTCATCGCTGCCGACATGCACGAGGTGGACCGGGTGATTGCCGCACGCCTTACCTCCTCCGTACCCCTGGTCGCGCAGATATCGCAGTACATCATCGCGGCGGGCGGCAAGCGCCTGCGCCCCGCGTTGCTGCTGCTGGTGTGCGGCGCCCTGGGCTACCGCGGCGCGCACCGCTTCGGCCTGGCGGCCGTGGTGGAGCTGATCCACACCGCGACCCTGCTGCACGACGACGTGGTCGATGCTTCCACCCTGCGGCGCGGTCGCGCGACGGCCAACGAGACTTTCGGCAACCCGGCCAGCGTGCTGGTGGGCGATTTCCTGCACACGCGCTCCTTTCAGATGATGGTCGAGACCGGCAGCATGCGGGTCATGGAAATCCTCTCGGAGGCCACCAACGTGATCGCCGAAGGCGAAGTGCAGCAGCTCATGAACATGCACGACGCCTCTCTGGACGAGGAGGGCTATTTGCGGGTGATCCGCTCCAAGACCGCCAAGCTGTTCGAGGCCAGTGCGCGCCTGGGCGCCGTTCTGGCAAACAGCCCCCCCGCACTGGAAGAGGCCTGCGCCACCTACGGCCAGGCACTGGGCACCGCCTTCCAGATCATCGACGATGTACTCGACTACGACGGCGATGCCAGCGAAATGGGCAAGAACCTGGGGGACGACCTGCGCGAAGGCAAGTCCACCCTGCCCCTGATTGCGGCCATGCAGCGCGGCACCGACACCCAGGCCGCGATCATCCGGGAGGCCATCGAGCAAGGCTCCACCGAACAGCTTCCATCCATCATCACCATCGTCCGGGAAACCGGCGCACTGGAAGTGACCCGGGCCGCGGCGATCTCGGAAGCCCACAGGGCCATCGCAGCCCTGCAAGTGCTGCCAGGCAACGATTACACCGCCGGCTTGCTACACTTGGCTTCTCAATTGCTGGACCGCCGCGCGTAGGCTCCGCCTTCGCGCGACCACAGGTCCCGGCGCCCCACGGGCGCCTTGCGGGGTGTAGCTTAGCCTGGTAGAGCGCTACGTTCGGGACGTAGAGGCCGGAGGTTCGAATCCTCTCACCCCGACCACCCTCCCACGGAGGGCCGCAGCCTTGCAAATCCATTTTGAACTGTGGTTCAGGCGCCAATATGCAACGCTGTACAGGTCTTTGCCAATAGGCGATGATAGGATGGCTCGTTGTTCAATTCCTAACACATTACCGGTTACATGGCTGCTGTAGATACTGCTCAGAAAGAAACACCTGCAATAGCCCTTCCAGGCTTGGGCCGGGCGTTGATGTCTGCGGGAAAGCTGACCCAAAAGGCGGCCGAGGATATTTACAAAAAGTCACAAACCAGCCGCACCAGCTTTATCGCGGAGTTAACCGGCTCAGGGGTCGTCTCCGCAGGAGATCTGGCCCACACCGTATCCGCAGTCTTCGGCGCTCCCTTGCTGGACCTGGAGGCCATTGACCCGCTGCGGCTGCCCAAGGACCTGCTGGACGCGAAGATCTGCCAGTCCTATCGGGTGGTGGTGCTGAGCAAACGCAACAACCGCCTGATCGTCGCCACGGCCGACCCCACGGACCAGGAAGCCGCCGAAAAAATCAAGTTCACGACCCAAATGGGAGTGGACTGGATTATCGCGGAATATGACAAGCTGAACCGTTTGGTTGAAAGCACCACGAAATCGACGTCTGAGTCGATGGAGGCCATGACCAGCGGGGGGGATTTCGAATTCGATGATATTCCCATCGAAGTGGAAGCCGAGGCCACCGATGCCGGTGCGGCCTCGGACGTCGAAGATGCCCCGGTCGTCAAATTCCTGCACAAAATGCTGCTCGATGCGTTCAATATGCGGGCATCCGATCTGCACTTCGAGCCCTATGAGCACCAATACCGCGTGCGCTTTCGCATTGACGGAGAGCTGCGGGAAATCACGTCGCCGCCGATTGCGATCAAGGACAAGCTGGCTTCGCGCATCAAGGTGATTTCGCGCATGGACATTTCCGAAAAGCGGGTGCCGCAGGACGGAAAGATGAAACTGAAAATCGGCCCCGACCGGGTCATCGATTTTCGGGTGAGTACCTTGCCTACCTTGTTTGGCGAGAAGATCGTTATCCGTATTCTGGATCCGTCCAGCGCGAAGCTGGGCATCGATGCACTGGGCTACGAACCGGAAGAGAAGGCACGCCTGCTTGATGCCATCAGCCGCCCCTACGGCATGATTCTGGTGACCGGCCCTACCGGCTCCGGCAAGACGGTGTCGCTGTATACCTGCCTGAACCTGTTGAACAAGCCGGGCGTGAACATCGCCACGGCGGAAGACCCCTCGGAAATCAACCTTCCGGGGGTGAACCAGGTGAATGTCAACGACAAGGCCGGGCTGACCTTTGCCGTGGCACTCAAGTCGTTTCTGCGCCAGGATCCCGACATCATCATGGTGGGGGAAATCCGTGACCTGGAAACAGCCGATATCTCGATCAAGGCCGCCCAGACGGGTCACTTGGTGCTGTCCACACTGCACACCAACGATGCCCCAACGACGTTGACACGGATGCGCAACATGGGGATCGCCCCATTCAACATCGCCTCCAGCGTCATTCTGATCACCGCGCAGCGCCTGGCCCGGCGACTGTGCCCCGTTTGCAAGGTGCCCGCAGACATTCCGCACGAGGCGCTGGTGGACGCCGGCTATGCCGAGGAGGAACTCGATGGTTCCTGGATAACCTATCGCCCCGTGGGATGCTCCGCCTGCAACAATGGATACAAGGGTCGCGTCGGGGTCTACCAGGTCATGCCCATCACCGAAGAAATACAGCGGATCATCTTGCGCGATGGCAGTGCACTGGAGATCGCCGAGCAGGCCAGGTCCGAGGGTGTGCGGTCTCTTCGCGATGCCGCCCTCTACAAAGCCAAGCTGGGGCACACCTCACTCGAAGAAGTGCTGGCCGTGACCAACGAATAAACATTACAGAATAGCGACGGGGAATACCATGGCGACTGCAGCAGCATCGAAGGACATCAAGGATTTCGTCTTCGAATGGGAAGGCAAGGACCGGGCCGGGAAAATCGTGCGCGGAGAAATCCGTGCGGGGGGTGAAAACCAGGTTCAGGCCACGTTGCGGCGCCAGGGCGTGTTCCCGACCAAGATCAAGAAGCGGCGCATGAAGTCGGGCAAGAAGATCAAGCCCAAAGACATCGCCCTGTTCACGCGCCAACTCGCTACCATGATGAAGGCTGGCGTACCCTTGCTCCAGTCGTTCGACATCGTTGGTCGCGGCAACACCAATGCCAGCGTGACCAAGCTGCTCAACGACATCCGTACAGACGTGGAAACAGGGACGTCGTTGAACGCAGCTTTCCGTAAGCACCCGCTGTATTTCGACACCCTCTACTGCAACCTCGTGGAGGCCGGTGAAGCGGCCGGTATTCTGGAAGCCCTGCTGGACCGTCTGGCCACCTACATGGAAAAGACGGAAGCCATCAAGTCGAAAATCAAGTCGGCATTGATGTATCCCATCTCTGTGCTGATTGTGGCTTTTGTGGTGGTCACGGTGATCATGATTTTCGTGGTTCCGGCCTTCAAGGAAGTATTTTCATCCTTCGGCGCGGACCTGCCCGCCCCGACCCTTTTTGTGATGGCTATCAGCGAGATTTTTGTCAAGTGGTGGTGGTTGATTTTTGGGGTGCTGGGAGGCGGGGTGTACTTTTTCATGGAAGCATGGAAGCGCAACGAGAAGATGCAAAAGTTCATGGATCGCGCTCTGTTGAAGATGCCGATCTTTGGCGCATTGATTGACAAGTCCTGCGTGGCCCGCTGGACCCGGACATTGGCGACCATGTTTGCGGCGGGCGTCCCACTGGTGGAAGCGCTCGATTCCGTTGGAGGCGCCTCCGGCAACTCGGTTTACGCCGTCGCCACCGAAAAAATCCAGCAGGAGGTCTCTACCGGCACCAGTCTGACTGCCGCCATGGGGAATGCCAATGTATTTCCATCCATGGTGCTGCAGATGTGTGCCATCGGTGAAGAATCTGGTTCGATCGACCATATGCTGGGCAAGGCTGCCGACTTCTATGAAGCTGAAGTAGACGAGATGGTGGCCGGCCTCTCCAGCCTGATGGAACCCATCATCATTGTTTTCCTCGGAACACTGATCGGTGGCATTGTGGTTGCAATGTACCTGCCCATTTTCAAGCTCGGCCAGGTCGTTTGATGGTCCTGGATCCGTGGTGGAGCGCCGCTCTGGTCGGCGTCCTGGGCTTGTTGATCGGCAGCTTTCTGAATGTAGTGATCTACCGGCTGCCCAAGATGATGGAGCGCCAATGGAATGCGGAGGTGGCCGCCTACGCCGCCGAGCAGGCGGCAGCAACGCAGCAGCCTTCCGATGCATCGACGGCAGCGACAACTGAAGCGCCTCCACAGCCTTTGGTAGAGCCATTCAATCTCATGGTTCCCCGCTCGCGCTGCCAGGCGTGCGGGCACATGGTGCAGTGGTATGAGAACATCCCCGTGCTGAGCTATCTGTTCCTGCGCGGCAAATGCTCCTCCTGCGGGACACGCATCAGCGTGCGCTATCCGTTGGTAGAACTTGCCACGGCGGGTCTGTTTGCTTTCCTGGGCCATTGGGGAGGGCTGTCGGGGCCCACCCTGGTCTGGTGCGGGTTTGCCGCGGCCATGGTGGCGCTTGCCATGATCGACTGGGACACGACCCTGCTGCCCGACGACATCACCCTGCCCTTGCTCTGGGCGGGATTGATTGCCTCGACACTGGGCTGGACAGGCATTCCCACCGCGGCTTCGGTGTTGGGTGCCGCAGCCGGCTACCTGTCCCTGTGGCTCGTGTACTGGGGCTTCAAGTGGGCCACCGGCAAGGAAGGCATGGGCTACGGTGACTTCAAGCTGTTCGCGGCGCTCGGTGCCTGGTTTGGCTGGCAGGCCCTGGTACCGATCATTCTCATGGCATCCGTGA
The DNA here is from genome assembly GCF_059418305.1 of Acidovorax sp. GW821-FHT09B03. Classification (NCBI taxonomy): domain Bacteria; kingdom Pseudomonadati; phylum Pseudomonadota; class Betaproteobacteria; order Burkholderiales; family Comamonadaceae; genus Acidovorax; species Acidovorax sp. GW821-FHT09B03. The sequence goes on from NZ_JBWKPP010000012.1 coordinate 86,031, forward strand.
TCGGTGCCATCGTGGGTCTGGCCATGAAATTCAGGAACCAGTTGCGCGAGGGGGGCTACGTCCCTTTCGGCCCCTTCCTGGTCGGGGCCGGCCTGGCTTCGATGGTGTTCACCCCCGAGGCCATTCTCCAGGCTGTGCTGCACCAGTTGGGGCTGTAAGCCATGCGCATCGGTCTGACCGGGGGGATCGGCAGCGGCAAGAGCACCTTTGGTCAGTTGCTCGCATCGTTGGGAGCAGCGCTGATCGACTCCGACCAGATCGCGCGCAGCGTGACAGGTCCGGGCGGCGCGGCCATCGAGGCGATCCGGCAGAACTTCGGGGTCGGGTATGTCGATGCCTCCGGTGCACTCGACAGGGCCCGCATGCGGGCCCTGGCATTTTCCGATGAGGATGCGCGGGCACGCCTGGAGTCCATCGTGCACCCGCTGGTGACCCAGCGCAGCGCCTACGAAGCGCACCAGGCCCAGCAGGACGGCAAGCGCTTGATCGTGCATGACATCCCCTTGCTCGTGGAGTCAGGACGCTGGACCCGGCAGCTCGATGCCGTGGTGGTGATCGACTGCCCACCGGAAACCCAGATTGAGCGGGTCGTGCAGCGCAGCGGCCTTGCGCGCGAGGCCGTGCAGGCCATCCTGGCGAACCAGGCCAGCCGGCCCGTGCGCCGGGCCGCGGCCGATGCCGTGGTACACAACGGCCCACTCTGCACATTGACGCAATTGCAGGCCCAGGCCGTGCAGCTGGGTCGGCGGTTCGGGCTATGATGCATGCGCACGCCTGTGGTCCCTTGCTTTGACGGGCAAAGACCCGCGGCGCCGCAAAATACCCTGAGAGCCCCGGGAACCCGCCAGCGTGATCCTTTACGAATACCCTTTCAATGAGCGCCTCAGAACGTACCTGCGTCTGGAGCAGCTGTTTCGCCGACTCGGCGAACTGATCCCGCGCTCCCACGCTCTGGACCACCATTTCGCGCTGGTCACGATCTTCGAGATCATGGACGTGGCCGCACGCGCCGACCTGAAGTCGGACGTGCTCAAAGACATCGAGAAGCACAAACACCAACTGGAAGGCTACCGGGGCAACCCCTCGATCTCGGAAGCCGCGCTGGAAGCGGTCATCACCCAGCTGGACCATTGCTTCACGGCACTGAACACCCAGAATGGCAAGTCCGGCCACGCCCTGACGGAGAACGACTGGTTGATGAGCATCCGCAGCCGCGTCGGCATTCCGGGCGGCACCTGCGGCTTCGACCTGCCCGCCTACTACGCCTGGCAGCACCACGACGTGGCCCACCGCCAGAACGCACTGCAGGAATGGGCCTCCACCCTCGCACCCCTGGCCGAGTCCATCTACGTGTTGCTCAAGCTGCTGCGCGACTCCGGCGTTCCGCAGAAAGTGGCCGCCGAGCGTGGCCAGTTCCAGCAGAACCTGCCCCAGGGTCGCACCTTCCAGCTGCTGCGCCTGCGCATGGACCCATCACTGGGGCTCATCCCGGAAATCAGCGGCAACCGCCTGATCGTCTCGGTGCGGCTCATGCGCCAGGAAGCCGATGGCCGGCTGCACTCCTGCGCGGAGGATGCCGCTTTCGAACTGACCCTGTGCGCGTGAAGGAGGCGCTCAGCATGGCCCGACAACCATCCAACCCGAGCAGCACCCCTGCCCGCACCGTCGTCTGTCCCACCTGTGGTGGCGACAGCATCTACAGCCCGACCAATGCCTACCGCCCCTTCTGCAGCGAGCGCTGCAAGCAGGTGGACCTGGGCGCCTGGGCCAGCGAAGACTTCCGCATGCCTGCCGAGGCGCCGCCGCTGGACGCCCAGTATGGCGACCCCAAACTGCAGCACTGACTGAGCTGCGGATCGCGGCCCTCGGCCTTCGCGGGTCAGACCTTGGGAAGTTCCGGTGCCACGAACGCCAGGCCGCGCTCCTCGGAGAGCCACTGCAGCACCGGGTAAGCCCCGGGCAATATCGGCTTGACCTCCAGCGGCAGCTGCTGCCATGCCATGTCCTGGCCTTCGCGCATCTCGAAGTCCCCTGTCCACGCATGGACCTTGCACCAATGCAGCCGCACCAGCGCGTGCGGATAGTCGTGTTCGGTGATCTTCCAGACCGCGGCGGGCCCGATGGTCACGCCCAGCTCCTCGACCAGCTCACGCCGCAGGGCCTGCTCCACCGTCTCGCCCACTTCCAGCTTGCCGCCCGGAAATTCCCAGTAGCCCGCGTAGGGCTTGCCTGGCGGCCGGGTGGACAACAGCAGTGCGCCGTCCGGGCGCACCAGGATTCCCACCGCCACCTCGGTGTGGTTGCGCACCGCTGCCTCGCCGGCCACGGGCTCAACCACCCCGGCGCCCCGCGTAGTCGCGTGCGAACTGGTAGGCCACGCGGCCGCTGCGCGAGCCCCGCTCCAGCGCCCACACCAGGGCCTGGGGGCGCGCCGCTGCAATCTCCTGGGCATCCACGCCCAGCGACGAGAGCCACTGTGCCACGATGGCCAGGTACTCGTCCTGGCTGAACGGGTAGAAGCTCACCCACAGGCCAAAGCGTTCCGACAGCGAGATCTTCTCCTCGACCACCTCGCCGGGGTGTACCTCGCCGTCCTCACTGTGCGTGTAGGTCAGGTTCTCGGTCATGTACTCGGGCAGCAGGTGGCGGCGGTTGCTGGTGGCGTAGATCAGCACGTTCGGCGTGGCGGCAGCCACCGATCCATCGAGGATGGACTTGAGCGCCTTGTAGCCCGGCTCGCCCTCTTCAAAGCTCATGTCGTCACAGAAGACGATGAACTTCTCGGGTCGTGCCGAGACCACGTCCACGATGTCGGGCAGGTCGGTCAGGTCGGCCTTGTCCACCTCGATCAGGCGCAGGCCCTGTGGCGCGTAGGCATTCAGGCAGGCCTTGATCAGCGAGGACTTGCCCGTGCCACGCGCGCCCGTGAGCAGCACGTTGTTGGCCGGCTTGCCCTGCACGAACTGGCGCGTGTTGCGCTCGATCTTGTCCTTTTGACCATCGATCTCCTTGAGCTCGGTGAGGGCCATGGCCGCCACATGGCGCACGGGCTCCAGCGTGCCATGGCCGCTGCTGCGCTTGCGGTAGCGCCAGGCGATCGAGGCCGTCCAGTCCGGCGCGGACAGCGGCTGCGGCAAGGCCGCCTCAATGCGGGTGATCAGTTGCTCCGCGCGCGCGATCAGGTGTTCCAGTGCTTGGTTCATGTGCCAGAGGCTCGCGTGTTCAGGAGCGGTAATCCGCGTTGATGGTCACGTACTCGTGGCTGAAATCGCAGGTCCACACGGTGTCGGCGGCATCACCCCGGCCCAGCAGCACGCGCACGGTGATCTCGCTTTGCTTCATCACGCGCTGGCCGTCTTCCTCGCGGTAGGCCGGGTTGCGCCCGCCCTTCACGGCCACGTGCACGTCGTCCAGGTACAAATCGATCCCGGTCTGGTCCAGGTCGTCAATGCCGGCGTAGCCCACTGCAGCCAGGATGCGGCCCAGGTTCGGGTCGCTGGCGAAGAAAGCCGTCTTGACCAGGGGCGAATGGGCGATGGCGTAGGCCACCTTGCGGCACTCGTCGCCGGTCTTGCCGCCTTCGACGCGCACGGTGATGAACTTGGTGGCACCTTCGCCATCGCGCACGATGGCCTGGGCCAGCTTCTGCGCCACCTGCAACATAGCGGCCTGCAGGGCCTTGCCTTCGGCACTGGCCAGATCGGTGATCGGAGCGTGCGCCGCCTTGTTCGTGGCCACGACCACAAAGGAATCGTTGGTCGAGGTATCGCCGTCGATGGTCACGCGGTTGAACGACCCATCGGCCAGCTCGCGCGCCAGCTGCTGCATCACCGAGGGATGCACCACAGCATCGGTGGCCATGAAACCCAGCATGGTCGCCATGTTCGGGCGGATCATGCCAGCGCCCTTGCTGATGCCGGTGATGGACACCATCGTGCCCGCGATCTGCACCTGGGCCGAAAAGGCCTTGGGCAGCGTATCGGTGGTCATGATGCCTTCGGCAGCGCGTGCCCAATGGCCGGGCTGCGCATCCGCAATGGCCGCCGGCAGGCCGGCCTCGATGCGGTCCACCGGCAATGGCTCCATGATCACGCCGGTGGAGAACGGCAGCACCTGCTCGGGCGCCACGTTCAGCTGGCGCGCCAGCGCAACGCAGGTGGCACGCGCACGCGCCAGCCCATCGGCACCAGTGCCGGCATTGGCATTGCCGGTGTTGATCACCATCGCGCGGATGCCCTGCCCGCCAGCCAGGTGCTCACGGCCGACCTGCACCGGCGCCGCGCAAAAGCGGTTCTGCGTGAACACACCCGCCACGCTGGCGCCTTCGTCGAGCAGGAACACGGTGAGGTCCTTGCGGTTGGCCTTGCGGACACCGGCTTCGGCGACACCAATGCGGACACCGGCAATCGCATGCAGATCGGCGGCAACGGGGGCAAGAAGATGAACGGGCATGGGAGGAGGCTCTTTCTTGAAAAACTGCGTCCGATTATGCGGAAAACCGTGGCGCGCCAATGAAAACACGGGCCGAAGCCCGTGTCATGCAGATCAGAAAATCAGGCCAGCTTGCCGTGGCACTGCTTGTACTTCTTGCCGCTGCCGCAGGGGCATGGGTCGTTGCGCGACACGCGCAGGCCTTCGGGCAAGGGCAGCTCCTGGCCGCCGGCGGCCTGGCGCTGCTCCTGCGTGGTCTCCACTTCGCCGGTTTCGGTGGGCGCCGTGTAGGTCACGTTGGCGATGCTCTCGGCGCGACTTTCCATGTCCTGTGCGGCCTGGTCGAGCTGGGCCTGCGACTGCACCTGCACGGTCATCAGCACCTTGGTGACTTCGTTCTTGACCTGATCGATGAGCTGGCGGAACAGCTCGAAGGCCTCGCGCTTGTATTCCTGCTTGGGTTGCTTCTGGGCATAGCCGCGCAGGTGGATGCCCTGGCGCAGGTAGTCCAGCGAGCTCAGGTGGTCGCGCCAGTTGGAGTCGAAGTTCTGCAGCAGCACCACGCGTTCGAACTGCGTGAAGTTGTCGCGGCCGACCTGCTCCACCTTGGCGTCGAACGCGGCCTGCGCCGCCTGCACCACCTTCTCCAGGATCTCGTCATCGGTGATGGCGCTCGATGCCTCGACGATGGCCTTGAGGTCGATGTCGACCTGCCACTCGTCGGCCAGCACCTTCTGCAGGGTGGGGACGTCCCACTGCTCTTCCACCGACTCGGCGGGCACGTACTGGCGCACCAGGTCGGTCATGCAGTCGTCGCGCATGGCGGCAATCACGTCCGACAGCTCGGAGGCATCGAGGATGTCGTTGCGCTGCTGGTAGATCACCTTGCGCTGGTCGTTGGCCACGTCGTCGTACTCCAGCAATTGCTTGCGGATGTCGAAGTTGCGGGCCTCCACCTTGCGCTGGGCCGATTCGATGCTGCGGGTCACGATGCCCGCCTCGATGGCCTCGCCATCGGGCATCTTCAGGCGGTCCATGATGGCCTTGACGCGGTCGCCCGCAAAGATGCGCATCAACGAATCGTCCAGGCTCAGGTAAAAGCGCGAGGAGCCGGGGTCGCCCTGGCGGCCCGAACGGCCACGCAGCTGGTTGTCGATGCGGCGCGACTCGTGGCGTTCGGTGGCGATGATGCGCAGGCCGCCCAGGGCCTTGATCTTCTCGTGGTCCACGGACCAGTCGGCGCGCACCTGGGCAATCTGTGCCTCGCGTCCCGCCGCGTCCAGCGCCTCGTCGGCTTCGACAGCAGCGATCAGCTTCTCGATGTTGCCGCCCAGCACGATGTCGGTACCGCGGCCGGCCATGTTGGTGGCGATGGTGATCATGCCGGCACGCCCGGCCTGGGCCACGATGTCGGCCTCACGGGCATGCTGCTTGGCGTTGAGCACCTGGTGCGGCAGACCTTCCTTGTTGAGCAGCTGATCGATGATCTCGGAGTTCTCGATCGAGGTCGTGCCCACCAGCACCGGCTGGCCACGCTCGTGGCATTCGCGGATGTCCTTGATGGCGGCTTCGTACTTCTCGCGCGTGGTCTTGTAAACGCGGTCGAGCTGGTCGTCGCGGCGGCTGGGGCGGTTCGGCGGGATCACCGTGGTTTCCAGGCCGTAGATTTCCTGGAACTCGTAGGCTTCGGTGTCGGCCGTGCCGGTCATGCCGGCCAGCTTGCCGTACAGGCGGAAATAGTTCTGGAAAGTGATCGAGGCCAGCGTCTGGTTCTCGGCCTGGATGTTCACCCCTTCCTTGGCTTCCACGGCCTGGTGCAGGCCTTCGCTCCAGCGGCGGCCCGACATCAGGCGGCCGGTGAACTCGTCCACGATCACGATCTCGCCGTTCTGCACCACGTAGTGCTGGTCGCGGTGGTACAGGTGGTTGGCACGCAGCGCAGCGTACAGATGGTGCATCAACGTGATGTTGGCCGGGTCGTAGACCGATGCGCCCTCGGCGATCAGGCCATGGCTGGCCAGGATGCGCTCGGCGCTTTCATGGCCCTGCTCGGTCAGGAACACCTGGTGGGTCTTCTCGTCGAGCGTGAAGTCGCCCGGCTTGGTCACGCCCTCGCCGGTGCGGGGATCGGCCTCGCCTTCCTGGCGAATCAGAAGCGGCACCACCTTGTTCATGGCGATGTACATGGCCGTGTGGTCTTCGGCCTGGCCGCTGATGATCAGGGGCGTGCGCGCCTCGTCGATCAGGATCGAGTCCACCTCGTCGACGATCGCGAAGTTCAGGCCCTGCTGCACGCGGTCCGCGGCCTCGTAGACCATGTTGTCGCGCAGGTAGTCGAAGCCGTATTCGTTGTTCGTGCCGTAGGTGATGTCGGCGCGGTAGGCGGCCTGCTTTTCCTCGCGCGGCATGTTGGGCAGGTTGATGCCCACCGAGAGACCCAGGAAGTTGTACAGCCGGCCCATCCACTGCGCATCGCGGTTGGCCAGGTAGTCGTTCACGGTCACCACGTGCACGCCCTTGTCGGACAGCGCATTCAGGTACACCGGCAGTGTGGCGGTCAGGGTCTTGCCCTCGCCCGTGCGCATTTCGGCGATCTTGCCGAAGTGCAGGGCCATGCCGCCCAGCAGCTGCACGTCGAAGTGGCGCATCTTCATGATGCGCTTGGAGCCTTCGCGCACCACCGCAAACGCCTCGGGCAGGATGTCGTCCAGCGACTCGCCCTTGGCCACCCGGTCCTTGAACTCCTGCGTCTTGGCGCGAAGCGCCTCGTCCGTCAGCTTCTCGTAGTCGGGCTCCATCGCATTGATGCGGGAGACCGTCTTGCGGTACTGCTTGAGAAGCCGGTCATTGCGGCTGCCGAATAGTTTGGTAAGGAAGTTGGTGGCCATGCGAACAGGACCGCCCCACCCGCTGCAATCAGCGCGCGAAGCGACCGAAACCCCTAAGATGAATTGAGATCAGGTGGGTCCGTCGCCCGGTATTGCAAGGACTGCACTACCGTGGGCTGCGAACGCCGGACCCGCGATTTTACCTGCCTGCAGCAGGGCTGCCGGAAGCTGCCACCAGGCCCGGCTTTTGCGCCCCAGTGCCCTGGCCTCCCGCCACCGCGCTGCCCGCGCTGAGAAACTTCTGCGGGTCCTGGAAAACCCCTTGCACCAGCACTTCAAAGTGCAGGTGCGGGCCCGTGGAACGCCCGGTGGTGCCCACCTCGGCGATCTTCTGCCCGCGCTTGACGATGTCCCCTTGCTTCACCAGGGTACGCGAGGCGTGTGCGTAACGCGTCACCAACTGGTTGCCGTGGTCCACCTCGATCATGTTGCCATAGGCCGGATGGTATTCCTGCGTCACGACCACGCCGCCCGCGGCCGCCAGGATGGCCGTACCGGTATCGGCCTGGAAGTCGAGCCCTGTGTGCAGCGCCGATTGGCCCGTGATCGGATCGATGCGCCAGCCGAACGACGACCCGGGCAGCTTGCCCGCCACGGGCGCATGCGTGGGGACCATCTTCTTGCGGATGTGCTGGTCGAACAGGCGCGACTCCATCACCGTCATCAGGTCCACCCGCTGGTTGGTCAGGCGCTCCAGGTCATTGAGCGTGGCCTGCAGCTCTTCCATGCTCAGGTTGTGGGCACTCACCAACGCGCCGCCGCGCCCGTCGCTGCGCAGTTCCGTCGCAGGCATGCCCGCCAGGCCCAGCACACGTTCGCCCAGGGATTCGAGCTGCACCATGCGCGCCTGCATCTCACCCACGCGCTTGGCCATCGCATCGAGGTTGGCGCGCATGAAACGGTCGCGCTCGGCGAATTCGTCCTTCACCACCAGGCGCACCAGCGCGCCGAAGACCGGCCAGCCTTCGCGCGCGCCCTTGAGAAAGACCCAGTGGTACAGGCCGGCGGCCGTGACCATAAGTCCGAGGGAAAGAACCAGGCCCGCCAGCAGAAGGCGAACCCCGGAAAGGTGAATGGCGCGGCTGCGCGCCAAACGGGCGTCCGTGATAATCAGGTGCACTACGACATCTCCACGCCCACCGGCGCATCCCCATGACCCGCCGCCACCACGCCGTCACCCTGCAGCAAGCCAGCGAGGAATCCCCCACGCTGCACATGCTCACCGCATTGACACGCGACTCCAGCGAACGGCTCAAGGCCATTGAATTGTTGTTACCCGCCGGCCTGCGCCAGTCCGTCCAGGCTGGCCCCATCGATGGGAACACCTGGTGCCTGCTGGTCAAGAGCAATGCCGCCGCGGCCAAGATCCGTCAACTGCTGCCTGCACTGCAGGCGCACTTGCGCAGCCGGGGGTGGGAGGTTAACTCCATTCGGCTGAAAGTTCAAACCTGAAAAACAGGCCCAAAGACAGTTACTTGCTTGTCAAAAAGCTGCCAAATGGATATGGCAGGCGGTCCACGGCGTGAAAACGTAGCACGCGACTCCACACAACATGCGGGCAATCGCATGCCCGACGGCGGAAGAAGAAGGGGAGAGGGAGAGAAAAGATGGTGCCGGTTGTCGGAATCGAACTGACGACCTACCGCTTACAAGGCGGGTGCTCTACCAACTGAGCTAAACCGGCGAAGGCTGGATTTTATCCTGCAAAAACAGCCCGAAAAATGAACCAGGGGGTGTCCCGCGCTATTTCACCCGCTTGAGCGCAGGGCGACTGCCGCCACCCGAGGGCGACGGACGCGGCGGATGGCCATCCCCGCCATCGGAAGCAGGGGATTCGCCCGGCACCAGGTGCACCACCCGGTCGTCCACGGGCGATGCCGATACCGGCGTTGGCGCGGCCACCGGCACCTGGGACAGTTCGGCGGGCGCGGACGCCGGTGCCGACAGACCCTGTGGCGGGGCGCCGCCCACCAGGTTGTCCACCGGCGGCGGAAACGCCATGCCCTGCCCGTTCTCGCGTGCATAGATCGCGATCACCCGGCCCACAGGCACCAGGATCTCGCGCGGCTTGCCGCCGAAACGGGCCTTGAACTCGATGAAATCGTTGCCCAGTTGCAGCGCGCTGGTGGCGTCATAGCTGATGTTGAGCACGATCTCGCCATCGTTCACGTACTCGCGCGGCACCTGCACGGAATCGTCCACCCGCACCGCCACGTAGGGCGTGAGCCCGTTGTCCGTGCACCATTCGTACAGGGCGCGGATCAGGTAGGGGCGTGTGGACGTGGATTCCGTGGCATTCATGGGCTAAGGGCAGGCGTTCAGGGACGGACGATGGCGCACGCGCATTACTTGCGCATGACCTTTTCGGAAGGCGTCAGCGCTTCGATGTAGGCAGGGCGCGAGAAGATGCGCTCAGCGTACTTGAGCAGCGGGGCCGCATTCTTGCTCAGGTCGATGCCATAGTAGTCCAGGCGCCACAGCAGCGGGGCAATGGCCACATCCAGCATGGAGAAGTTGTCGCCCAGCATGTACTTGTTCTTGAGGAACACGGGTGCCAGCTGCGTCAGGCGGTCGCGGATATGGGCACGTGCCTTTTCCAGCGCTTTTTCATTGCCCTTGGTCGCACGCGACTCCAGGATGTTCACGTGCACGAACAGTTCCTTCTCGAAGTTGAGCAGGAACAGGCGCACACGGGCGCGGTCCACCGGGTCGCCGGGCATCAGCTGCGGGTGCGGGAAGCGCTCGTCGATGTACTCGTTGATGATGTTCGACTCGTACAGGATCAGGTCGCGCTCGACCAGGATGGGCACCTGGCCGTAGGGGTTCATCACGCTGATGTCTTCGGGCTTGTTGTACAGGTCCACATCGCGGATTTCGAAGTCCATGCCCTTCTCGAACAGGACGAAGCGGCAGCGGTGGGAGAAGGGACAGGTCGTTCCCGAGTAAAGCACCATCATGGTGTGAGGCTCCTAAAAATCAAAAGAGTGGGAGCCAAAAGCGCCCACTCCGTAAAGACCCCGCCCCACCCCCGCCAGGGGGTGTGGCATATGGATCTGGCGTGTTACTTGACGTCTTTCCAGAACGCTGCGTTGAGTCTCCAGGCAATGACCGTGAACACACCCAGGAAGATCAGCACCCAGACACCGACGCGGATGCGGGTGTTCTGCGCGGGCTCACCCATCCATTGCAGGTAGTTCACGAGATCGCCGATATTCTGTTCGAACTGCAAAGGCGTCACCGTTCCTGGGGTCACCTGCTGCCAGCCCTTGAAGACCTGGGTCTTGTGGCCGTGGCTTTCATGCTCTTCGAACACCGGGCGGCGATCGCCCTGCATCTCCCACAGCACGTGCGGCATGCCCACGCTGGGGAAAGCCAGGTTGTTCCAGCCCGTGGCCTTGGTCTCGTCGCGGTAGAAGGTGCGCAGGAAGGTGTACAGGTAGTCTGCGCCCGTGCCGCCATGGCCCGCACGCGAACGCGCGATCACGGTCAGGTCGGGCGGGTTGGCGCCAAACCATTCCTTGGCTTGCTTGGGATCGATGGACGCCTTCATGGTCTCGCCGACCTTGTCGGTTGCGAACAGCAGGTTGTCCTTGATTTCCTGCTCGGTCAGACCAATGTCGCGCAAGCGGTTGTAGCGCATGAACGCTGCCGAGTGGCAGCTCAGGCAGTAGTTGACGAAGATCTTGGCGCCGTTCTGCAGCGAAGCCAGGTCGTTCGTCTTGTTGGGCGCCTTGTCCCAGGCAATGCCGCCTTCGGCGGCCTGCACGCCCGAAACAATGCCCAGGGCTGCGATCAGCGTGAGGATGAGTTTCTTCATTGTTCTTGTCTCCCGCTCAGTGCGCGGCAAAGGTCACACGGTCAGGCACCGGCTTGGGCGTGCCCAGACGGCTCCACCAGGGCATCAGGATGAAGAAGCCGAAGTAGAACAGCGTACCCACCTGCGAGACGCGCTCGCCGATCGGCGACGGTGGCTGCACACCCAGGTAACCCAGGATCAGGAAGTTGATCACGAAGATGCCGTACAGGTACTTGTGCCAGTCGGGACGGTAGCGGATCGACTTGACCGGGCTGTAGTCCAGCCATGGCAGGAAGAACAGGATGATCACGGCACCGCCCATCACCACCACGCCCCAGAACTTGGCGTCGATGGCCAGCATCAGCGCGGCGACCACCAGGGCGGCGACCACGGCGCCGGCCTTGATGAAGCTGGGCAGCTTGAGCTTGACCGAGGCCAGCACGGCACCACCCACCACGCACAGGATCAGCGCATACATCATCTCGCTGGTGATGGCGCGCAGCATCGAGTAGAACGGCGTGAAGTACCAGACTGGCGCAATGTGCGCAGGCGTCTTCAGCGGGTCGGCCGGGATGAAGTTGTTGTATTCGAGGAAGTAGCCGCCGAACTCGGGGGCGAAGAAGATCACCGCCGTGAAGGCCATGAGGAACACGCAGACACCGAAGATGTCGTGCACCGTGTAGTAGGGGTGGAAGGGCACGCCGTCCAAAGGCTTGCCGTTGGCATCCTTGGGCGCCTTGGGGCCCTTGATTTCCACGCCATCGGGGTTGTTCGAGCCCACGTCGTGCAGCGCCAGCAAGTGGGCGACCACCAGGCCCAGCAGCACCAGCGGCACGGCGATCACGTGGAAGCTGAAGAAGCGGTTCAGCGTCGCATCGCCCACCACGTAGTCACCGCGGATCAAGAGGGCCAGGTCCGGACCGATGAAGGGAATCGCAGCGAACAGGTTCACGATCACCTGGGCGCCCCAGTACGACATCTGGCCCCAGGGCAGCAGGTAGCCCATGAAGGCCTCGGCCATCAGGCACAGGAAGATCGCGCAGCCGAACACCCACACCAGCTCGCGCGGCTTGCGGTAGCTGCCGTAGATGAGCCCGCGGAACATGTGCAGGTAGACCACCACGAAGAAGGCCGAGGCCCCCGTGGAGTGCATGTAGCGGATCAACCAGCCCCAGGGCACATCGCGCATGATGTACTCGACCGATTCGAAGGCCTTGGCCGCGTCGGGCTTGTAGTGCATCACCAGGAAGATGCCGGTGACGATCTGGATCACCAGCACCAGCAACGACAGCGAGCCGAAGATGTACCAGAAGTTGAAGTTCTTCGGAGCGTAGTACTCCGACATGTGCACGCGGTAGGCGTCGAAGGCCGTCGGGAACCGGTTCTCGAACCAGTTGGTGGTCTTCGCCGCTATCGAGGCGTTGGGGGAGATTTCCTTGAATTCGTGGGCCATGTTCTTGTATCCCTCAAGCCTTGTCTTCACCGATCAGGAGGCGGGTCTCCGACAGGTACATGTGGGGCGGCACTTCCAGGTTGTCCGGGGCCGGCTTGTTCTTGAACACACGGCCCGCCATGTCGAAGGTGGAGCCGTGGCAGGGGCACAGGAACCCGCCCTTCCAGTCGTCAGGCAGCGAGGCCTGCGCGCCGGTCTGGAACTTGTCCGACGGCGAGCACCCCAGGTGCGAGCAGATGCCCACCGCCACGAGGATCTCGGGCTTGATGGAACGCGCTTCGTTGCGGGCGTATTCGGGGGTCAGTTCCGAAGGCTTGCGCTCGGACTTGGGATCCGCCAGCTGGCCATCGAGCTTGGGCAGCTCGGCGAGTTGCTCCGGCGTGCGCTTGACGATCCAGACGGGCTTGCCGCGCCACTCCACGGTGACTTTTTCTCCAGGCTTGAGCGCGGAGATATCCACCTCGACGGCCGCACCTGCAGCCTTGGCCCGCTCGGAAGGCTGGAAGGTACTCACGAAAGGAACGGCGGTTGCCACGCCGCCCACCGCACCAGCACAGCCGGACGCAATCAGCCACGTCCGCTTGCTGGAGTCGATTGGGGTGTCACTCATGGGGATCCTCGATGTACATCGCTATTGGGGTCAACCGCGAATTGTAGCGGAGTGAAAAGGGTCATTGCAGGCGGACACTCCGCCTTGACAGGGGGCAGACCTGGGCAATACTCGCCTTCTTGTCTATTATCAAGAGGGGTTATCCATGGGCATTGCACAAGAGTTCCGGGAATTTGCCGTCAAGGGCAACGTGATCGATCTGGCCGTGGGCGTCATCATCGGCGGGGCCTTCGGAAAGATCGTGGATTCGGTCGTGTCCGACCTGATCCTGCCCGTGGTGGGGCTGGTGTTCGGCAAGCTCGACTTCTCCAACCTGTTCGTCGTGCTGGGCAATGTGCCGGCCGGCACCGCCATGACGCTCGATGCCCTCAAGAAGGCCGGCGTGCCGGTGTTCGCCTATGGCAATTTCATCACCGTGGCAGTGAACTTCATCATCCTCGCCTTCATCATCTTCATGATGATCAAGCAGATCAACCGCTTGAAGCGCGAAACCCCACCGGCACCTGCAGCACCGGTCGCCCCTCCTGAAGACATCGTGCTGCTGCGCGAGATCCGCGACAGCCTGAAAAAATAAGCACCCCCTGAGTCGCTTCGCGCCTTCACCCCTCTCTCGACTTGCTGCGCGAGTCGGGAGGGGGACGCCCCCAGTGCACGCAAGCGTAGCGCCGCATCCACGGCTTGGCGGCCCTTGCACGGGGGCACTGGCTTGGGGCGCGCCAGTTTCCAGGAGGCTGCGCTAAGCCGACAACTTGCGGGCCATGCGCACGGCCTCCACCAGACTGGAGGCGTCTGCGATGCCCTGCCCCGCAATGTCGAAGGCCGTGCCGTGGTCCGGGCTGGTGCGCACGAGCGGCAGGCCCAGCGTCACGTTCACGCCCTTGTCCACGCCGAGGTACTTCACGGGGATCAGGCCCTGGTCGTGGTACATGGCCACCACCACGTCGAACTCGCCGGGGTGGCCGGGCGCGTGGCGTGCGCGCATGAACACCGTGTCGGGCGCGAACGGTCCCTCCACGTCCATGCCCTGCGCCCTGGCTGCCGCGATGGCCGGGGCGATGGTCTCCACCTCCTCCTGGCCGAACAGGCCGCCCTCCCCCGCGTGCGGGTTGAGCCCCGCCACGGCGATGCGCGGCGCGCGGCCCAGGGTGCGCAGCAGGGCGGCATGGGTGATCTGCAACGTCTGCGCCAGGTTGGCGGGTGTCACGGCCTCGATGGCGTCGCGCAGCGATATGTGGATGCTGACGAGCACCGTGCGCAGCTCGTCGCTGGCCAGCATCATGCGCACCGGCATGGCGGCCAAGGGCACGCCCTGGTGCTTCGCCGCCTCGGCCTGCAGCAGCTCGGTATGGCCTGGAAAGGCCACGCCAGCGGCCGACAGCGCCTCCTTGTGCAGCGGTGCCGTGACCAGCGCCGCCACCTCGCCGCGCAGCGCGGCCCGCGCCGCCCAGACCACGCATTCGGCCGCTGCGCGGCCGGCCTCGGCACCGATGCGGCCCCAGGGCTGCGGCCCGGGGAGCCCCGGCAATGGCAGCACTGGCACGCAGCGCAGGGGCACCTGCAGGGCCTGTGCCGGCGCCTCGATCAGCGCCACCGGCAGCGAAGGCATGCCGGGGCGCTCGATGCACTGCGCCGCCCGGCGCAGTGTGGCCACGTCGCCCACCACAAAGCAGCCGCGCAGATCGTCGGGCGCATCGCGGAAGGCCTTGGCAATGATTTCGGGGCCTATGCCGGCCGGATCCCCCTGGGTAATGGCAATGGCAGTGCTCATGCGGGGTTGTCCACCTCGATGAAGACATGCTCCACACCCGCCTGCTGCGCCACATGCGCAGCCACCGCCGGGGCGCCATAGCGCTCCGTTGCGTGGTGGCCGGCCGCGATGAAGCACACACCCGTCTCGCGCGCCAGGTGGGCCTGGGGTTCGGAGATTTCCCCGGTGATGAAGGCATCGGCCCCGGCGGCAATGGCCGGCTCGAAGTAGCCCTGTGCCCCGCCCGTGCACCAGGCCACGCGGCGAATCGGTCGGCGCAGGGCCGCCTCGGGCTGCACCAGCGTCACCGTTCGCCCCAGTGCTGCGGTGACATGGTCGGCCAGCGCCTGGCCATCGGCAAAATCCGCGTCCGCGGCACAAGCCAGGTCCTGCTCGCCAAAACGCGCATCGGCCGCCAGGCCCAACACACGACCGAGCTGCGCGTTGTTGCCCAGCTCGGGGTGGGCATCGAGCGGCAGGTGGTAGGCAAACAGGTTGATGTCATGCGCCAGCAGCAGTTGCAGGCGCTGCTTCATCCAGCCCACCACGCGGCCGTCCTGCCCGCGCCAGAACAGGCCGTGGTGCACGAAGATCGCGTCGGCCCGCTGGGCAATCGCTGCCTCGATCAGCGCTCGGCTGGCCGTTACGCCGCTCACGATGCGGGTGATGGTCTCCTTGCCCTCGACCTGCAGGCCGTTCGGGCCGTAGTCCTTGAAACGCGCGGGTTGCAGCAGCGCATCGAACGCCTGCAGAAGTTGGTGCCGGGAAATGCTCATGCGCCTATTGTCGCGCGGGTGCGGCACCACCCCCTCGCCCCCCAGCGGCATGCATGGAGGACAATGCGGTCATTCCCGCGCCGCGCGCGCCCGTCCTCCCGATGTTTTCCCCGTCCAACCCATGAAGCGACTCTGGCTGCTGTTTTCCCAAACCGTGACGGTGCTCGTCGCGGCCTATTTCGTCGTGGCCACCCTGCAGCCCGGCTGGCTGGGGCGCGGCACGGTGCGCTCGGGCGCCGGCATCGCGCTGATCGAGGCACCCGCCAACACCTCCGCCGCAGGCCAGCCACCGGCCGCCGGCAGCTTCAGCGCCGCTGCGCGCAAGGCCGCGCCGGCCGTGGTGAGCATCAACACCAGCAAGGCCGTGCGCCACCCGCGCAGCAACGACCCGTGGTTCCAGTTCTTCTTCGGCGACCAGGGCAACAACCAGCAGCAGCAACAGCAGGCGGGCCTGGGCAGTGGCGTCATCATCAGCCCCGAGGGCTACATCCTCACCAACAACCACGTGGTGGAAGGCGCCGACGAGATCGAGGTCACGCTCACCGACAGCCGGCGCGCCCGGGCGCGCGTGATCGGCACCGACCCCGAGACCGACCTGGCCATCCTCAAGATCGAGCTCGACAAGCTGCCCGTGATCGTGCTGGGCAACTCGGACACCCTGGACGTGGGCGACCAGGTGCTGGCCATCGGCAACCCTTTCGGCGTGGGCCAGACGGTGACCAGCGGCATCGTCAGCGCCCTGGGCCGTACCCAGCTCGGGATCAACACCTTCGAGAACTTCATCCAGACGGACGCAGCCATCAACCCCGGCAACTCCGGCGGCGCCCTCGTGGACGTCAACGGCAACCTGCTGGGCATCAACACCGCCATCTACTCGCGCTCGGGCGGCAGCATGGGCATCGGCTTTGCCATCCCGGTATCCACGGCACGCCTGGTGCTCGACGGCATCGTCAAGGACGGCCAGGTCACGCGCGGCTGGATCGGCGTGGAGCCCAACGAGCTCTCGCCCGAACTGGCCGAGACCTTCGGCGTGAAGGCCTCCGAAGGCGTCATCATCACCGGCGTGCTGCAGGACGGCCCCGCGGCCCAGGCCGGCATGCGCCCGGGCGACGTGATCGTGAAGGTGGACGGCAAGAACGTGGGCAATGTCTCCGAACTGCTCACGGCCGTGGCGGCCCTGAAGCCCGGCACGGCGGCCCCGTTCAACGTCAGGCGCGCCGACGCCCTGGTGGAGTTGAACATCACCCCAGGCCTGCGCCCCCGACCGCAGCGCAATGTCAAGAGGTGAGCCCTCCCGGAGCGCTTCGAGCCATCCTTCCAAGGTAAGCGAAGCACCACATCCAGCCTGCGGGCACCCATGAAAAAAGCAACTGGCGCTCCTGGCGGCAGTTGCTTTTTTTGCTCCGCCCCGTCGCGGGACGGGCGCCCCTCGGTCAGGTCAGGAGGAAGAGGACGACGAGGCCGTGCTCTCGGCGTCTTCCGGCGCCTTGGTGTGCTTGATGAAGATCTGCGCGGCCCAGATGCCCACCTCGTAGAGGATGCACATGGGCACGGCCAGCGCGAGCTGGGAGACCACGTCCGGCGGCGTCACGATGGCCGCGACGACGAAAGCACCGACGACGAAGTAGCCGCGAAAGCTCTTGAGCTTTTCCACGCTGACGATGTTCATGCGTGCCAGCACCACCACGGCGATAGGAACCTCGAAAGCCATGCCGAAGGCCAGGAACATCGAGAGCACGAAGCTCAGGTAGGCCTCGATGTCTGGCGCAGCCGTGATGCTCTTGGGCGCGAAGCTCTGGATGAACGCAAACACCTGCCCGAACACGAAGTAATAGCAAAACGCCACGCCGATGAAGAACAGCAGCGTGCTGGAAACCACCAGCGGCAACACCAGTTTCTTCTCATGCGAATACAGGCCCGGCGCCACGAAGGCCCAGACCTGCCACAGCACGACGGGCAGCGCCAGCAGGAAGGCCGACATCAGCAGGATCTTGAGCGGCACCATGAACGGCGAGATCACCGAGGTGGCTATCAGCGTGGCGCCCTTGGGCAGGTGGGCCACCAGCGGGGCCGCCAGGAAGTCATAGAGCGCGCCAGGACCGGGAAAGAAGAACAGGATCGCCGCCGCAATGGCGATGGCGATGATGGCCTTGACCAGCCGGTCGCGCAGCTCCATCAGGTGCTGCACGAACGGCTGCTCGGTGCCGGCCAGTTCGTCTTCTTTGGGGGGAGTTTCGGACATGTTGGATTTTCAGGGGCGTGGGGGCCGCCCATGCAGCGCGCACCGGGTGCTGCGCGGCATCGTCAATGGAATTTCTGGGGCCGGTAGCGGGCAACGCGTGCCGCGCCGGACTGTGCCTTGGTGCGCACGCCGCTGCGCGACTTGTACCACTGGGGCGTGGCTCCGCGCTTGAGACGCCAGTTCTTGCCCGGGTGCTTGTAGGCCGGCACCACCACCGAAGTCTCGAAGGGCTCGGCAGCCGTCATGTCCGTCGCCGCGGCCCAGTCCTTCTCGAACTCGCTGGCGCCGGTCTGGATGGACTGCTGCACGTCGCGTGCGGCACCTTCCACCGTGTCCTTCATCTTGCGCAGCTCGTCGAGCTCCATGGACCGGTTGACCTCGGACTTGACGTCGGCCACGTAGCGCTGCGCCTTGCCCAGCAAGGTGCCCACCGTACGCGCCACGCGCGGCAGCTTCTCGGGGCCGATGACGATCAACGCCACGGCGCCGATCAGCGCCATCTTGGACAGGCCAATATCAATCATGAAGCAGGTGTCCGCTCAGCGGTCAGCTCTTTTGCTTGGCTTCGACGTCGATGGTGGTCTTGTCGGTCGCCTGGCTGGCAGTGACCTGGCCAGCGGGAGGATTGACCGCACCGCTCTCGGCCGTGGAACCGTCCTTCATGCCGTCCTTGAAGCCCTTGACGGCGCCCCCGAGGTCGGAGCCCATGTTCTTGAGCTTCTTGGTGCCGAACACCATGACGACGATCAGCAGCACGATCAGCCAGTGCCAGATGGAAAAAGAGCCCATGGAATATCTCCTAACGTATTGCAATCATTTTAGACCCCGGCAGTGACCGGAGTTCAGGCCCCCTGTTGCGAAACAGGGGTCTATCGGGTCGAAACGTCAGCTGGGGTCAGCCTTTGAGCCACGGGCGGGGGCCACCCATCACGTGGATGTGCAGATGGTGGATTTCCTGCCCGCCTTCAAGCCCCGTGTTTACCACGATGCGAAAACCGCCATCCGGGTAGGGGTTGCAGCCCTGCTCCAGGGCCAGTTTGGGTGCCAGCGCCATCATGCGCCCCAGCACGCCGGCATGTTCTTCGGTGACCTGGGCCATCGAAGGGATATGTGCCTTGGGGACCATCAGGAAGTGCACCGGTGCCCAGGGATGGATGTCATGGAAGACGAACATGTCATCGTCTTCATGGACCTTCTTCGAAGGAATCTGGCCCGCGATGATTTTGCAGAAAAGGCAGTTCGGATCGTGCATGGTGGAAAAGGGAGGACGAAATCTGGCTGCACGAAGGCAGGTTCACGCATTGTCTGCGATCTTGATGCTCGGCCGCACCCCCACGTCCCGGCGGTGCGCCTTCATCCAGTCCTTGCCCGCCCGGCGTCCGAGCTCGAACAGCTGGCGCACGAAGGCCGTGTCCGCACGCACCTTGCTGTCGGCGCCAAAAGGGGCCAGCACCGCCCCCCCGTCAATGCGGTGCATCAGCACGTTCTTGTAGCGGCGCGCATCGAGCTTGCCCTCGGCCAGCAGCCGGCGCACGAACTCGATGGCGCGCAACTCGGCCAGCAGGCTGGCGTTGAAGGTCACCTCGTTCATGCGCTCCATGATCTCGTGCGCGTTGTCGGGCACGGCGAGGTGCTCGATGGGGTTGATCTGCACCAGCAGGATGTCCGACGCCTCGGTCTGGTAGATCAGCGGGTGCAGCGCCGGGTTGCCCGAGTAACCACCGTCCCAGTAGTGCTCGCCATCGATCTCCACGGCCTTGAACACCATGGGCAGGCAGGCCGAAGCCATCACGGCGTCGGCGCTCAGGCGCGGACCCGCAAAGATCTCGCCGCGCCCGGTGCGCACATTGGTCGCACACACGAACACCTGGGGCACCACGCTTTCGATGCTGGCGCGCGCTGAACACAGCAGGCCGAAATCGACCTCGCGCTCGAGCAACTGGCGCAGCGGATTGAAGCCCAGGGGGTTGGTCTGGTAGGGCGAGAACCACTGCGCCATCATGCCCATCAGCGGATTGGCCGCCGACAGCGGCGTGCCCCAGGTCAGGCTGCCCAGGGAACCCACGCCCTCCCACAGCCGGGTGAGCGACTCGCGCGCCAGGGCGCAGCCCGCGGCGTGGGCCTCCAGCGGATCCTTGTGGGTTTCGACGGCGCGGGCAAAGCCGTGCGCCAGGGCCACGGCATTCATGGCCCCCGCGCTGGTGCCGCTGATGCCCTCGAACTGCCATCGCCCGTCTTCGAGCAGGGCGTCGAGCACGCCCCAGGTCAGCGCACCATGCGAGCCCCCGCCCTGCAGCGCCAGGTTCAGGCGCCGCGGCGCGTGGGGTTCAGGCATCCACCGCCTGGTTCTTGCTCATGGCCAGCATGCCGCGCACGATGCGGTACAGGAACCACAGCGAGATGATGCCCCAGGCGATCCAGCCGGGGATGAAGAACAGCAGCCACAGCGGCGCGGTCACCGCGTACAGCACGCCCGCCCAGATCACCGAACGGATGCGCCAGGAGAAATGGTTCTCCTGCCAGGTGCCCTGGGCGTCGCCGCGCTTGACCAGGTCGAGCACCAGGGCGATGACCAGCAGCAGCGCGCTGGCCTGCGTGCCCGGCAGCACGGCGCCCAGCGCCACGATCAGGTGCAGCGCATAGCTGACCCAGCCGATGTTCTTGAGGCTTTCGGCCTTCTGGTCATTGGTTCGCACGTCGATGATGTCGCTCATGGGGATCCTTCCTCGTGGGCTGCACGCGCAACGGCCTTGCGCAGGGCTTTCTCCTCGATGCCGCTGGTGCCTTCGCGGCGCTCGAGCTCGTTGACCACGTCGGCCGGCGACAGGCCATAGTGGGCCAGCGCGATCATGGAATGGAACCACAGGTCGGCCACCTCGTAGACCAGCTTGCTGGCGTCCGCGCCATGGTCCACGTCCTTGGCGGCCATCACCACCTCGGTGGCCTCCTCGCCGATCTTCTTGAGGAAGGCATCGGGCCCCTTGTGCAGCAGGCGCGAGACATAGCTTTTCTCGGGGTCGCCGCCGTTGGCGGGCTTGCGGCTTTCGATGACGGCCGCCAGGCGTGCCAGGGAATCGTTGGAACTCATGGTCTTACTTGTAGATGGATTCGGGGTCTTTCAAGACCGGATCGACGGCTTTCCATGCGCCGTCCCTGAGCACGCTGAAGAAACAGCTGTGGCGGCCCGTGTGGCAGGCGATGCCGGGCTCATGGCCCAGCTGGGTCACCTTGAGCAACACCACGTCGTTGTCGCAGTCCAGGCGGATCTCGTGCACCGTCTGCACGTGGCCGGACTCCTCGCCCTTGAACCACAGCTTGCCGCGCGAGCGGCTGAAATACACGGCGCGGCCGAGTTCGGCGGTCTTTTCCAGCGCCTCGCGGTTCATCCAGGCAAACATCAGCACGTCGCCCGTGCCCTGCTCCTGCGCGATCACGGGCACCAGGCCCTGCGCATCCCATTTCACTTCGTTGAGCCAGTTCATGGCCCGGATTGTCGGCGATTTGAATGACCGACCCCGGGCATGGCATTGCCAGCGCCCCAAAAGGGACAAGGCCCGGGCCCCGCCTGCACTGGACAGGCGGGGCCCGGGCCGGGCGGCACAACACCCTTCAGCGCAGGTTCAGGACATTGGAGTAGCGCCCCGCGCGCAGCATCTCATAGAGCGCGGCCAGGGAATTCACCCCCAGGCCATACCCCAGGTAGAGTTGGCTGCCCGCCAGGGAGCTCAGGTCCATGCCGTTGATGTCCAGGACCGGGGCCGACACCGGCAGAGCCCCCGTGTACAAGGCAGCCATGGCGGGCACGAAACTGACCGTTGCGCCATCGAGCATGAGCAGGCGGCCATCGGACAGCAGCAGGGCCACGAAGATGGCGCCAGGCTGGCCCGCATGGGAGGCAGGCAGGGTGACACCGGCCTTGGCCGTGAGATTGTTCAGCGGACCGCTCTGGGCCGTGCTGAAGGCCGGCTCGGTGCCGGGTGCCGGCGTGCCGGTGCCCGGGTTCGTGCCGCCCGGATTGCCGACGTTGCCCGGGTTTGCGCTGTTGTCCACGCCGGCGTTGAGCGAAATGCGCGTGGGCGTGCTCACGACCCCGTTGGCAGTGGTCACCCCGTTGCCCAGCACGCCGCCGTCGGTGCGGCCCCAGGTATAGACCGCGCCATCGGGCATGAGCGCCGCGGCGGCAAACGCACCCGTGAAGACGTATGACACCGGGCCCGGCAGTCCCTGCACCCGCACCGGGCCCGCCTTGGCATTGGCCGGCACCGAATCCCACTTGGTAGACACCGTGGTGCCATCCCCCAGCAGGCCTCGCTCTCCCTGGCCGCAAGCGAACACGGCGCCGGCGCCGTCCACGAACAGCGCAGCACCACCGCCCGCGGCGATCTGGCGCAGGTTGGACAGGTTCTTGATGGTGTAGGGCTGGGCCGCCGTCTGCGCGCTCTCCTGGCCGCAGGTCAGCATGCCGCTGTTGGTGTCTCCCCAGGCCAGCGCCTGGCCATTCTTGATGCCGTAGTACAGGCCGGCGGCGTTGCCCGTAGCGGTCGCGTCGATGAACGACAGACCGACGGGCTTGAGGGCCGTCACCCCCAGCGGATCGGTGGCGGCGGTGACGGCCTGCAGCGGGTTGTCACGGCTGCTGTTGCTGCCCCAGCCGATCAGACTGCCGTCCTGGCGGCGGCCGATCATCTGCGTTCCCGTCACGGCCAGCTGCACGATGCCGGTGGCACCGGCCACGGGCAGCGGCTGGCCCCGCTGCTGCGGGCCGCCCGGGCCCAGTCCCAGGTTGCCATAGCCGCTGTCATAGCCCCAGGCCCAGATCTGGCCATTGCTGTCCGTGGCGTAGAGCGAGTAACCGTTGGTCGCGGCCAGCACCGATACGATGCCCGAGAGACCCGGTACCTGGACGGGCTCGTAGCGGAACTGGCCGCCCGAGGTATTGGCGCCGATCAGCCCGTCCGAGACATTGCCCCAGACCCACACGCTGCCATCGCGCTTCACGGCCGCGGACAGTTGCCCCCCGGCGGTCAAGGCGACCACCTCGTTGCCCAGCGATGCGATCTTGGCGGGCGCAGGGTTGCTGCGGTCGGCCTGGCCACGGCCCAGTTGTCCCGAGTCGCCGCGTCCCCAGGAGGTGACGCTGCCGTCCGCGTGGAGCAGCAGCATGTGGTAGTCGCCGATGACGACATGCGGAATGGCCGCCATCGCCGGGCAGGCCAGTCCGGCCATGGCACCGGCCAGCACGAGGGCCCGGCGCAAGAACCGGTTCAAGGAATCAGACATGGAGCAACTCCTGCGAGCAGTGAAGGTGCATGGATTCTTCCGCCACCTGCCGTATCCGTCTGTCCCTCGAACACGGGACAAAACGGTTCATGTGCAAGCAGCTGTGACAGCAGGCCCCGCGTATCATGAAACGCACCGCCGAGCTTCCAAGGCCCGCCCACCCATGTCCGCTTTGCTCTCCGTGCTCGTGATCGAGGACGACCCGCTCTTCAGGCAGCGCCTGTGCGACAGCATTGCCGCCGCGCCCGACCTGCGCCTGGTGGGCGCCGCCGGTGACGCCGCCTCGGGCCTGGCCCTGCTGGCCCGGCACCAGCCCCAGGTGCTGCTGCTGGACCTGGGCCTGCCCGACCTCAACGGCATCGAGGTGATCGCGCGCAGCGCGGACGTCGCGCCCCATTGCGAGGTGGTGGTGGTCACCGTGTTCGGCGACGAGGCCCATGTCATGCAGGCGCTGGCGGCCGGCGCCACGGGCTATGTTCTCAAGGACACACCGGCCCTGGACCTGGCCGAGATGGTGCGTGCCGTGCACGCGGGCGGCAGCCCCATCAGCCCCGTCATCGCGCGCCGCCTGCTGACCCGGCTGGCCCCCGCGGGCCCCTCGCGCCAGCGTGCGCAGGCCGGCCCGCCGGACACCGCCGTCAGCGAAGCCGATGCGGGCCTGCTCAGCGAGCGCGAATGCGAGATGCTCGGCATGGCCGCCAAGGGTTACAGCTACCGCGAGATCGCACAGATGATGGGCGTGACCCAGCAGACCGTGCTCACCTACGTCAAGCGCAGCTACCGCAAGCTGCAGGTGCACTCCCGCTCGGAAGCGGTCTACGAAGCCCGCAAGCGCGGGCTGATGGGCGACTGAAGGCCCCGGCCCTGTGAAGCCCGCGGCGCGCGCCCCCTGCACCAGACCGGCACACCCCGGCCTGCCCCGGTTGGTGGCCGCCAGCCTGGTCCTGGCGGCCCTGCTGGCCCCGGCCCGTGCGGCTGCAACCGGCGCCCCCGAGACCACCGACTCCCTGGTGGTCACACGCGTGGAGCGCTGGACCCCGGCACCGGGGACCGAGCCCTCCATCGGCCCGCCGGCGGATGCCGCGCGAGGCGCCTGGCAGCCGGTCGAGCTGCCGCAGGCGGTGCGCCGCGACCCGACCACGCGGGCCGCCGTCAACCTGCCCCTGCCCACCGTCTGGTACCGCACCGCATGCCCGGCACCCGTCGCGCAGGAAACCCTGGCCCTGTACCTGCCACGTGTCAACGGCGGCCCCCTGCAGGTCTGGCTGCGCACCGCGCTGGGCACACGGCAGCTGCTGGACAACAGCCCGGCCTGGCCCTCGCAGTGGAACCAGCCCATCCTGCTGCGCCTGCCCAGCGCCGCCTCCCAGCCGGGCGGCAGTTGCCGGCTGTTCCTCGCGCTGCCGCCGCGCGCCGACGGCAACTATGCCCTGAGCCGCCTGTGGATGGGGCCGGAGCCGGAGGTCCAGGGCCTGTGGTCGGCACGCCAGCGCTGGGTCGTCACCGTGCCCCTGGCGGCCAGCACCACGCTGGTCATGCTGGGGCTGTTCTCGCTGGCCTTCTGGTGGCGCCGACGACAGGACACCGCCTATCTGTACTTCGGGCTCGCGTCGCTGGCCTGGTGGTTCCGCAACCTGCACTACGGCATCGAGCTGCCGCAGAACCTCGACGCCCTGCGCTGGTTCTGGTGGGCCACCGATGCCTCGATGACCTGGGTCATGCTGCTGGTCTACCTGTTCTCGCTGCGCTTTGCGACGCGCAGCTTCCCCTTTGTGGAGCGCCTGCTGCTGGGCTTTGCACTCCTGGTCTCGGCCGTGTCGATGCCGGTGCTGCCCTGGGCGCTGGACACGCCGCTGCTGCTGCATGCCGCCAATACGCTGGTGGCGATGGGCGTGACCCTGCTCATCGCCTGGTCGGCCTGGCGCGGTAGCCGCGAACTGCGCGTGCTGGCACTGGCGCTGTGCATCTGCCTGGGCCTGGGCGTGCACGACCTGGCGCTGCTGCAGCTGCGCATCCCGCCCGAAAGCCTGTACCTGATGCCCTACGCCATGGTGCTGGTGCTGGGCGCCTTTCTGTACGCCGTGAACCGCCGCTACATCGGTGCGCTGGAGCATGCCGAGGGCGCGGCCCAGGTACTGCAGGACCGGCTGGCCGAACAGCAGCGCGCGCTGGAGGCCAATTTCGCCCTGCTGGCCGAGGTGGAGAACGAGCGCGTGCGCCTGACGGAGCGCCAGCGGCTCACGCGCGACATGCACGATGGCCTGGGCGCGATGCTGGTGTCATCGCTGGGCCAGATCGAGCAGGGCCGACTGTCGCAGGGCGAGATGGCCCAGGTGCTGCGCGAATGCCTGGAAGACCTGCGCCTGACCATCGATTCGATGGAGCCCATCGACCAGGACCTGACCACCCTGCTGGCCACTTTGCGCCAGCGCGTGGGCCACCGCCTGGCGCAGGGCGGCATCGCCCTGCACTGGCACATGGACGACCTGCCGCCGCTGCCCTGGCTGGACGCCCCCGCCGCGCTGCACGTGCTGCGCATCGTGCAGGAGGCGCTGGCCAACGTGGTCAAGCACTCCGGGGCGGCCAACGTCACGCTGTCGGCCACGCTGGATGCGGGGCCGGGGGTGTGCGTGCAGATCGAGGACGACGGGCGCGGGCTGCAGGCCCGGCCGGATGGGCACCAGGGCCGCGGGCTGGGCCACATCGAGGAGCGCGCACGGCAACTGGGCGGCCATGCGCGGATCGTGCTGGGGGCCGGGGGCGGTACGGTGGTGCAGCTGTGGTTGCCGCTGCAGGGCCCGCCCCCTTTGGCGGAAGGGTTCAGGCATTCGCGCTGGCCTGCACCCTGACCGTTCAGGGCCTCAGGGCTTGGCTACAGTCAGGAAGACCCGCTTGCGGTCCCAGTTCTTGCGCCCCAGGTACTTGATGGCCATGGCGTAGCGCCCTGGGGGCAGGAAGTCTTGCGTCAGGGTGTCCTGCTGCGTGACCACGGGCTGGCCATTGACGCGCACATCCTGGCGCGCCACCAGCTCGGGTTCGCTGTCCAGGTCCTGGCCATCGAGGGCATAGACCGTGACATCGGGCTCTTCCTTTTCTTCGCCCACGTGGGGCAGGCCCATGGCGCTGGGACGCGTGAGCACGTCGAGCGCCACCTTGCCATCCACCGGCTCGCGCACGATCCAGTAGACCTCGCGCACGTTCTCGTTGAGTTCGGCCAGCAAGGCCTTGAGCTTCTCGAACTCGGCCTTGTCGGCGATCACCTCGACAGCCTTGCCACCGATGGTCGCATCAAAGCAGCGGCCGATGCGGTCCACGCAGGGCAGGCGGTCAAAGTAGCCACGGGCATAGGATGGCGCAGGCACCTGCTGCGCAGCGGCAGGCACGGCCATCGAGCCCAGGCACAAGGCCATGGCGGCAGCGGCCAGCGCCCTCACAGCCGCACCGGGATGCCGCGCCCCGCCATGTGCTGCTTGGACTGGCCCACGGTGTATTCGCCGTAGTGGAAGATGCTGGCGGCCAGCACCGCATCGGCACCGCCGATCTGGATGCCGTCGGCCAGGTGGTCCAGGTTGCCCACACCGCCCGAGGCGATCACGGGCACGCTGACCGCATCGCTCACAGCGCGCGTGAGCGCCAGGTCGAAGCCGGCCTTGGTGCCGTCGCGGTCCATGCTGGTCAGCAGGATCTCGCCCGCGCCGCGGCGCGCCATCTCGGTGGCCCAGGCCACGGCATCCAGGCCCGTGTTCTTGCGCCCGCCATGGCTGTAGACGTCCCAGCCGGCGCCCACGGGCCGGCCGTCGGCACCGGTGCGCTGCGCGTCCTCGTCGGAGCGGCGCTTGGCATCGATGGCCACCACGATGCACTGCGCGCCGTACTTGGCCGACACCGCATCGATCACCTCGGGGTTGGCGATCGCGGCCGAATTGAAGCTGGTCTTGTCGGCGCCCGCATTGAGCAGGCGGCGCACATCCTCGACCGTGCGCACGCCGCCACCCACGGTGAGCGGGATGAACACCTGGCTGGCCACGGCCTCGATGATGGGCAGGATCAGGTCGCGGCCATCGCTGGTGGCGGTGATGTCGAGGAAGGTCAGTTCGTCGGCGCCCTGCGCGTTGTAGCGCGCGGCGATCTCGACGGGGTCGCCCGCATCGCGCAGCTCGACGAAATTGACGCCCTTGACCACGCGGCCTCCGGTCACGTCCAGGCAGGGGATGATGCGTTTGGCAAGCATGTCAGAGGTCCAATGGGGCGGCGCTGCCACCCCGGGGGTTATCCATTGAGTTCGTCGGCGCGCGCCTGCGCGGCCGTGAAATCGAGGTCGCCGCTGTAGATGGCACGGCCGCAGATCACGCCTTCCACGCCTTCGCCCTCGACGGCGCACAGCTGCTCGATGTCGGCCATGTTGGACAGGCCGCCCGAGGCGATCACCGGGATGCTCAGCGACTGCGCGAGCTTGACGGTGGCATCGATGTTGATGCCCGAGAGCATGCCGTCGCGGCCGATGTCGGTGTAGATGATGGACTCGACGCCCCAGTCCTCGAACTTCTTGGCCAGGTCTACGACCTCGTGGCCGGTGAGCTTGCTCCAGCCGTCGGTGGCGACCTTGCCATCCTTGGCATCCAGGCCGACGATGATGTGGCCGCCGAAGGCACTGCAGGCGTCCTTGAGGAAGCCGGGGTTCTTCACGGCCGCCGTGCCGATGATCACGTAGCGCAGGCCGCCGTCGATGTATTTTTCGATGGTGTCCAGGTCGCGGATGCCGCCGCCGAGCTGCACCGGGATGTCCTCGCCCACTTCCTTGAGGATGGACTTGATCGCCGTGAAGTTCTTGGGCACGCCGGCGAAGGCACCATTCAGGTCCACCAGGTGCAGGCGGCGCGCGCCGGCCTCCAGCCACTTGCGCGCCATGGCGGCAGGGTCTTCACCGAAGGTGGTGGATTGGTCCATATCGCCTTGCTTGAGGCGTACGCAGTGGCCGTCCTTGAGGTCGATGGCGGGAATGAGCAGCATGGTGGGTTCGGGTGGAAAGGGGCGAGGCCGGGCTCGGCCCGAACAGGGTTGTGAAGGGTTGGGAACGCGGGGACGTTCTCAGGGATTCCAGTGGAGGAAGTTGCGGTACAGCGCCAGGCCGTGCTCCGCACTTTTCTCGGGGTGGAACTGGGTGGCAAAAATATTATCGCGTGCAATCGCCGCGGCGAACACACCGCCGTAGTCCGTCTCGCCCGCGCAGTGGGCTGCGTCCTTGGGACGGGCGTAGAAGCTGTGCACGAAGTAGAAGTAGCTGCCATCGGGCACGCCGGCCCAGACCGGGTGCACGCCAGCAGCCCCGTGGGGCACCTGGCGCACCTGGTTCCAGCCCATCTGCGGCACCTTGAAACGGCTGCCGTCGGGCTGGTTGCGGCCGACCAGGTCGAACTTGCGCACTTCGCCGGGGACCAGCGACAGGCCAGGCGTATCGCCCTCGGCGCTGTGGTCGAGCAGCATCTGCATGCCCACGCAGACGCCGAACATCGGCTTTTGCGCCGCTGCTTCGAGCACCGACTCCTGCAAGCCGGAATCGCGCAGCTCGCGCATGCAGTCGGGCATGGCGCCCTGCCCCGGCAGCACGATGCGCTGCGCGGCGCGCACCGCTTCAGGGCGCGAGGTGACGACCACGGTCCAGCCCGAGCCCTCGGCCGCGGCCTGCACGGCCTGCGATACCGAGCGCAGGTTGCCCATGCCGTAATCAACCACGGCGACGGTTTTTGCTTCCATATTCATAGCTATCGGCGCTTGGTGAAAAAGCGGTAGCGGCCTTTTTCTTGGCGAAGGGGGATCAGAGACTGCCCTTGGTGGACGGAATGGTGCCGGCGGCGCGCGGGTCGCGCGTGAGGGCTGCGCGCAGTGCGCGCGCGAAGGCCTTGAACACCGTTTCGCACTGGTGGTGCGCGTTGATGCCCTTGAGGTTGTCGATGTGCAAGGTCACGCCCGCATGGTTCACGAAGCCCTGGAAGAATTCGTAGGTGAGCTGGGTGTCGAAGCCACCGATGCTGCCTGCGGTGAAGGGGATGTGCAGGTGCAGCCCGGGGCGGCCGGAGAAATCGACCACCACGCGGCTCAGCGCCTCGTCCAGCGGCACATAGGCGTGGCCGTAGCGGGTGATGCCCTTCTTGTCGCCCACGGCGCGCGCGAAGGCCTGGCCCAGGGTGATGCCCACGTCTTCCACCGTGTGGTGGCCGTCGATGTGCAGGTCGCCGTCGCAGTCGATCTCCAGGTCGATCAACCCGTGGCGGGCGATCTGCTCGAGCATGTGGTCGAAGAAGCCGATGCCGGTGTGCAGCTTGGCCTGGCCGGTGCCGTCGAGGTTGATGCGCACGGTAATGTGCGTCTCGGCGGTGTTGCGGCTGACCTCGGCGGTGCGATCGGCCTGGGGATCGGCCGATGCGGAAGTTACGAGAGCAGAAGAAGTCATAGGGAGGCTTGGAGCGCAGCAAGCATCTGCGCGTTGTCGTCGGCGTTGCCCACCGTGAGGCGCAGGCAGTTGGCCAGCAATGGGTGCATTGTAGAAACGTTCTTGACCAGGACCTTGCGCTTTTTCATGCCCTCGTAGGTTGTGGCGGAATCGGCCACACGCACCAGCACCATGTTGGCCTCGCTGTCCCAGCATTTTTGGATGCCCGGCATGGCCTTGAGCGCCTGCACCAGGACCGTGCGCTGGGCACGCAGCTCGGCCGCCTGGCCGGCGAACACGTCGGCGTGCTCCAGCGCGAACAGCGCGGCCTCGCAGTTGAGCACGCTCACGTTGTAGGGCGGGCGCACCTTGTCGATCTCGGCCACCACAGCAGCCGGGCCGATGAGGTAGCCCAGGCGCACGCCGGCCAGGCCGAACTTGCTGAGTGTGCGCATGAGCAGCACGTGGGCGTTGCGCTCGGGCTCGGCGCGCATGCGGTCGATGAAGCTGCGGCTGGCGAAGGGCTGGTAGGCCTCGTCCATCACCACGAAGCCGCCCTGAGCACCCACCGCGTCGACGATGCGCTGCACGGCGCCCTCGTCCCATAGCGTGGCCGTGGGGTTGTTGGGGTAGGCGATGTAGGTGATGGCCGGGCGGTGCTGCGCAATGGCGGCCAGCATGGCGGGTTCGTCGAGCTCGAAATCGGGCGTGAGCGGCACGCCGACGAAGTCCAGGCCCTGCAGCTGCGCGGAGAGCGGGTACATCACGAAGCCCGGCATGGGCGCCAGCATGGTGGCACGCTCGCCGGGCTGGGCGCAGGCCAGGGCCAGCAGGGTGATGAGCTCATCCGAGCCATTGCCCAGCACGATGCCATGGCCCTCGGGCAGGCCGGCGTACTTCGCCAGCGCGGCCTTGAGGTCGTTCAGGCGCTCGCCCGGGTAGCGGTTGAGCGCCAGCCCACCCAGGCGCTGGCCCAGCGCCGCCTGCAGATGGGCCGGGAGGCGAAACGGGTTCTCCATGGCATCCATCTTGAGCATGCCGGTGGAGGGCTGCACGCCATAGGCATGCATGGCACGCACGTCGGCACGGATGCGGTTCAGGGCGGCGGGAAGGCTTGCGGGAGTGGTCATTCGGCGGTGTCCAGTTCGTTGGGGGCCACAAGGAAAGGGTTGATGCAGCGCACGGCGTCCAGCACCTGGTCGTGCGGCAGCGCTTCGGTGAGCAGGTAGCGGCAGCCCTGCTGGTGCGCGGAGGAGACGATGAGCGCGTCCCAGTAGCCCAGGCGGTAGCGGTCCTGCAGGTCCCAGGCACCGTCCACGGTGTAGGCATCGAGGTGGGGCGGCAGCCACACGCGCAGGCGGCGCACCTGGGCACGCACCAGTTGCACGGTGCGCGGACCCTCGAAGCGCTGGATGGCCTGGTTGTACAGCTCGTTGAGCACCTGGGAGCTGATGCGCCCGCTGCGCGTCTGCCAGCAGAAACCGAGCCACTCCCGTGCACGGGCCTGGCGGGCCGGGTCGCGCTCGTCCACGCTGGCCAGCAGCACTTCGGTGTCGACGAAGAGGGGGGTCGTGCCGCTGCTCATCGCTGGAACAGGGTTTCGCGCGGCACATAGGGGCCGCTGGAGGCGCCCCAGCTCTCGAAGCCCAGGGCCTCGCGCATGGCCTGGGCGTAGGCGTCTTCCTGACGCATCTTCTCGGCCAGCCATTCGCCCAGCAAGCGCGAAACGCTGCTGCCGCGCCGCGCCGCCTCGACGCGCACCCATTCGGCAACCGTGTCGTCCATGGTGATGGTGACGTTCTTCATGCAATCAATATTACACGAAGTTCGTGCTCCACGAACTTCGTGTAAAAAATTCAGGCCGCTTTCCGCCCGCTGGCCAGCAGCACGCGGCAGGCCATGTCGCCCACCTTGCGCAGGGCCACCAGGTGCGCAGGGGTCCAGTCGCCGCCCACGCCGATGCGCAGGCAGTTGCGAAAGCGCCCACTGGCACTGAACACGGTGCCGGGGGCGATCAGGATGTGCTCGCCCAGGCAGGCCTCGTGCAACTGCACCGAATCGAGCGCACGCGGCAGCTCCACCCACAGCAGCATGCCGCCGGGCGGGTCGCTGACCCGCGTGCCCGGCGGAAAGTGCGCGCCGATGATGTGGCGCACCTCGTCGAGCCGCGCCGCCGCGGCAGCACGCAGCTGGCGCATGGCGGCCGCATGCCCGCTCTGGTTGATCAGGTCGGCCAGCGCCAGCTCCAGCACGGCGGACTGGCCACCGGCCTGCATGTCCTTGATGCTGCGCAGCTGTTCGGTCCAGCGCCCTGCCTCGACCCAGCCCAGGCGCAGGCCCGGGGCCAGGGTCTTGGAGAACGAATCGCAGAGCATCACGTGGCCCGTGGTGTCGTAGGACTTGACGGTGCGGCGCATCTCGTCGGGCTCGGCCAGGTCGGTGTAGATCGCATCCTCGATGACCGCCATGCCATGGCGCGCGGCCATCTGCGCCAGGCGTCGGCGCTCGGGTTGCGGCATGCAGCTGCCCAGCGGGTTGCTCAGCGTGGGCACCACCATCAAGGCCTTCACGGGCTGGGTATCGAGGGCGAGCTGCAGCGCGTCGAGCGAGATGCCGTGGCGCGGGTGGGTGGGGATCTCCAGCGCCTTGAGGTGCAGGCCCTGCAGCACCTCGAGGAAGGAGAAATGCGTGGGCGACTCCAGCGCCACCACGTCGCCCGGCTGGGTGACGGCGCGCAGGCACAGGGCGATGCTGTCCATGCAGCCGCCGGTGATCACGATGTTCTCGGGGTCCAGGCTGCAGCCCAGGCCCACGGCATAGCGCGCCAGGGCGCGCCGCGCCTCTTCCTGCCCGGCCGAAGACGGGTAGGTGCACAGCAACTGGCGGTTGCGCTGCACGGCGCGCACCACGGCGCGGCGCACGCGGTCGGGGTTGAGCATGTCGGGACCCGGCGTGCCGCTGCTGAAGGAGAGCATGTCCACCGGCTGGGCGCGGCCCATGATGCGCTGGCCCAGCCAGTCCACCGAGACCTCGCGCGGGCGGCGCAGCGGGCGCGGGGTGGTCGGCTCTGGCAGGTTGACCGGGCGCGCCGCCACGAAGAAGCCCGAGCGCGGCCGCGCGGTGATCAGGCGCGCATCCTCGAGCCAGTGGTAGGCCTGCACCACCGTGCTCTGCGCCACGCCGCGCTGGCGGGCGAGTTCGCGCACCGAGGGCATCCTCTCGCCGCGCGACAGGGTGCCGTTGCGCACCAGTTCGGCCAGCTGGGCCGCGATCTGCAGGTACAGGGGCGTGGTCTCTTGGGCGTCCATGGGTCCATTCTGTACTGCCCAAGGCAATCATGGCCAATACAGATGGCCCCGAAACAGTACAGCACAGAGGCCTGTGCGCACGCATCTGTGCTGTACCAGCTCGGTGCGCGCTGTGGCTGGCGACGGATGCCGCCGCGCAGCACAGTGCAAGGCATGAACACCACCACCCTGCCCTCCCCCTGCCCCCCTCCGACCACCACGGTGCAGCCGCTGCGGCCCCAGGCCCTGGCGCTGCGCTGGAACCGCCAACCCCTGCCGCCACCGCAGGCGGTGCAGACACTCGAATTCCGCGCAGGCGAAACCGCCCTGCTGGAGGTGGAGCAAGGCCGCGTCTGGGTGACCTGCGACGGCCTGCTCGAAGACTATTTCCTGGAAGCGGGGCAGCGCCTGAGCTTCACCGGGCCGGTGCGGCTGCGCGTGAGCGCCGAGGGCCAGCGCCCTGCGCGCCTGAACTGGGCGTGCCTGCGCGCCAGCGATGCGGCCGGCCGCGCCGCCACCCCGCAGGCCGGTGCGCTGCCTGCCGCGGGCCTGCGCATGCGCGCGGCCTGACGAGCCCTGTCAGCCCCGCGCCGGGGGCACGGGCATGAGCCGCAGCTCGGCGGCGCGTGCGTGGGCCTGCAGGCCCTCGCCATAGGCCAGTTCGGCCGCGATGGTGCCCAGGGCCTGGGCCCCGGCCTCGCTCACCTCGATGAGGCTGCTGCGCTTTTGGAAGTCGTACACCCCCAGCGGCGAGCTGAAGCGTGCCGTGCCGCTGGTGGGCAGCACGTGGTTGGGGCCGGCGCAGTAGTCACCCAGGCTCTCGCTGGTGTAGGCCCCGAGGAAGATGGCCCCAGCATGGCGCAGCAGCGGCTCCCAGCGGTGCGGCTCGTTGCTGCTCACCTCCAGGTGCTCGGGGGCGATGCGGTTGCTGATGGCGCAGGCCTCTTCCATGCTGCGCGTGTGGATCAGCGCGCCGCGGCCATTCAGGCTCTTGGCGATGATCTCGGCGCGCGGCATGCTGGGCAGCAGGCGGTCGATGGCCTTCTGCACGGCGTCGAGGTAGGCCGCGTCGGGGCACAGCAGGATGCTCTGCGCCAGCTCGTCGTGCTCTGCCTGCGAGAACAGGTCCATGGCCACCCAGTCGGCCGGGGTGCTGCCATCGGCCAGCACCAGGATTTCGCTGGGGCCGGCGATCATGTCGATGCCCACGGTGCCGAACACGCGCTTCTTGGCGCTGGCCACGTAGGCGTTGCCCGGGCCGGTGATCTTGTCGACCTTGGGCACGGTGGCCGTGCCATAGGCCAGGGCCGCCACGGCCTGAGCGCCGCCGATGGTGAAGGCGCGCGTGACGCCGGCCACGTAGGCCGCGGCCAGCACCAGTTCATTGCGCTCGCCTTGGGTGGACGCCAGTTGCGCGCCCGAGCCCCCGGTGGCCACGCTGCCGCGCACGGGCGTGGGCACCACCATGATGATCTCCTGCACGCCGGCCACGTGGGCGGGGATGGCGTTCATGAGCAGGCTCGACGGGTAGGCCGCCTTGCCGCCGGGCACGTAGATGCCCACGCGGTCGAGCGGCGTGACCTTCTGGCCCAGCAGGGTGCCGTCCTCGTCGCGGTAGCTCCAGCTCTCGCCCGAGGCCTTCTTCTGCGCCTCGTGGTAGCTGCGCACGCGCCGGGCAGCGGCCTGCAGGGCATCGCGCTGGGCGGCGGGGATGGCGTCGAAGGCGGCCTTGAAGTCGGCCTGCGTGAGTTCCAGGGCCGCCATGGACTCGGCGGCCAGGCCATCGAAGCGCGCCGTGTAGTCGAGCACGGCGGCATCGCCGCGCGCCTGCACGTCGGCCAGGATATCGGCCACGCGCTGCTCGATGGCCGCATCCGTGTCGGCGGACCAATGCAGGCGATCGCGGAAGGCGGCTTCGAAATCGGCGCTGTCGGTGCTCAGGCGGATGGGCTTGGCTTGCATGGCTTTCGGGTCTCTATCGCAGTGGGAAATCGGTGGTTCGTTCAGGCGCGCGCCGCGGTGGCCGCGGCAAACGCATCGATGATGCGCCGCAGCGGGGCCTGCTTGAGCTTGAGTGCGGCCTGGTTGACGACCAGGTAGGAGCTGATGTCCATGATGCGCTCGACTTCCACCAGGTGGTTGGCCTTGAGGGTGTTGCCGGTGGACACCAGGTCGACGATGGCGTCGGACAGGCCGATCAGCGGCGCCAGCTCCATGCTGCCGTAGAGCTTGACCATGTCCACGTGCACACCCTTGGTGGCGAAGAAGTCGCGCGCGATGGAGGTGTACTTGGTGGCCACCTTCAGGCGCGAGCCCTGCTTGACGGCGCGCTCATAGTCGAAGTCGTTGCGCACGGCCACGCTCACACGGCACTTGGCGATCTGCAGGTCCAGCGGCTGGTACAGGCCCTGGCCGCCGTGCTCGATCAAGGTGTCCTTGCCGGTCACGCCGATGTCGGCACCGCCGTACTCCACGTAGGTGGGCACGTCGGTAGCCCGCACCAGCACCACGCGCACGTCGGGCTGGTTGGTGGGCAGGATGAGCTTGCGCGACTTCTCGGGGTCTTCGAGCACTTCGATGCCGGCGGCAGCCAGGAGCGGCAGGGTCTCGTCGAAGATGCGGCCCTTGGACAGGGCGAGGGTGATCATGGTCATGGGGGTTCTCTCTTAGGACATGCGCTCGATGTCGGCGCCGATGCCGCGCAGCTTGGCTTCCATGCAGTCGTAGCCACGGTCCAGGTGGTAGATGCGGTCCACCACGGTTTCACCATCGGCCACCAGGCCGGCGATGACCAGGCTGGCCGAGGCGCGCAGGTCGGTGGCCATGACGGTCGCACCCGACAGGGGCGGGTCCACGGCCTCGGCGTTGCCCAGGCCCTCGATCACGGCCACCTTGCCGTCGGTCTGGATGCGGGCGCCCAGGCGCACCAGCTCATCCACGTGCATGAAGCGGTTCTCGAAGATGGTCTCGGTCACCGTGGAAGTGCCCTGCGCCACGCAGTTGAGGGCCATGAACTGGGCCTGCATGTCGGTGGGAAAGCCCGGGTATTCGGTGGTGCGAAAGCCCTGGGCGCGCAGCTTGCCGGCGCCGGGGCTCTGCACGCGGATGCCGGCCTCGACGGCCTGCACCTGCACGCCGGCCTCGCGCAGCTTGTCGATCACCGCGTCGAGGTGGTCGGCGCGGCCATGGCGCAGCACCACGTCGCCGCCCGTGGCGGCCACGGCGCACAGGAAGGTGCCGGCCTCGATGCGGTCGGCCACCACGCGGTGAGTGCAGCCGGACAGGCGCTCCACGCCCTGGATGCGGATGCGGCTGGTGCCGTGGCCCTCGATCTTCGCGCCCATGGCGATCAGCATCTCGGCCAGGTCGATGATCTCGGGCTCCTGCGCGGCGTTCTCGAGCACGGTCTCGCCCTCGGCCAGCGCGGCGGCCATGAGGAAGTTCTCGGTGCCGGTCACGGTGACCATGTCGGTGGTGATGCGTGCCCCCTTCAGGCGCGTGGCGCCCGCTGGCAGCTTCGCGATCATGTAGCCGTGCTCGACGACGATCTCGGCGCCCATGGTGGCCAGGCCCTTGATGTGCTGGTCCACCGGGCGCGAGCCAATGGCGCAGCCGCCGGGCAGGGACACGGTGGCCTCGCCGAAGCGCGCCAGCAGCGGCCCCAGGGCCAGCACCGAGGCGCGCATGGTCTTGACCAGCTCGTAGGGCGCCTCGGGCGTGTTCAGGCCGCTCGCGTCGATGCGCACGGTGCCGTCAGGGGCACGCTCAGCCGCCACGCCCATGTTGCGGATCAGGGTGAGCATGGTGCTCACGTCCTGCAGCTGGGGCACGTTGAGCAGGGTCACCGGCTCGGCCGTGAGCAGCGCGGCGCACAGTTCGGGCAGCGCGGCGTTCTTGGCGCCGGAGACCAGCACCTCGCCCTGCAGGGTGCGGCCGCCACGGATGAGGAGTTTGTCCATCGCGAAACCCGTGAAAAAGTAGTGGGAGGTGCCGTGGGCGCAGTCGCCGCTCAGCGCGGCTGCGCCGCCCATTCGGCGGGCGTGAAGGTCTTCATGGACAGGGCATGCACCTCGTCCGTCTGCATGCGCGTGCCCAGCGTGGCGTACACGCGCTGGTGGCGCTGGATGGGGCGCTTGCCCTCGAACTCGGCCGAGACGATGGTGGCGTACCAGTGGCGGCCATCGCCCTGCAGGTCGAGGTGCTCGCAAGCCAGGCCGGCGGCGATGAGGTCTTTGAGTTGGTCGGCGGTCATGGGTGGGGCGTGGTGGTCTGCGTCATCCGGGGCGGGCGGCAAGGGTACCGCGAACCGCCTCCGGGCGGTTCAGTATCGGTCAATGGCGGATCTTGTAGCCCGTGCGCAGCAGGTGCACGGCCAGCCAGCTGACCGCGAGCCAGGCGACGCCGACGATGGACAGGCTGAGCCAGGGCGAGGTGTCGCTCTGGCCGAAGAAGCCGTAGCGGAAGCCGTCGATCATGTAGAAGAACGGGTTCAGGTGGCTCACGGTCTGCCAGAACGGCGGCAGGGACTGGATGGAGTAGAACACGCCGGACAGGAAGGTCATCGGCACGATCACGAAGTTCTGGAACGCCGCCATCTGGTCGAACTTGTCGGCCCACAGGCCGGCGATGAGCCCCAGCGTGGCCAGCAGCGCGGCCCCCAGGAAGGCGAAGGCCAGGATCCACAGCGGCGCGGCGAACTCGGGCCGCGCGAAGGCGATGGTGACGAGGAACACCCCCAACCCCACGGCCAGCCCGCGCACGATGGACGAGCCCACGTAGGCCACGAACCAGGCCCAGTGCGACAGGGGCGTGAGCAGCACGAACACCAGACTGCCCATGATCTTGCTCTGGATCAGGCTCGACGAGCTGTTGGCAAAGGCGTTCTGCAGCACGCTCATCATGACCAGGCCGGGCACCAGGAAGGCGGTGTAGCTGATGCGGTCGTAGACCTTCACATGGTCTTCGAGCACGTGGCCGAAGATCAGCAGGTACAGCACGGCGGTGAGCACCGGGGCGGCCACGGTCTGGAAGCTGACCTTCCAGAAACGCAGCACCTCCTTGTAGAACAGGGTCTGCCAGCCGGTCATGCGCGCACCTCCACGGGGGCCGCGGTGGGCGCAGGCGGGGGATGGGACGAGGAGGTGCCGGCCATGACCTGCAGGAACACGTCCTCCAGGTCGGGGCGGCGGATCTCCATGTCGTGCACCTCGACGCCGGCCAGGCGCAGGGCGGCCAGGTGCTCCTCGATCTCGCGCGCGTCATGGGCCGGCATCTGCACGATGCGCCCGGTGACGCGCGCCAGGCGCGCGAGCGCAGGCGGCAGGTCCACGTCGGCCTTGAACTGCAGCACGTTGCCCGAGGCAGCCTTGAGCAGGTCGCTGGTATCGGCCAGGGCCACCACCTGCCCGGTCTTGAGCATGGCGATGCGGTTGCACAGGGCCTCGGCCTCTTCGAGGTAGTGCGTGGTGAGCAGCACGGTGTGCCCTTCCTTGTTCAGGCGGGCGATGAATTGCCACAGCGTCTGGCGCAACTCCACGTCCACCCCCGCGGTGGGCTCGTCGAGCACGATGATGGGCGGCTTGTGCACCAGCGCCTGGGCGACGAGCACGCGGCGCTTCATGCCGCCCGACAGCTGGCGCATGTTGGCGTTGGCCTTGTCGGTGAGGCCCAGGTGGTGCAGCAGTTCGTCGATCCAGGCGTCGTTGTTCTTGACGCCGAAATAACCGGACTGGATGCGCAGCGCCTCGCGCACGTTGAAGAAGGGGTCGAAGACCAGCTCCTGCGGCACCACGCCGAGCTTGCGGCGCGCCAGCGCGAAATCCGCCTGCACGTCGCTGCCCTGCACCAGCACGCGGCCATGGCTGGGCCGCGCCAGGCCGGCGAGGATGCTGATGAGAGTGGTCTTGCCGGCGCCATTGGGGCCGAGCAGTCCGAAGAACTCCCCTTCCTCGATGTCCAGGCTGACCTGGTTGAGTGCCTGGAAAGGGCCTTTGGGGGTGTCAAAGGTCTTGGAAACGGCTTGGAATGAGACTGCGGGCATGAGCCGCTGATTTTAAGGCCTGGTGCACAAACCTGCTGTGCCGGCCCCGGGAACCCCTGCCGGACGGGTCAGGCCGCTGGCAGCAGGTCGGCGACGCCGTACAGGCCGGCCATGCTGTTCAAGGCTGCAGGCAGGCCCTGCACGGCGAAGGTCTTGCGGTCCGAGAGCGCCTCGCGCCGGCACTCGAGCAGCACCGCCAGCGCAGAGGTGTCGAACACCGCCAGCGCCTGGGCGTCCACGACCACGCTCGGTTCCTTGTGCACCTTGAGGCCCTGCAGGAGCATGCGCAGGCACGCTGGTGCCTGGCGGTGGGTCAACTCCTGCGGAAGGACCAGCACGGGCATGGAGGCAGCCCCCGCGTCAGCCCTTGGTACCGGCATTGGACTTGTTGCGCGCCTCGAGCGAGGCGATCAGGCCATCCACGCCCTTGGCGTTGATTTCCTGCGCGAACTGGCCCTTGTACGTTTCCACCAGCCACACGCCGAGCACGTTGAGGTTGTAGATCTTCCAGCCTGCGCCGTCGCCCGGGGTCTTTTCCAGGCGGTAGTCGAGCTGGATCGGGTCACCCCGGCCCACGATCTCGGTGCGCACCAGCACGTCCTTGTCGGCCGGATCGGCACGCAAGGGCTTGACCAGGATAGTCTGGTCGTTGACCTGGGCCAGCGCACCCGCATAGGTGCGCACCAGCAGGATCTTGAATTCGTCCTGCAGGCGCTTTTGCTGCTCGGGCGTGGCCTGCCGCCAGCCCGGCCCCACGGCGGCGGCGGTCATGCGGCGGAAGTTCACATTGGGCATGACCGTCTTGTCCACCAGCGCGATCACCTTGGAGATGTCGCCACCCTGGATGGACTTGTCAGCCTTGACCGTGTTGAGCACGTCGGTGGACAGGCGCTTGATCAGGGCGTCGGGGGCTTCGTCGGCAGCAGCAGCCGACAACGGCAGGCCCAGGGAGGTCACAGCCACCAGGGTCAGGGCCATGTGGCCCATGAGTCGTCGGTTCATCATCATCGTCATCATCTCGTCTTCTTTCATGGGGGCGGGCAAGGCACCCTTGATTTCATTGTGGGCGCTCAATGCCTGCCATGTGCTTCTGCCCGGTAGCGGATTGCAAGCAAGTGCAACACCCCGCCGAGCTTGAATCCTCCGCCGGTTCAGCGGGTTTTGGTATTTGCCGGTGGGGGCTCCTCGGGCAGCACGCCGTCATTGGCGTCGCGGTCGCTGTCGTCCTTGTCGTATGGGGCCGCCCCGGCCTGGCTGCGCACCTGCAGGAACACATCGCGCGTGAAGCTGTATTTGTCGAGCGCCGCGCTGTCGAGCACCGAACCGGCGCGCAGCAGGTTGGCACGCGCGTCCACCGCGCGCAGGGCGTACAGCGAATTGCGGGCCGAGGTCGGGTCCACATAGCGCACGGGGTTGCCCACCATGTCCACCGGCAGCGCGAAGGTATCGCGCACGGTGGACGGACCCAGGATGGGCAGGACCAGGTAGGGGCCGGTATCCACGCCCCAGCGGCCCAGCGTCAGGCCGAAGTCCTGGCGGTAGCGGTCGATGCCGATCTCGCTGGCCACGTCAAGCACGCCGCCCAGACCGAGGAAGGTGTTCACGTTGACGCGCATGAAGCTGGAGGCAGCACCTTCGAGCCGGAACTGCAGCACGTTGTTCACGAAGGACCAGACGTCGGTCAGGTTGGCAAAGAAGTTGCTCACCCCGGTGCGCACGGGAGCGGGCGTGACTTCCTTGTAGGCCGTGGCCACGGGCTTGAGCACGATGGCATCGACCTGTTCGTTGAACTTGGTGACGCCGCGGTTGTAAGGCTCCAGCGGGTCGCGCGGATCGTTGCGCGGGCCGCTCGCACAGCCCACCAGCAGGGCCAGGCCCAGTACGGCCACCAGCGCGCGGCCGGCGCGGCGCAGCGTTGCAGCGCCATCCGCGCCGTGGTTGTCATCGTCGCGGGCAGTGCCCGCTTGCATCCTGTTCATCATTTTTTGCCACCTGCCCCTGCGGGCTTACTGCCGTCTTCGGCTTTGCTGTAAAGAAATTGTCCAATCAGGTTTTCGAGCACCACGGCAGACTGCGTGGCGGTGATCGTGTCTCCCGCTGCAAGGTTCTTCTCGTCGCCACCGGCCTCGATGCCGATGTATTGCTCACCCAGCAGGCCGCTGGTAAGGATCTTGAGCGAACTGTCCTTGGGGAACGCATAGCGGTCCTGCATGGCCAGGGTGACGCGCGCCTGGTAGGTCTTGTCGTCGAAGCTGATCGACTCGACCCGGCCCACGACCACGCCGGCGCTGCGCACGGCGGCCTGGGGCTTCAGGCCGCCGATGTTGTCGAAGCGCGCGTTTAGCTGGTAGCCACGCTGGAAATTGAGGCTCAGCAGGTTGGCCGACTGCAGGGCCAGGAACACCAGTGCCGCGATGCCCAGCATCACGAACAGGCCTACCCAGACATCATTCTTGGAGCGTTGCATCGTTAAGGTCTCTTTTCTTCGTCTGCCGGCAGCCCGGCATCAGATGCTGAACATCATGGCGGTGAGGAGGAAGTCCAGCGCCAGCACCGCCAGCGAGGCCATCACCACGGTGCGCGTGGTCGCGCGGGACACCCCTTCGGGCGTGGGCTTGGCGGAATAACCCTGCAGCAACGCCACGAAGGTGACGGTG
Organism: Acidovorax sp. GW821-FHT09B03; assembly: GCF_059418305.1. Taxonomy (NCBI): domain Bacteria; kingdom Pseudomonadati; phylum Pseudomonadota; class Betaproteobacteria; order Burkholderiales; family Comamonadaceae; genus Acidovorax; species Acidovorax sp. GW821-FHT09B03. Next base: position 127,668 of record NZ_JBWKPP010000012.1, read on the forward strand.
ATGCCAAAGACAACGCTCTTGGCAACACCGTTGCCGACGTCCTTCCAGACATCCACCCCGCCCTGCATCTGGCTCCAGAAGGCGCCGGGGTCGATGCCGATCAGCACCACGCCGACCACCCAGCCACCGATCACGCCGACCGCGCTGAAGACCGCGGCCAGCAGCGGCATGGTGATCACGCCGGCCCAGAAGCGCGGCGCCAGGATGCGGCGCACGGGGTCCACCGCCATCATCTCCATGGCGCTGAGCTGCTCGCCCGCGCGCATGAGCCCGATCTCGGCCGTGAGCGAGGTGCCCGCCCGGCCGGCGAACAGCAGCGCCGTGACCACGGGCCCGAGTTCGCGCACCAGCGACAGCGCCACCAGCATGCCCAGCGCCTCGGACGAGCCGTAGCGCTGCAGCGTGTAGTAGCCCTGCAGGCCGAGCACGAAGCCCACGAACAGGCCCGAGACGGCGATGATGGCCAGCGAATAGTTGCCCAGGAAGTGCACCTGGTCGCGCACCAGCGAAGGCCGCAGAAAAGTGGCCCCGAACAGGCGCACCAGGCGCACGAACAGGTGGGCCGCAGCGCCTATGTCCGCGAGCTGGCTGCGCACGGCCAGGCCCACGTCGGAAGGTTTGTACCAGCTCACAGGCCTATCCCCCCGGCAGGGCCGAAATCCTGCTCTGCCGTAGGCCCCGGGTAATGGAAGGGCACGGGCCCGGTGGGCAGTGCGTGCACGAACTGGTGCACCAAGGGGTCTTTGCTGGCGCGCACCTCGTCGGGCGTGCCCTGCGCGGCGACCACGCCCTCACCCAGGATGATCACGTGGTCGGCCAGGCGGAAAGTTTCCTCCAGATCGTGCGAGACCACGATGCTGGTGAGCCCCATGGCGTCGTTGAGCTGGCGGATGAGCTGGGCGGCCGTGCCCAGGGAAATCGGGTCGAGCCCGGCGAAAGGCTCGTCGTACATGACCAGTTCGGGGTCGAGCGCAATGGCCCGGGCCAGCGCCACGCGCCGCGCCATGCCGCCCGAGATCTGGCTGGGCATGAGGTCGCGCGCACCCCGCAAGCCCACGGCATTGAGCTTCATGAGCACCACGTCACGGACCAGCTCTTCGGGCAGCTGCGTATGCTCGCGCAGCGGGAAGGCCACGTTCTCGAACACGTCGAGGTCGGTGAACAGGGCGCCGAACTGGAACAGCATGCCCATGCGCCGGCGCGCCGTGTACAGGGCGGTCGCATCCATGCGCCCGACGTTCTGGCCGTCGAACAGCACCTCACCCTGCTGGGCCTGCTGCTGCCCGCCGATGAGGCGCAGCACCGTGGTCTTGCCCCCGCCCGAGGCCCCCATGAGCGCCGTGACCTTGCCGCGCGGCACGGTCAGCGACACGTCGCGCAGGATGGCGCGGTCACCATAGGAGAAGGTGACGTTGCGCAGTTCGGCAAAGGGCGAAGGCTCGGGCATCAATGAGGAACAGAGGGGCAGGTATCAGAAAACGGCGGTCCACACGCAAGGCAAGCCATGCGCGCAAGACAGCAGCGATGGTAGCCGAATCAACAAACATACATACATGTATGTTTGCATTTTTCCCATACGGCGTTGCAGGCGGTGTCCGGTATGCCAGTGTCTGGTATTCCCGGAGGGACATTGCTTCCAATTGTGCCTACATCCGGCGTCGCGCGTGCGCAACGGTTTTTTCCCGGTGTCTCCTCCTGCACGCGCCATGAAAAACGGCGCCGCTCGGGCGCCGCTCTCAGCCATTGACCTGCCAGCAATCAGCGCGGCAGGTCCGAGTAGCCCATGAGGAACTCGTCGACCGAGCGCGCAGCCTGGCGGCCTTCGCGGATCGCCCAGACCACCAGGGACTGGCCACGGCGGATGTCGCCGGCAGCAAACACCTTGGGGGCGCTGGTGGCATAGCCGCCATCGAACTCGGTGGTGGCACGGGCGTTGCCGCGGGCATCCTTCTCGACGCCGAAGGCTTCGAGCACGGCGGCGACGGGGCTCACGAAGCCCATGGCCAGCAGCACCAGGTCGGCCTTGAGGATCTTCTCGGAGCCCGGGACTTCGACCATCTTGCCGTCCTTCCACTCCACGCGCACGGTCTTGAGGCCGGTGACCTTGCCCTTCTCGCCAATGAACTCCTTGGTGGAGATGGCGAACTCGCGCTCGCAGCCCTCTTCGTGGCTGGAGCTGGTGCGCAGCTTGATCGGCCAGTAGGGCCAGGTCATGGGGCGGTTTTCGACTTCGGGAGGCTGGGGCATCAGCTCGAACTGGGTGACGCTGACCGCGCCGTGGCGGTTGCTGGTGCCCACGCAGTCGCTGCCGGTGTCGCCGCCACCGATGACGATGACGTGCTTGCCGTCGGCGCGCAGCTGGTTCTTGAGCTTGTCGCCGGCGTTGACCTTGTTCTGCTGGGGCAGGAACTCCATGGCGAAGTGGATGCCATCGAGGTCGCGGCCGGGCACCGGCAGGTCGCGGCTCTGCTCGGCACCGCCGGTGAGCAGCACGGCGTCGAACTCGGCCTGCAACTGCTCGGGGGTGATGGTCTCCTTGGCCCAGTTGGTGACCTTGGAGCCCTTGCCCAGGCCGTCCTTGGCCGCGCCGACGAAGACGCTGGTGCGGATGGTGACGCCTTCGGCCTTGAGCTGCTCGGCACGGCGGTCGATGTGCGACTTCTCCATCTTGAAGTCGGGGATGCCGTAGCGCAGCAGGCCACCGATGCGGTCGTTCTTCTCGAACAGGGTCACCTCGTGGCCGACGCGCGCCAGCTGCTGGGCCGCAGCCATGCCGGCCGGGCCGGCACCGATCACGGCGACCTTCTTGCCGGTCTTGTGCTTGGACGGCAGGGGCTTGACCCAGCCCTCTTCCCAGGCGCGGTCGATGATCGCGTGCTCGATGGACTTGATGCCCACGGCGTCATCGTTCACGTTAAGCACGCAGGCCGCCTCGCAGGGCGCGGGGCAGATGCGGCCGGTGAATTCGGGGAAGTTGTTCGTGCTGTGCAGCACGGCAATGGCGCTCTTCCAGTCGGCCTGGTAGACCAGGTCATTGAAGTCCGGAATGATGTTGTTCACCGGGCAACCGCTGTTGCAGAACGGCGTGCCGCAGTCCATGCAGCGCGCGCCCTGTACCTTGGCCTGGGACTCATCGAGCCCGATGACGAATTCCTTGTAGTGCTTCAGGCGCTCGCCGACGGGCTTGTAGCCCTCTTCGATGCGCTCGTACTCCATGAAGCCGGTGGTCTTTCCCATGATTGCGTGTCCTTGTCTATGAATGCTGTGCGGGTGTTCGGTGGGGCCGCGCCTTACTTGGCGGGCACGGCCACGTTCTTGGAGGCCGGTGCCACCGCGGGGGTGGCAGGCTCCTCGAGCACCTTGCGTTCATAAATCTCGGCCAGCGCGCGCTTGTACTCGGTCGGGAAGACCTTGACGAACTTGCTGCGCGATGCCGCCCAGTTGTCGAGCAGTTCGCGCGCGCGCTTGCTGCCCGTCCAGCGGTTGTGGTCTTCCAGCAGCTTCTTGAGCTGGGCTTCGTCGGTCTGGCCGCCATGCCAGATGGCGCGTGGCACCGTGGCTTCCTGCTCGGACGACGGAAGGATGCGCTCGAGCGTGACCATGGACATGTTGCAGCGCGTGTCGAACTGCCCGTCCTCGTCGTAGACGTAGGCCACGCCGCCGCTCATGCCGGCAGCGAAGTTGCGGCCGGTCTTGCCCAGCACCATCACGGTGCCGCCGGTCATGTATTCGCAGCCATGGTCGCCCGTGCCTTCGACGACGGCCGTGGCACCCGACAGGCGCACGGCGAAGCGTTCGCCGGCCACGCCACTGAAGAAGGCTTCGCCCGTGGTGGCGCCGTACATCACCGTGTTGCCGACGATGGTGTTGCGCACCGAGTCGCCACGGAAGTCGATGCTGGGGCGCACGATGACGCGCCCGCCCGACAGGCCCTTGCCGGTGTAGTCGTTGGCGTCGCCGATCAGGTACAGCGTGATGCCGCGCGTGAGGAAGGCGCCGAACGACTGGCCGCCCGTGCCTTCGAGCTGGATGCGGATGGTGTCATCCGGCAGGCCTTCGGGATGGGCCCGCGTCACGGCACCCGAGAGCATGGCGCCCACGGAGCGGTTGACGTTGCGCGCCACCTCGATGAACTGCACGCGCTCGCCCTTGTCGATGGCAGGGCGGCTGCGCTCGATGAGCTTGCGGTCCAGCGTGTGCTCGATGTTGTGGTCCTGCACGTCCACATGGAAGCGGGGCACGTCGGCAGGCACGTTAGGCTGGGCGAACAGGCGGCCGAAATCGAGGCCACGGGCCTTCCAGTGGGCGATGCCGGAACGCGTGTCGAGCAGGTCGGAGCGGCCGATCAGGTCGTCGAACTTGCGGATGCCCAGCTGGGCCATGATCTGGCGCACTTCTTCGGCGATGAAGAAGAAGTAGTTGACCACGTGCTCGGGCTTGCCCGAGAACTTGGCGCGCAGCGCCGGGTCCTGCGTGGCCACGCCCACCGGGCAGGTGTTCAGGTGGCACTTGCGCATCATGATGCAGCCTTCGACGACCAGCGGCGCCGTGGCGAAGCCGAATTCGTCGGCACCGAGCAGCGCGCCGATGGCGACGTCGCGGCCGGTCTTCATCTGGCCGTCGGCCTGCACGCGCACGCGGCCGCGCAGGCGGTTGAGCACCAGGGTCTGCTGGGTTTCGGCCAGGCCGATCTCCCAGGGACCGCCCGCGTGCTTGATCGACGACCAGGGCGATGCGCCCGTACCGCCGTCATGGCCGGCGATCACGATGTGATCGCTCTTGCACTTGGTGACGCCCGCGGCAATGGTGCCCACGCCGACTTCGGACACCAGCTTGGTGCTGATGCTGGCATGCGGCGCCACGTTCTTCAGGTCGTGGATCAGCTGGGCCAGGTCTTCGATGGAGTAGATGTCATGGTGCGGCGGGGGCGAGATCAGGCCCACGCCGGGCACGCTGTGGCGCAGCTTGCCGATGTAGTTGGAGACCTTGCCACCAGGCAGCTGACCGCCTTCGCCGGGCTTGGCGCCCTGCGCCATCTTGATCTGGATCTGGTCGGCCGAGGACAGGTACTCGGCCGTGACGCCGAAGCGGCCCGAGGCCACCTGCTTGATGCGGCTGCGCAGGGAGTCACCGTCCTGCAGGGGCAGGTCGACCTCGACGTTCTCGGCGCCGATCACGCTCTTGAGCGAATCGCCCTGCTTGATCGGGATGCCCTTGAGTTCGTTGCGGTAGCGCGCAGCGTCCTCGCCGCCCTCGCCGGTGTTGCTCTTGCCGCCGATGCGGTTCATGGCCACGGCCAGCGTGGCATGGGCTTCGGTGGAGATGGAGCCCAGCGACATGGCGCCGGTGGCGAAGCGCTTGACGATCTCCTTGGCGGGCTCGACCTCGTCCACCGGGATGGCCTTGGCAGGATCGATCTTGAACTCGAACAGGCCGCGCAGCGTCATGTGGCGCTTGCTCTGGTCGTTGATGATCTGCGCGTATTCCTTGTACGTGTTCCAGTTGTTGGCACGCGTGGAATGCTGCAGCTTGGCGATCGCGTCGGGGCTCCACATGTGCTCTTCGCCACGGGCGCGCCAGGCGTATTCGCCGCCGGCGTCGAGCATGGTTTCGAGCACGGGGTCATCGCCGAAGGCGGCCTTGTGCATGCGGATGGCTTCCTCGGCGATCTCGAACACGCCGATGCCTTCCACGCGGCTGGCGGTGCCGGTGAAGTACTTGCCCACGGTGTCGGTGTTCAGGCCGATGGCCTCGAACAGCTGCGCGCCGCAGTAGCTCATGTAGGTGCTCACGCCCATCTTGGACATGATCTTCGACAGGCCCTTGCCGATGGCCTTGACGTAGTTGTAGATGGCCTTGTCCGGCGACAGGTCGCCGGGCATGTCCTTGTGCATCTCGGTCAGGGTTTCCATCGCGAGGTAGGGGTGCACGGCTTCGGCGCCGTAGCCGCCCAGCACGGCGAAGTGGTGCACTTCGCGTGCGGTGCCGGTCTCGACCACCAGGCCGGCCGTGGTGCGCAGGCCCGCGCCCACCAGGTGCTGGTGGATGGCCGACAGGGCCAGCAATGCGGGGATGGCCACCTGCGTGGCGCTCACAGCACGGTCGCTGACGATCAGGATGTTGGCGCCGCCCTTGATGGCGTCTACCGCCTGTGCGCACAGCGAGGCAAGCTTGGCTTCCACGCCCTCACGGCCCCAGTCCAGCGGGTAGGTGATGTCGATGGTGGCGCTCTTGAACTTGCCTTGCGTGTACTTCTCGATGTCGCGCAGCTTGGCCATGTCGGCGAAGTCGAGCACGGGCTGGCTCACTTCGAGCCGCATCGGCGGGTTGACCTGGTTGATGTCCAGCAGGTTCGGCTTGGGGCCGATGAAGCTGTTGAGCGACATCACGATGGCCTCGCGGATCGGGTCGATCGGCGGGTTGGTCACCTGGGCGAACAGCTGCTTGAAGTAGTTGAACAGCGGCTTGTTCTTGCCCGAGAGCACGGCCAGCGGGCTGTCGTTGCCCATGGAGCCGATGCCCTCCTCGCCGTTCTTGGCCATGGGGGCCATCAGGAACTTGATGTCTTCCTGCGTGTAGCCGAAGGCCTGCTGGCGGTCGAGCAATGGCAGCGTGGCAGCCTGGGCCACGGGCGCGTCCGCGGCAGCGTCGATGCTGTCGAGCTTGATGCGCAGGTTCTCGATCCACTGCTTGTAGGGCTTGGTGTTGACGACGTTGGCCTTGAGCTCCTCGTCGTCGATCATGCGGCCCTGCTCCAGGTCGATGAGGAACATCTTGCCGGGCTGCAGGCGCCACTTGCGCACGATCTTGTTCTCGGGGATCGGCAGCACGCCCGATTCCGAGGCCATGACGACCAGATCATCGTCGGTGATGCAGTAGCGCGAAGGGCGCAGGCCGTTGCGGTCCAGCGTGGCGCCGATCTGGCGGCCATCGGTGAAGACGATGGAGGCCGGGCCGTCCCAGGGCTCCATCATCGCGGCATGGTATTCATAGAAGGCGCGGCGGCGCTCGTCCATGGTGGTGTGCTGCTCCCAGGGCTCGGGGATCATCATCATCACGGCCTGGCTGATGGGGTACCCGGCCATGGTCAGCAGCTCGAGGCAGTTGTCGAACGTGGCGGTGTCGGACTGGTCGGCGAAGCTGATGGGATAGAGCTTGTGCAGGTCGGCCGCAAGCACGGGCGAAGCCATCACGCCCTCGCGCGCCTTCATCCAGTTGTAGTTGCCCTTGACGGTGTTGATTTCACCGTTGTGCGCCACGTAGCGGTAGGGGTGGGCCAAGGGCCACTCGGGGAAGGTGTTGGTCGAGAAACGCTGGTGCACCAGGCCGATGGCCGAGACGCAGCGCTCGTCCTGCAGGTCCATGTAGTAGGTGCCCACCTGGTCGGCCAGCAGCAGGCCCTTGTAGACCACGGTGCGGCTGGACATGCTGGGAACGTAGTATTCCTTGCTGTGCTTGAGCTTGAGGTTCTGGATGGCGGCGCTGGCCGTCTTGCGGATCACGTAGAGCTTGCGTTCCAGCGCGTCCTGCACGATCACGTCGTTGCCGCGACCGATGAAGACTTGGCGCAGGATGGGCTCCTTCTTGCGCACGGTGGGCGACATGGGCATGTCGACGTTCACCGGCACATCGCGCCAGCCGAGCAGCACCTGGCCTTCGGCCTTGATGGCGCGCTCCATCTCCTGCTCGCAAGCCAGGCGGGAGGCGTGCTCCTTGGGCAGGAAGATCATGCCCACGCCGTATTCACCGGCGGCAGGCAGCGTGACGCCCAGCTTGGCCATTTCTTCGCGGTACAGCGCGTCGGGGATCTGGATCAGGATGCCCGCACCGTCGCCCATGAGCTTGTCGGCACCCACGGCACCACGGTGGTCGATGTTCTCCAGGATCTTCAAGGCCTGCGTCACGATGTCGTGGCGCTTGACGCCCTTGATGTGGGCGACGAAACCGAGGCCGCAGGCGTCGTGTTCGTTGGACGATGAATACAAACCGTGTTGTTGGAGATGCTGTATCTCGGCAGCCGTGGTCATGGCGCACTCCTCATGAATTTTCGCAGGGAGTGCAAGATTAGTGCATTGCAACATGCAAGGCAAGCATATTAATTGGGGTCAGATTCCATTTAAATTAACCAACTGAAAAAGTCGGATTTAATTGGGGACATATCAAAATGGGCGAAATGGCGCGTACACATTACCGTCGCCCCCGATCTTCCTCAGACTTCTTCTTCGGAAGCAGCAGACACAGGGGGCCGGCCCGGCTTGGCCTTGGTCACCCTGCGGGATGTGAGCTTCTGCAGCCCGGCCACGAAATCGGGCTCACCCAGGGCCCAGCCACTCAGCGCGGATTGTGTAAGCGCCTGGAGCTGTCTCTCGCCCAGGCCCGATTGCACGAGCGCAGCATAGGCTGCCTCGCGTGCAAAGGGGGTGTTGCCCAACGCCCAGTAAAGCCCGTGGGTGGTGAGCAGCCTGTCGGTGCTCAGACCGAGCCAATGGCCGTGGCTGGACCAGGGGTAGTCGGCCGGTCGCTGGGCGATGCCGGCGCGCACGGGGTTGAGGTCGATGTAGACCATGCAGGCCAGCAGGTAGCGCTCGGCATCGATCACGGTGGAGCGGTAGCGCCCCTCCCACAGGGTGCCCGTGCGGCCATGGCGCTGGTTGAAGTAACGCACGTAGCTGCGGCCTATGGACTGCATCATCTGCGGCAGGCCGTCGTCGGTGGACGGTGTGGCCAGCAGATGGAAATGGTTGTCCATGAGCACATAGGCATGCAGGGCCACCTGGAACTTGCGGGCGTTTTCATCCAGCAGCGCGAGCATGGCCTCGAAATCGGCCCGGTCCAGGAAGATCGCCTGGCGGTTGTTGCCGCGCTGGATCACATGGTGGGGGAAGCCGGGCAGTGTCAGTCGAGGCAGGCGGGCCATGGCGAAGGCAGGTGATCAGATGGGGTGGGAGGGGCATGATATACCTGTCCCCATTTTCATCCGATGCGCTGCCCGCCACCCACGGGCACCCGCCGAGGGGTCTAAGGCGCCGCGGTTTCGGCGCTGCTGTCGGCCTCTGCCCCGAGCACCGCCACGGGCTGCAAGCCGAAGCGCGCCGCCATCGCCTGCTCCAACCCCATCTCGCGCAGGATGGCACGCAGGCGCTCGGCGGCGCTGCGCTTCTTCTGGCCTGTGTAGCGCGCGATGATGAGCTCGTTCTTCATGCTGTGCTCCCAGCCGACGAGTTCGGTCACCGTGACCTGGTAGCCGCTGGCTTCCAGGTACAGGCAGCGCAGCACGTTGGTGACCTGGCTACCCAGCTCGCGCGTGTGCAGGGGGTGGCGCCACAACTCGGCCAGTGGCGTGCGCGACAGTTGGAATGCCTTGCCCTGGCGCAGGCAGGCAGCAATCTCGGCCTGGCAGCAGGGCACCAGGACCATGGCCCGGGCGCGCTTTTGCAGGCCGAAGGCAATGGCGTCGTCAGTGGCGGTATCGCAGGCGTGCAGCGCGGTGACGAGGTCGATCTGCACGGGCAGTTCGGCGGCATCGGCGGATTCGGCCACCGACAGGTTCAGGAAGGACATGCGCCCGAAGCCGAGGCGCTGGGCCAGCGCCCGCGACTTGTCCACCAACTCGCTGCGCGTCTCGATGCCATAGATATGGCCACGCGAGAGCGCCTTGAAATACAGGTCATAGAGGATGAAGCCCAGGTAGGACTTGCCTGCCCCATGGTCGGCCAGACTGGGGCTGTGCCCGTCGGCCGACAGCTCGGCGAGCAGGGGTTCGATGAAGTTGAACAGGTGGTACACCTGCTTGAGCTTGCGCCGCGAATCCTGGTTGAGCCGGCCATCGCGCGTGAGGATGTGCAGCTCCTGCAGCAGCTCGAGCGACTGGCCAGGGCGCAGCTCGGACAGCACGGGATCCACTGGCGAGCCAGAAGCGCCCTTGCCCGTGGGCTTGGCGCCCTGCTTGTTGCGGGGCGCGTTCATGCCTTACCTCCGGTCGCGGTGGTCGACACATCCGGCACTGCTGCTGCAGCAGTCGCGGCAGTACAACTGGGGCCGACGTGCAATGCCTCCCACCCCGGCAGGCCGAGCTGCTCGAGCACCTCGATGTTGCGCTCGTAAATGGTTTCCGCCTCAGGGAAAACTTCCACGGCGCGGTCGATGCTCTCTTCGCGCAACAGGTGCAGCGTGGGGTAGGGAGAGCGGTTGGTGCAGTTGGTCACGTCGTCAGCGCGCGTGCCGGCAAACTGGAACTGCGGGTGGAAGCTGGCGATCTGCAGCGTGCCGTCCAGTTCGAGTTCTTCGAGCAGGTCTTCCGCCTCGCCCAGAAAGTCGTTGAAGTCCAGGAAGTCCGCCAGCAGCGGCGTCGGCACGACCAGCAGGGTGGTGTCGCGCACGGCAGCCGCCAGACCCGCCAGGGCCAGGAGCTCCCCACGCAGATCGGCCAGCAGTTGCTGCGCATCCTGCGCCTGGCTCACGGCATAGTGGATCTGCCCCTTGGCATGGACCCCCTTCGCAAAAGGGCACAGGTTCAGGCCGATGACGGCGCGTTCCAGCCACTGGACCGTGTCCCGGATGGCAGGTTGCGAGGCAAGGGACGAAGAGGCTTCGGTCGATGGCGAGGCCGCGAAAGAGGGGGAGTTCATGCAAAGGCGCTGGGCGCGTGGGGTGGCCTGCCATTTTAGCGGGCGGGCCCCAACCCGGTCTTTGGCGGTGCCTTGCAGCCGAAAGCCAGCGGCGGTCGCCGTTGTTCCTCAGTCAAGCAGGCGCTGGCCCGTCAGACGTTCGTGCTCGCGCGCGGCGAAGCGGTCGGTCATGCCCGCGATGAAATCGGCAATCGCACGCGCCTTGACCGTGCTGTCTCCAGCACTGGCTTGCTGCGCAAAGGCAGGTTTCATCTCCTGTGGTGCCTGCAGGTAGGCGGCAAACAGATCCCGCACGATCTGCTGCGCTCGCCCGGTGGTTTCCATGACCTGGGAATGGCGGTACAGGTTCTTGAACAGGAAGCGTTTGAGCACCAAGGACTGCTCCCGCATGGCATCGCTGAACATTACCAGGGGCTCGGAGCGCCGCACCGCATCGGCGCTGCCCGGTGCCACCCGAGCCAGCGCCGCCGAGGTGGCATCGATCACATCGTACACCTGGGCACTGAGCATGAGTCGGATGGCTTCGAACAGCAGGCGGCGGTGCATGGCGGTCTCGCCCAGATGGGGATGCGCTGCCTGGGCCGCGTGGCGGTACTGGTCGAACAGGGGGACCTCGCCCAGTTGGGCCAGGGTGATGAGACCGGAGCGCACCCCGTCATCGATATCGTGGGCGTTGTAGGCAATCTCGTCGGCCAGGTTGCACAGCTGGGCCTCCAGGCTGGGCTGCTCGCGGCGCAGAAAGCGCGCGCCCACGCCGCCGGGTTCGGCCTCTTCGAGCTGCTGCGCGTGGGCGCGCGAGCAATGCTTGAGGATGCCTTCGCGTGTCTCGAAAGTCAGGTTGAGGCCGTCATACTGGGGGTAGCGCTCCTCCAACTGGTCCACGACCCGCAGGCTCTGCAGGTTGTGCTCAAAACCGCCATGGTCGGCCATGCAGCCGTGCAACGCGTCCTGCCCCGCATGGCCAAAAGGCGTGTGGCCCAGGTCGTGGGCCAGCGAAATGGCTTCGACCAGGTCTTCATCGATGCGCAGCGAGCGCGCGATCGACCGCCCCAGTTGCGCGACTTCGAGCGAATGGGTCAGGCGTGTGCGGAACAGGTCGCCTTCGTGGTTGAGGAAGACCTGGGTCTTGTAGACCAGCCGGCGGAACGCCGTGGAGTGCACGATGCGATCACGGTCGCGCTGGTATTCCGAGCGGGTCGGTGCCGGCACTTCGGGGTGGCGCCGCCCCCTGCTGGATGCAGGGTGGCTGGCGTAGGCGGCAAGGTCGGATCTAGGGTTCAACAACAGGCTCGCAGTGCTCGTTCGTCAACAGGATATCCCCATTGTGGCCGCGAACGGTGGCCAGCGCCTGGCAGGGCTGAGACGACCGACAGGCACAGCCTGTCTGCCAGCCATCCCACGAACCCGCCCGCCCTGCATGCGCTAAGCGCAGCAGGCATCGATCACTTCGCGCACCAATGCATCGGGCGCCGCACGGACGATGGCCTTGCCTGGGCCGTCGATCAGCACGAAGCGGATCTCGCCCGCCTCGGACTTCTTGTCGATGCGCATGAGCTCCAGGTAGCGGCCGGCATTGTCGGCTGCATCGATGACGGGCCCTTTTGTGGGCAGCCCCGCGCGTTCGATCAAGGACACCAGGCGGCACACGAAAGCATCGTCCACCAGGCCCAGGCGGCGCGACAACTCGGCGGCCATCACCATCCCAGCCCCCACGCCTTCGCCATGCAGCCACACGCCGTAGCCCATGCCTGCTTCGATGGCATGGCCAAAGGTATGGCCGAAATTCAGGATGGCCCGCAGACCGCCTTCGCGCTCGTCCTGGCTCACCACCCAGGCCTTGATCTCACAGCTGCGCCGCACAGCATGGGCCAGCGCCCTCCGGTCACGGGCACGCAATGCGTCGACGGAGGATTCCAGCCAGTGCATGAACTCCATGTCGGCAATGGGGCCGTACTTGAGCACTTCCGCCAGCCCGGCGCTCATCTCGCGCGCGCTCAGGGTGTCGAGCGTGGCCAGGTCGCAAACCACCAGCCGGGGCTGGTAGAACGCGCCGACCATGTTCTTGCCCAGCGGGTGGTTGATGGCCGTCTTGCCTCCCACCGAGGAATCCACCTGGGCCAGCAAGGTCGTGGGAATTTGCACGAAGGGAACGCCGCGCATGTAGGTCGCGGCGGCAAAGCCGGTCATGTCGCCGATCACGCCACCACCCAGCGCGAACAGCACGGCCTTGCGGTCGCAGCCATTTGTCAGCAGGGCGTCGAAGATCAGCTGCAGGGTTTCCCAGCCTTTGAATTCCTCGCCGTCGGGCAAGGTCACCCTGTGCACGACCGGGTAGCGTTTGCGCAGCGCTTCGATCACAGCAGCCCCGTACAGCGGGCCCACGGTGTCATTCGTGACGACCAAGGCCGACGTGCCATTGGGAAGCTCCAAGCCGTCTTGCAGGCAACCGAGAAGACCGGCGCCGATTTCAATGCCGTAGCTGCGATCGCCCAGATCGATGGCGACTCTGTGCGAGGCGATACCTGCAGAGGGTACGGGACGAGAAGCGGGGATCAGATCGACGGTTTCAGGCATAGGCCCGTAGTTTACGCAGAATGCCACCGCGACTGCAGACCATTCACCGACGAGAAAAACTGCAAGGCCCCCCAAAAAAGAAAGACCCCGTGGGCCCAGGCCCACGGGGTCTTTACTCAAGCAGCGGGGGCCCGACAGATCCAAGAGATCTGAACCACCCCCCGACCCTATTAAGGGCAAGCCGCCGTATTGGCGCCGATCTGCACAGACACCTGCTGGGTCACGGTAACCGTACCGCGGGTCGCTGTGACCAGGAACCTGGCATTGCACGAAGCAGTGGGGGTGCCGCTGATCACGCCGCTGTTACCCGTGCTGCTGCCCCTGAGACCGGCTGGCAGCGTAGAGGGCGCAAAGGTCCAGATCACTGCGTCTGTTGCATTTCCACCGGTCACTGTCAAGCTGTAAAGATAAGCTTCACCAACATTCGCAGCGGGCAGAGAGCACACCGAGCTGCCGTTGCTTACACAGCCATTCACCGTCAGAGGGTTGGGGACCGATGCGCCAGGAGCCACTGTGAACTTCACATTGCCTGACACCTTAGTTCCCAATGAGTCGACCACCGTCAGCACTCCGCTGTAGGAGCCAGGGCCTTGAGGCACACCACTCACAATACCATCATTGCTGATAGCGAGGCCACTTGGCAGAGCAATAGAAGACCACGTGTAAGGACCAACACCTCCTTGTACAGGAAACACCGCAGCAAAAGGAAGGCCAACGACCGCGTCCTGGTCAGCCGGCGGAGGCAGGGTCAGCGGGGCCGTTGCCACACTGTCTACAACAGGCACAGCGTGAAGAGCCGTTACCGGATCCTGGATACCGTTGGTAACGTCATTGTCAAAACGGTCCGTGACATATTCCAACACGATGGAGCCGTTGTTAGTGCCGCTTGACAGCGAGAACAGACCTATCCCGCCAATCGTCCGTACTTGCAGTACGCTGCCCGACTGATTTCCTTGCAGCAGACGCGCACCTACTGCGGCTGAGCCAATGGACCGGATACTAACCTGGAGGTTGGGTGCTGAAGGCTCCGGAATAGGTTGGTTTGCATCGTCCATGACAAAAGCCTGGACACCTATGTTATTGCGATAAGGGGGCCTGTTAGTGCTATCTCTTGAAACCAAAACAAAGGGTGCCTCCGCACGACCAACAACACTAGCAACCTTGCCAGTTGCTGCGCCAACTTTGATATCCACACTGGCACTGTAGACCTTCTTATCACGCGGATCGGTTACCGAGCAGCTAATGCGCGCGGTGCCAGCCTGATTGATTGCATGAAAGTGGAAAGAGGCTCCACCCGCATTCGCTCCCAGAACAATAGAACGGAACGCCGCAGGATTTCCGTTCTCGTCCTCATGCTCATCCTTGCCATCAAGATAGTACAACACACCGCTATCCAAGCCTTGCACGATATTACAGGCAAATACCTCCTCACCACCGGGAATTGGATTGGATCCAACCCGCGCATCCACATAAAGCGTCGTAGTGTAGGCACCAAAAGCCCCCATCCTCACCGGTTCATTTGCAATATTAATTGGAAGTTGTGATTTTGCAGTCGTCAGGGTAATGCGGTATTGGAGATTGGATTCCCCGCCGCTACCACCGCCTCCACCACAAGCCGCCAGTAACACGGCAGACAACAGAAGCAAGGCTTTCCATAATTTTTTCATTTTCTTTCCCATTTCAAAAACTTTAACGGAATGCCGAACGGTCGGTAATGACTTTGGGCGTGATAAAGATCAGCATCTCCTGCTTGTTGGCTGATTTTGTACGTGTTTTGAACAAATTTCCCACACCTGGAATGTCACCCAACAAAGGAACCTTGGTTTCGGTGTTGTCTTCAAACAATTCAAAAATACCACCAATTACCACCGTACCACCATTTTCGACCAGTACTTGCGTTTTAATGTGCTTGGTATTGATTGCTCGCACATTGTTAAGCACCTCACCTGGACTATCCTTATTGACATCCAGATCAAGAATAATATTGCCTTCAGGAGTGATCTGCGGAAGCACTTCCAACTTGAGCACAGCCTTCTTGAACGCAATTACCGTACCGCCGTTTGGAGCAGTAACAGGATAAGGAAATTCAGTACCTTGCTCGATGGACGCCTTGGTCTGATCCGCCGTCACGACACGCGGGCTGGATACGATTTTGCCCTTGCCATCCGCTTCCAGCGCCGAAATCTCCAGATTCAGGAATCGATTCGCAGCCGAGTTGAAAATAGATATCGCGAAGCTGGATGGATCGTAGCCGCCAATGGCAGTTGCAGGCAAGTTCACAAAGTTACCATTTGTGTTGACCACCCCACCGGCAGAAGTGGATGCAACAGCATTGCTGTAGTTGGTGCCGAAACCAACCCGATTGCCACTTGTTCCCAAGGAGTATCCACCGTCGCCACCACGGGCAGCACGAAGGTCGGTCGCGCCCAATCTCACGCCAAGAGAACGCCCGAAAGTATCGGAAGCTTCGACAATCCGAGCCTCGATCATCACTTGGCGAACAGCTACATCCAGAGTGGAGAGGAGTTGACGCACCTCTTCCAATTTACTGGCCGTGTCCGTCACAAACAACTGATTGGTTCGGGGCTCGGCAATCGCACTGCCACGCTCGCTCAAGAACCGGTTAGACACCCCTCCTCCCCCACCCACAGTCGTGGAAAGCTGTATAACCATGTCAACAGCCTTGGCATAATTCATCTGGAATGCCTGCGTTCGCAGAGGCTCCAGTTTTTGTATGGCCATGGCCGCCTCGAAATCCTTCTTTGTTCTATCGTCGATCTCATCTTTGGGAGCGATCCAGAGAACGGAGCCATTCTTTCGCATGCCAAGGCCCTTGGCATCCATGATGATTTGCAGAGCCTGATCCCAGGGAACATCCTTCAGCCGAAGTGTCAGAGCACCTGTCACCGTGTCAGATGTCACGATGTTGAAATTGGTGAAGTCGGCGATCACCTGCAGCAGGGAGCGTACTTCGATATTTTGGAAATTGAGCGACAACTTCTCGCCGCTATAACCCGGACCTTGCGTCAGCTTGGTCAGATCCACCTTCTTTTGGCGAACCTCCACCACAAACTGGTTGTCACTTTGGTAAGCGCTGTGCTCCCATTCACCCACAGGCTCGATCACCATGCGCACCCGCTCGCCCTGCTGGGTCGTGGAAATGATCTGCACTGGCGTTCCAAAATCCGTAACATCTAGTCGCCGGCGCAAGCCTTCCGACAGTGAGGACTTCAGAAAGTCCACTGTCAGTCCCTTGCCTACAGGCCGCAGATCGACACCGACCTGATTATTGGGCAGGGTTACAACGACTCGACCAGACCCATCAGCACCACGTCGAAAGTCGACGTCCTTGATGGCCATCACTTCCGTATTTGCATTTTCGGCGAAGCTCACAGGTTGCGAAGTGGTTGCAACGGGTGCCGCACTGCTATCCAGATAGACCAGCACCGACTTGCCCTGCAGCTCGGTACGGTAAGAGGACGCCTGCTTCAGGTTCAGCACCACCCGTGAACGTCCAGGCGCCTGCACCAGATTGGCAGACCGGATATTTCCCTGATTGATCTGCACCGCCGACTTGCCCAATGCGCTGGTGGTGTCAGGAAAATCCAAGGCGATACGTGCCGGTGACTGGGTCACGAAGCCCGTCGGGAGCACTGAAACTGGTTCCGAAAAATCAATCCGGACAATCTCCACCCCCCCTTGCATGGCACCTGAAATATTTTCAATTGAGCCTTGCGCCCATGCCAACGAAGACGCAGCAACCGATGTCGCAAGAAGTACGCCCCGATTGAAAAATCGCATCATTCCGAAAGTGTTCTGCTTCATTTTTTTACCCCTTCTTGCAACTCAAGCGACGTCGTTCGTTCAACCCAGTCACCCGTAGCATCCTGCACGATCTCACGCAATTGAATGGCTGTTTCATTGATGGACGTTATGCGTCCATAGCTCTGCCCAAGGTATTGGCCCACAGTGACTTGGTACAGCAGTTTGTCGGCCGTGACCAATGCAGCGGGTTGCCCCTTCTTTTGCAGACTACCCACCATCTTGATGGTGTCCAACGGATAGGCTTCCAAAGGCTCTTTGCGGCGCGCCATCTCTGGTGCAATCAATGCAGCATTGGAAGCCAATTGCGCCGAATCCCTGCGCAAAGCTTGCGTGAGTTTTAGCGGATTGAAAGGCTCCAGCTGAGCATCGGTCGTATAGGCTTCGGGCTTGAATTGCTTGGGCTCGGTAATTGGAGTCACGCGTGGCTTTGCCTGCGCGCGCTCTTCGCTGATCCATTGCCTAACCTCATCTTCGCCAGAGTCAACACAACCGCTCAGCACCGCCACACAGGCAAGCACCAGGCCGCTTCTTAGAAATCTCATTTTGCAGCTCCCTTCGCTGCCGTCTTGCGCTGGGCTTGAATTTCCTCAGTATCGAGGTATCGGAAGGTTCGCGCAGTGGCATCCATCACCAGAACACCATTGGCTATATCCCGCTCCTTGTCTTTCCCTTGGGGTGTGGTAATTGCCACATCATTCAAGGTGACGATGCGCGACAGATGGGCGATATCCGAGGCAAATGCACCCATGTCGTGGTAACGCCCGGTTACCCGAACTGCGATGGGCAATTCCGCATAGTATTCGCGCACAACAACCTGCCCTGGTCTGAAAAGCTCGAACTGCAGACTTCGACCCAACCCAGATTGGTTGATATCGGAGAGCAGAGCCGCCATTTCTGCCTTGCTAGGCAGTTGTTTTTCCAGCTGAATAACGTATTGCTGAACCTGCTCGCGCTGTTTCTTCAAGGCATCCAAGCTCACCGCCTTTTGGAGCTTCTTCTTGTAGTCGTCACGCAGCGTCAACTCGGTGGCCTTTTCCGTTTGAAGCTCTGCCTCATAGTCTGTTAGTTTGACAAACCAAAGTGCAGCAGCTACCGCCACGACGATGAGCAAGCACAGCAGATACCGAGGAATCGGTGGCCACAGCGAAGGGTCCTTGGTATCCAGATTGGTGAACTGGCGCTGCAGATTCGCAAACTGCTCAGACACGTCGACTTTTTGAAGTTTTTTAGTTGCCATGGGTCAGCCTTTAGCAGAGCTTGCCGCTGTTTCCATTGCCTTGCGGGCTTCGCTGGATTTCACCAATTGGAAGCGAAGGTTGAATGACGCCACGCGTCGGCTGTCCCGCGGGCTCAGCGCCACGTTGCTGGCCACAATCTCCACCAGCTCGGGCTTGGACAACCAAGGCGTGTTGTTGGACAGGTTGCGCAGCATTTCCGAGATGCGTTCATTGGACTGCGCAACCCCCTTGATCTCGATCGATTGGTTGGTCTGCTTCAAACTGGTCACATACACGCCGTCAGGCAGTTGCTTGACCAATTCCGTCAACAAGTGAACCGGCAGATTGCGATCGGCCTGCAGATCTTCCACGGCCTTCTGACGCGCACGCAATGCAGCAATTTCCTCTTCGATATTCGCAATTTCCTTGATCTGACCTTCAAGTACTTGAATTTCAGCTTTCAGGACCCCATTAGTGGCTTGCTGGTCCGCGATCAATGTTTGCAAGACCCAGTAGATAAGCCCGGCAATCAGCAGGCCGGCAATGGCAGAGGCCACCATCGTCGCCTGAAATCCTTCGCGGCGGCGTTTTCTGGCGGCTTCCCGGTGGGGAAGTAAGTTAATCAAAATCACTGCAGAAACCTCCGCATGGCAAGGCCGCACGATGTCAGGTAGGAAGGCGCTTCGCGCACCATCTTCTTGAGCCGCACCGAGTTGCCAATTTCCATGCCGTCAAAGGGATTGGCCAGGCTGCAGGCAAAGCCTGTCTGCTGGGTGACTGCTTCCGTCAACCCCGGCAGCGGGGCCGAGCCACCAGCCAGAACGATGTGGTCGATGCGGTTGTGGGGCGTGCTGGTAAAGAAGAATTGCAGCGCCCGTCCGATTTCCTGGGCCATGTTGTCCACAAAAGGACGCAGCACCGCCGCCTGGTAATCCTCGGGCAGATCGCCACTGCGCTTCTTGTTCTCGGCCTCTTCCACCGAGAAACCATACTGCCGAACAATCAGCTGGGTCAGCTGCGCACCGCCAAATGCCTGGTCGCGGTCATAGACCACTTCCTCATTGCGGATGACCTGCATACTGGTGGTCACGGCGCCCACCTCGAACAATGCCACCAGGGCATCTACACCCTTGTTGGGCAATGCCTCGATCAAACGGCCTGCGGCGAGGCGCGAGGCATTGGACTCAATATCCACCACCACCGGCTTCAGGCCGGCAGCTTCTGCGAGGCCCTGGCGGTCCTGCACCTTTTCCTTGCGGGATGCGGCAATCAACACTTCCACATCACCCGGGGAACTCTTGCTGGGGCCTATGACACAAAAGTCCAGGCTCACCTCGTCCAGAGAGAAAGGAATGTACTGATTTGCTTCAGACTCGACCTGGACTTCGAGCTCCTGCTCGGTCATGCCGCCGGGCAACGTGATCTTTTTGGTGATCACCGCAGAAGGCGGCAAAGCCAGCGCCACATTTTTGGTGCGGGTGCCGCTTTTCTTGACGAGGCGACGCAGGGCTTCCGCCACTTCGTCGAACTTTTCGATATTGCCATCGGTGATCCAGCCGCGTTCCAGCGGCTCGATGGCGCAGCGCTCAAGGACCAGGCCTCCCGCCTTGTCCCGCCCCAACTCGACCAACTTGACGCTGGATGAGCTGATGTCGATACCCAGCAGAGGCGCAGCCTGGCGACTGAACAAAGATCCCGTTGAGATCAAGATTGGTCCCCTGTAACTTGTCAAAATGACGCAACAAAACTTAACACTTCACATGAATGCTATCAGTAAGGTAGTTCACCGGCAAAGAATTTTCCCCATCTGAACCGTTCAGAGCGTTGCCAAAACCACACGATCGGTTGGGCGGACTCGGCGCAATTGCAAGACCGTAAAGCGGCCGCCGAGACCGTTGGTCGGAGCCTTGGGGCCGTTTCCACTGAAAGAGGCCCGAGATTTTTATAATGGCGTCTCCACCAATCGGAGCGATATGCCGCCGCCCTCTTCTCCACAGCAAAAGCCAACCGACTCTTCGACGACCGCTTCCGCGCCTTCCCGCCCCACCTGGCTTCGCTGGCTGCTTCGCTTCGTACTCTGGACCACGGGCCTTGCGGTTGCGGGTGCGCTTGGCCTGCTGCTGACCATTGCCGTGGCACTGGCGGTGGCCTATCCCAACCTGCCGGACATCTCGGATCTGGCGGACTACCGCCCCAAGCTGCCTCTGCGGGTCTATTCCTTCGAGGGAGCTCTGTTGGGTGAATTCGGTGAAGAGCGGCGCAACCTCACCCCGATCCAGGAAATCCCCAAGGTCATGAAGGACGCCGTACTGGCCATCGAGGACTCGCGCTTCTTCCAGCATGGCGGTGTGGACTACAAGGGCGTGGTCCGCGCCGGCCTGGCCAATCTCGGCCGCGTCAAAAGCCAGGGGGCTTCCACTATCACAATGCAGGTGGCGCGCAATGTTTATCTCTCCTCGGAGAAAACATTTACTCGCAAAATTTACGAAATATTACTGACATTCAAACTGGAGCATATGCTGACCAAGGACCAGATCCTTGAGATTTACATGAACCAGATTTACCTGGGAAACCGTGCCTACGGATTTTCTGCGGCTGCAGAGGCTTACTTTGGCAAGCCCCTCAAATCCATTTCGATTGCCGAGGCGGCTATGCTCGCCGGCCTGCCCAAGGCGCCTTCTGCCTACAACCCCATCAGCAACCCCAAGCGGGCCCGCTCGCGCCAGCTCTACATCATCGAGCGCATGGAAGAGAACGGCTTCATCACCGCCCAGGAAGCCGCCGCCGCCAAGAAGGAAGACCTCAAGATCCGCAGCGGCCCGGACAACACGCGCATCCATGCCGAATACGTGGCCGAGATGGCGCGCCAGCTCATCTTCACGCAGTATGGCAACGAGGCCTACACCCGCGGCCTGAACGTGTACACCACCCTGAACGCAGGGGAGCAGGAGGCGGCCTACACCGCACTGCGCCGCGGCATCATGGACTATGAGCGCCGCCAGCAGTACCGAGGCCCCGAAAAGTTCGTGGTGCTGCCCACGGCCGCCCAGGAAGTCGAAGACGCCGTCGACGATGCTCTGGCCAACCACCCCGACAACGGCGACGTGATGGCGGCCGTAGTGCTTGAAGCCGGCCCCCGCAAGATCGTTGCCGCCCGTGCCAATGGCGACAACCTCGAGATCTCGGGCGATGGCCTCAAGCCCGCGCAGTCCGGCCTGAGCGACAAGGCACCGCCCAACATCAAGATCCGCCGTGGCGCCGTGATCCGCGTGGTCAAGACCCCCAAGGGCGCCTGGGAGATCACCCAGCTGCCCGAGGTCGAAGGCGCCTTCGTGGCCCTCGACCCGCGCAACGGCTCCATCCGCGCCCTGGTCGGTGGTTTCGACTTCGACAAAAACAAGTTCAACCACGCGGCGCAGGCCTGGCGCCAGCCGGGCTCCAGTTTCAAGCCGTTCATCTATTCGGCGGCCCTGGAGAAGGGGTTCACGCCCGCCACTGTGGTCAACGACGCTCCGCTGTTCTTCGATGCCGGCACCACCGGCGGCCAACCCTGGGAGCCCAAGAACTACGACGGCAAGTACGACGGCCCCATGACCCTGCGCACGGGCCTGGCGAAATCCAAGAACATGATCTCCATCCGCATCTTGCAGGCCGTCGGCCCCAAGACTGCGCAGGAATGGGTGTCGCGCTTCGGCTTCGATGCGGAAAAACACCCTGCCTACCTGACCATGGCGCTGGGAGCGGGCTCGGTCACGCCGCTGCAGATGGCCTCGGCCTACGCAGTGTTCGCCAATGGCGGGTACCGCGTGAACCCCTGGCTGATCGCCAAGGTCACCGACCACAAGGGCCGCGTGATCTCCGAAGTCACGCCGCCCGCAGTGTCCGAGCTCCCGCGCGCCATCGACGCGCGCAATGCCTTCGTGATGAACAGCCTGCTGCAGGAAGTCACCCGCTCCGGCACCGCCGCACGCGCCCAGGGCACACTGAAGCGTTCGGACATCGGTGGCAAGACCGGCACCACCAATGATTCGGTGGATGCCTGGTTCGCGGGCTACCAGTCGACCATCGCTGCGGTGACCTGGATCGGCTACGACACGCCGCGCAACCTGGGCAGCCGCGAAACCGGTGGCGGCCTGAGCCTGCCGGTGTGGATCAGCTTCATGGAGCGCGCTCTCAAGGGCGTCCCCGTGACCGAGCAGGTCGTTCCTCCCGGCGTGGTCAACGTGGGCGGAGAATGGTTCTACGAGGAATATGCACGCAACGCAGGCATTGCCAGCGTCGGGCTGGAGGAACAGCAGCGCACCACCGGCGGTCCCGATGTGGCACCGCATGCGCCACCGCCCACGGAAGAGCGCAACCGAATCCTCGATCTGTTTCGCAACTGATAGCCAGCGCCGGAAGCAAGGGCCGCCGTGTGCGGCCCTTGTTCTTTTTCGCTGCCCGTTCTTTCAGCGCTGCCGGCGTGTCAAGCGGAAAAGACCAGCGGCATCCCCGACTGTGTGCGCGCGTCCTCGGTCAGCCGGGCAAAGAACTCACCGCTCCCCTTGGTGTCCTGCCACACCGAACCATCGAACTTGTAGTGGTAGCCACCGGACTTGGCGGCCATCCACACCTCGTGCAGCGGCTTTTGCAGGTTGATGACGATCTGGCTTCGGTTCGCAAAGCTCAGCGTGATCATGCCGCCCGAGCGCTGGTTGTCGATGTCGGCGTCGGTCGTGTCATTGAGTTCGTCGCAACTGCGCTCGACAGCCGCCAGCAGTTTCTCGGCGTGGTCCTGGAATTCAAGGTCAGTCATTACAATTTGCGCATGTTGAAAGCATCCCAAATTCTAGTCAGGACGCTTGTCCTTGCTGCCAGTGCGGCGGCCATCGCGGGTTGTGGCCAGCGCGGGCCGCTGTACCTGCCCTCCGGCCCCGCCGCTGCACAACGCGCCACCCTGCCCGAAACGCTCACGCCGGGCGCCACTCCCTCGACGGCCACTTCAGCACCCCAGGCACCCGCTTCCACCGCGCGCTGACCCCATCTCAGGGAACCGGGTGTCCCCGGACCCCTGATTGCCCATGGCTTGATTTCCATCAAGCCGCTTGGCCATGCCCCGTCCTACAGTCGGTTTTTCACTGCACTGCAGCATTGCCATGGCCATCGAACTGTACCGAGACAAGAACCACGCCTGCCTGATGTTCACCGACCTCATCGAGGAGGATGGCCAGGCCGTGCAGGCCAACCAGTTCCTGATCGTCGACGACGGCACCGGGGCCATCATCGATCCGGGCGGCAACCTCGCGTTCAACGAGCTGTTCATCGGCATGACCAAGCACTTTGCGCCGCACAAGCTGTCCTACCTGATTGCCTCGCACGCCGACCCGGACATCATTGCCTCGCTGGATCGCTGGATGACCAGCACCAAGGCCTCGCTCGTGATCTCGCGCGTCTGGGAGCGCTTTGCGCCCCACTTCACCAAGGTCGGCAAGACCGAGAACCGCGTGATCGGCGTGCCCGACAGTGGTGGCCACCTGCCCCTGGGCCGCAACGAACTGGTGCTGCTGCCGGCCCACTTCCTGCACTCGGAAGGCAACTTCCACTTCTACGACCCGGTGAGCCGCATTCTGTTCACAGGGGACCTTGCGGTGTCAATGACATCGGGGGCGGAAGCCAGCATTCCCGTCACCGACCTGGCCGCGCACATTCCGCGCATGGAGGGCTTCCACCGCCGCTACATGGTGTCCAACAAGATCCTGCGCCTGTGGGTGCGCATGGTGCGGCAACTGGACATTTCCATGTTGGTGCCGCAGCACGGTGCGCCCATCCTGGGCAAGCAGGCCATCGACGACTTCTTCGACTGGGTGGAGAACCTCATGTGCGGCATCGACCTCTTCGACGACCGCGCCTACCAGATCCCCACTGCGCACATCGACCCCGTCACCCGCCAGATGCGCCCCGCCCTGCGGGCCGTGGGCTGACACGCAAATCAGCGCGACGCCGCGGCAGCGGTACCGGCCTTCACCGACCGCCGGCGCGCGGCCTGCCACACGCGCCAGCCCAGCAGCATCGCGAGAATGGCCGCATACATCGCCACCTCGCCAAAATCGTTCTTGCCCGCACGCATCCAGAAGAAGTGCAACACCGCCAGACCTGCCACGCCATACACCGTGCGGTGCAGCGCCTGCCAGCGCTTGGCACCCAGCGCCCGGATGGCACGGTTGAACGAGGTGGCCGCCATCAGCACGAGCAGCACGAAGGCGGCAAACCCCACAAGGATGAACGGCCGTTTGGCAATGTCCACGGCGATGTCCGCCACCTCGAAGCCCATGTCGAACCAGCTGTAGCACAGCAGGTGCAGCAGAGCGTAAAAGAAGACAAAGAGCCCCAACATGCGCCGAAAGCGCGCCATCTGCGGGGTGGAGGTCAACACCCGCAGCGGCGTCACCGCCAGCACCAGGCACAGGGCACGCAGTGTCCAGTCCCCGGTGGAGCGGATCAGGGCTTCGGCGGGGTTGGCTCCAAGCTGGTTGGAGACGGCCGCATAGACCAGCCAGGCCAGCGGCAGCAGGCACAGCGTGAATACCAATGGCTTGGCCAGAGGATGGAGCAGCAGCTTTCGCATCGCAATGACCACAGGAACCACCGTGCGCGGCCGATCAGTAGAACTTCTTGAGGTCCATGCCTGCGTACAGCTGGCCGACCTGGGCCTCGTAGCCATTGAACATCAGCGTCTTGCGCTTTTTGGCGAACAGGCCGTCCTCGCCGATGCGCCGCTCGGTCGCCTGGCTCCAGCGCGGATGGTCCACGTTGGGATTCACGTTGGAATAGAAGCCGTACTCCTGCTGCGCCGCCTTGTTCCAGGCCGTGCCCGGCTCCTTGTCGGTGAAGCGGATCTTGACGATGCTCTTGGCGCTCTTGAAGCCGTACTTCCACGGCACCACCAGGCGCACCGGTGCGCCGTTCTGGTTGGGCAGCACCTCGCCATACATGCCAAAGGCCAACAGGGTCAGCGGGTGCATGGCCTCGTCCATGCGCAGACCTTCGACATAGGGCCAATCGAGAACGCGTGAGCCCACGAAAGGCATGGTGGCCTTGTCCGCCAGCGTCACGAACTCCACGTACTTGGCACTGCCCTGCG
This sequence comes from Acidovorax sp. GW821-FHT09B03, assembly GCF_059418305.1. Classification (NCBI taxonomy): domain Bacteria; kingdom Pseudomonadati; phylum Pseudomonadota; class Betaproteobacteria; order Burkholderiales; family Comamonadaceae; genus Acidovorax; species Acidovorax sp. GW821-FHT09B03. The sequence goes on from NZ_JBWKPP010000012.1 coordinate 153,032, forward strand.
GCTCCACGCGCTTGATGAGCTCAGCCAGCGAGTAACCCACCCACGGGATCACCATCGACCAGCCCTCCACACAGCGCAGGCGGTAGATGCGCTCTTCCTGCGCGCTGAGCTTGAGCAGGTCCTCGATGCCGTACTTGCCCGGCTTTTTCACCAGGCCCTCGATCTCCACCGTCCAGGGAGATGTCTTGAGCGTGTGTGCATTGCGCGCCGGATCGGCTTTGTCGGTCCCGAACTCGTAGAAGTTGTTGTAGGTGCTGGCGTCCTTGTAGTCAGTCAGCTTTTCCATGGACACGGCCCCCGCCACGGACGACTTGGCGCCCGCCAGCGCCGCCAGCTTGCCCGGCCGGCCGGGCGCAGCCGCCTGCGCCAGGGCCTCGCGCCCAGCCCAGGCGGCCATGGCAGCCCCCGCTGCGCCACCGGCCATCAGGCGCAGCATGTCGCGGCGCCCTTCGTAAGCCGCACGGGGCGTGATCTCGGAAGAATGCGGGTGGTTGAAACCCGGGTTGCGGGAATGGAAGGGCATGGGGGCTCCGGTCAGGCAGTGGTGGTTTCGGCTACGGGTAGAGCCATTCCACCCCTAGTTCGTTCCAGATACGGATCAGGTTACACCGTGGATGCAATCTTTGCAGGGCCCGTCCTTCGCATCCACCGCCTTGCGCGTCCGTCCTACAGCGTGCCGTAGCTGTGCAGCCCGCTCAGGAACATGTTGACCCCGAGGAAGGCAAAGGTCGTGACCGCCAGGCCCACCAGGGCCCACCAGGCCGACACCGTGCCGCGCAGGCCCTTCATGAGACGCATGTGCAGCCAGGCCGCGTAGTTGAGCCAGACGATCAACGCCCAGGTTTCCTTCGGGTCCCAGCTCCAGTAGCCGCCCCAGGCCTCGGCCGCCCACAGCGCCCCCAGCACCGTGGCAATGGTGAAGAAGGCAAAACCCACGGCGATGGACTTGTACATCACGTCGTCCAGGATCTCAAACGAGGGCAGGCGCTCGGCGATGCGCTTGCGCCCCAGCAGGATGCCGGCCACGATCAGCGCCGAGATGCCGAAGTACACCATCCAGTAGCCGCCGCCATTCTCGGTGGCGCCCTGGCGGAACACGATGGGCTCGAAGCACAGCACCACGCCCAGCAGCCACAGCGGCGCCAGCTTGTACCAGCGCGTTTCGGTCGCCTGCTGCTTGATCAGGTAGGCAAAGGCCACCATTGCCGACAAAGCGAAGGTGCCGTAGCCGATGAAGTTGGCCGGCACATGCAGCTTCATCCACCAGCTCTTGAGGGCCGGCACCAGGGGCTGGATCTCGTGCGCCTCGCGCACCACCGTGTACCACAGCAGAAAGCCCACGGCTGCGCTCACCACCAGCATCACGAAGCCGCCCAGCGCGCGCGTCCTGTACTGTGCTTCGTAGTACAGGTAGAAGGCCGCCGTCATCCAGCAGAACAGCACGAACACCTCGTACAGGTTGCTCACCGGGATGTGGCCAATGTCCGGGCCGATCAGGTAGCTCTCGTACCAGCGCACCAGGGTGCCGATCAGCGCCATGCCCACGGCCACCCATGCCAGGCGCGAGCCGATCAGGTTCATCGCATGCCCCTCGCCGCGCGCGAACATGCCGATCCAGTAGAACGCCGTGCTCATGAAGAACAGCACGCTCATCCACAGAATGGCCGACTGGCTCGACAGGAAGTACTTGAGCCAGAACACCGTGTCCGCGCGCGCCAGGCTGCCAGCCCCGTCCACCTGGTACAGGCCGATGGCCATCAGCGCCACCGCGGACACCACCAGCATCAAGGTGCGCAACGGTCGCCAGAACCAGCCCAGCCAAATGGCAGAAGGAATCGTGCCCAGCAGGATGCCCTTCTCATAGCCATCCATGAAACTGCCATAGCGCTGCAGAGCAAACAGCCCGCCTGCCACCACGATGGCGGCAAAGGCCCAGTCCAGCCAGTTGCGGCGGGAGAAATACCCCTCGTTCAGGGTGATCGTGGTGTTGCGGGTGGCCGTGTTCATGGGTTGCCTTGCAGGGGCTTGGCCCCGATCAGTTTTTCTGCGAGTTCCACGAACTCGTTGTCTCCGTCCATGGTCTTGCGGTTGGTCGAGAGTGCCATCATGGCATGCGTCTTGTCCCCCTGCGGCGCCACCCAGACCCAGATCCGGCGTTCGCGAATGTAGAGCATGGCAAAAACCCCCAGAATGAGCAAGGCACAGCCCAGGTAGACGATGTTCCTGCCGGGCGCGCGGGCCACCTGGAACACGCTGGCCTGCACCTGCGTGAAATCCTTGAGCTCGAAGGCAATGGCCGCCGGGTAGATCTGCACGTCGCTGAGCGACAGCACGGCCTGCGTCATGAAGCCGCGCGTCTTGTCGTCCGGCAGCATGGGCTGCAGGCCGGCGTTCTTGCGCGAGAGTTGCGCCAGCTCGAACAGGGTGCCGTTCAGGATGCGGATCAGCACCTCGCCCGCCCGGCCGCGCTCGGCCTCCGGCACGTTGGACTCCATGAAGTCCGAGATCGCCTGCAGCCCGCCTGTGGGCTTGCCATCGACGATGCCATTGCCGGCAAACAAGGCCAGCGCGCGCATGGCCGATTGCGCCAGCTGCTCACCCACGTCGGGGCGCGAGGGGTCGATGGCCTGCGCGACATAGCTGCGCACGGCCTGCTCGCGTGCCGCCGGGTCGGCCAGTGCGGCGCGCAGGCGCAGGAAACCGTCCATACCGCCCTGGTCGTCGGTCGGTATGCGCAGGTAGCGGAAGGCATCTGCCGGCGTTTCGCGCACACCCAGCAGGTACACCGGCACGCCGTCGCCGGTGTCCACGGGCAGCATGTAGTTGTGGAACTCGCGCGCCTGGCCCGCCGCATCGCGCAGCTTGTAGCTCACGCTCGGGCCCACGTTGCGCAATTCCTTCTTGGTCACGGTCTTGTTGGCCGCGCCCAGGCGCGACTCCACGGCCTCGCGCAGGTCCACCTTGCGCACGTCCACGCCCGTGGCGCCGGGTCCGGCACCGCCGAAATTCTCGACGTTGATGGTGCGCAGCGCTGTGAACTCCAGCGTCATGGTGTCGCTGCCCGGCATGCCGCCCTTGTTGGTCAGCTGGGTCGAGTCCCCCACCACGCCCTCCACATCGAAGGCCTTGGCGCCCGGCACCATGGGCACGGCGCGCAGCTTCAGGTGCGAGCCCCCATCGTCGAAACTCGATTGGTAGATCTCCACGCCCTTGTAGCTGGCCGGGTGGTTCACCTCCACGCGGGCCGGCGTCTTCTCTCCCGTGGCCTTGTCGTGGATGATGATTTCGCTGGCAAACAGCTTGGGCATGCCCGTGGAGTAGTGCTCCACGATGAATTTCTTGAGCTCGATGGCAAACGGCAGCTCCTGCAGCAGCACGCCGTCGGACTGGTTTAGCAATGCGATGCTCGACTGCGTGCCCTCGGCTACCAGCAGGTTGCCGCGGAAGGTGGGGTTGCGCTCGGACAGCCGGTGCTCGGGCTTCACGTCGGCGATCAGGCCGCCGCCGGCATACGGCGTCTTGCCACCCAGCAGCATCTGCGCGCGCACGATCAGGTCGCCATCGAGCAGGCCCCCCACGCACACCAGCACGATGGCGCTGTGCGCCGCGATGTAGCCGATCTTGTTGGCTGCGCCGGCCTTGGCGGCCACCATCCAGCCGGTGCCGACACCGGCTGGCGTGTCGCGCTGCTGCAGGCGCACCTTCCAGCCGCCGCCGGCCAGCAGGGTACCGATGCGTTTCGCCTCGGCCTCGGGGCCCTCGGGCAGCTCGGCCTCGGCCTTGTGGTGGAAGGCCTTGAGACTCTGCTCACGAATGTTCTCCTTGTAGACGCGCAGGTCCACCAGGATCTTGGGGGTGTTGCGCGCAATGCACAGCGAAGTGCTCAGAACCAGGAACGCCAGGATCAGCAGGAACCACCACGCGCTGTACACCGCATTGAGCTGGATGGCACCGAACAGCGTCGCCCAGAACGGGCCGAACTGGTTCACATAGTTCGCTGCCGGCTCGTGCTGCTTGAGCACGGTGCCGATCACCGAGGCAATGCAGATCACCGTCAGCAGCGAGATGGCGAACCGCATCGAGGACAGCATCTCGATCACGGCGCGCAGGGCCTTGGAGCCGTACTGGACGCGAACGCCTTGGGTGTTGTCAGACATGGGGGAGAGCAAAGGGGCGGCGAGGCAGGCAAAGAAAAAAGGACGGGACCATCGGCTCGATGGACCCGCCCTTTTTGGGTTTGTTATTGGCGGTTGGTTCCGTGCAGCCCGTGCTATGTGGGCCGCACTTGATGAAGATCAGTCAATCGTTCGAATCAACGCAGGCCGGCGATGTAGTCCGCCACAGCCTTGATCTCGCGGTCGTTCAGCTTGGCGGCCACCTGCGTCATCTGCAGGCTGTTGCCGCGCTTGCCGTCGCGGAAGGCGACGAGCTGTGTGGCCGTGTAGTCGGCATGCTGGCCGGACAGGCGTGGGTACTGGGCCGGGATGCCGGCACCGTTGGGGCTGTGGCAGCCGGCGCAGGCCGCGATCTGGCGGTCGGCAATGCCGCCGCGGTAGATGCGCTCGCCCAGGGAGACCAGGGCCTTGTCCTTGGCGAAGCCGGGCTTGGCCGCCTTGGCCGTCACCCAGTAGGCGATGTTCTTCATGTCCTCGTCCGACAGGGCCATGGCAAAGCCCTTCATCACGGGATCGTTGCGCTTGCCGGACTTGAACTCCTGCAGCTGCTTGACCAGGTACTCGGGATGCTGTGCCGACAGCTTGGGGTTGGCGGCGATGGCAGAGTTGCCGTCCGCGCCATGGCAGGCCGCGCACACCGCCGTGAAGCTGGCCTCGCCCTTGACCAAGTCAGGCTTGGCAGCCGCCTTGGTTGGCGCAGCGGGTGTCTCGCCCGCGGAAAAAGCCGGAAAAGCAGGTGCTGCCAGCACGGCAGCCATCAGCATAGAGGCGAGCAACTTCATATCGAGGGTCTGTATGTTTATGTGCGCAAAATCTCCGCGATTCTACAATGAGGCCCCACTAGCATCTCAACTTCTCATGACGACCACCCCTATCGCGCCAGTTGCTGGCTCTCTTCCGCCTGCACCCGACGCCAAGATCGCCATGGGTTGGATGCACACGGCCAGGTTCCTGACCACGGCGGCGCAACTGCACCACCTGCCCCCCATCACAGTGCCCGAGATTGCATTCGTGGGCCGTTCCAATGCAGGCAAATCCACCTGCATCAACACGCTGACGCAGCAAAAGCAGCTCGCATTCGCCTCCAAGAAGCCCGGCCGCACCCAGCACATCAACCTGTTCTCCTTGGGAAAACAGGGCGTGATGGACGCCGTGCTGGCCGATCTGCCGGGCTACGGCTATGCCGCCGTCTCGCGCTCGGACAAGGTGCGCTGGCAGCAGGTAATGGTCAATTACCTGGTCAGCCGCCCGGGCCTCACGGGCATCGTGCTGCTGTGCGACCCCCGCCTGGGCCTCACCGAACTCGACGAAGCCCTGCTCGAAGCGGTGCGCCCCCGGGTCGAAGAGGGCCTGAAATTCCTCATCGTGCTCACCAAGGCCGATAAGCTCACGCGCGCCGAGCAAGCCAAGGTGCTGTCGATTACGCGACTGCAGGCCGGCGGCGGCGAGGTCAAGATGTTCTCTGCCCTGAAGAAACAGGGCGTGGACGAGGTGGCCCAGCTGCTGTGGCAATGGGCCCACCCCCTGCCCGGCGCCGAGCCGACTCCTGGCGATGCCCTTGCGCCTGGCGCCGCCGAAGCCGACGACCAGGAACCCGAGGAAGATTGAGCGCCAACGCTGGTCCCATGAGCGCTGGCAGCTACCCCAACGATAGCAACAGCGCCATGATCCAGACCCGCAACCTCACCCTGCCCCACGGCACCACCCTGCAGTACCGCGAAAGCGGCGCCGCCGGCCGGCCCGTGCTGCTGTTGCTGCACGGCTTTCCCGAAGGCGCCTTCATCTGGGACGCCATGCTGGCCCATTTCGCACAGCCCGAAAATGGCGGCTACCACTGCTTGGCGCCGTACCTGCGCGGATTCGGCGAATCCAGCAGCCCCGGGGAGGTGGAGGCCTACCGGGCCAAATATCTGGTGCAGGACCTCGTGGCCCTGGTCGCAGCAGTGAGCCCTGACCAACCCCTTGAATGCCTGGTGGCCCACGACTGGGGCGGCGCCGTGGCCTGGAACCTGGCGAACCAGCAGCCGCAGCTCATGCGGCGGCTGGCCATCGTCAACTCGCCCCACCCCGGCACCTTTTTGCGCGAGCTGCAGCACAACCCGGCGCAGCAGGCCAACAGCCAGTACATGCACTTCCTGTGCCGGCCCGATGCCGAGGCCCTGCTGGCCGAGAACGATTTCGCGCGGCTGTTCGCATTCTTCGACGACCCCGAAGGCCACGCCCCCGCCTGGCTGACCGAGGAGGTGCGTGCCCAGTACCGCACCCTGTGGAGCCAGGGCCTCACCGGGGCCTGCAACTACTACCGCGCCAGCCCTTTGCGCCCGCCGCGCGGCGACGACAACACCATCGCCGGCATCAGTTTGCCCGACAGCATGCTGACCGTCTCCATACCCACCCTGGTGGTCTGGGCGATGCAGGACCCGGCCCTGCTGCCCGGCCTGCTCGACGGCCTGGAAGGCTGGATCCCGCAGCTGCAGATCGACCGGGTCGAGGCTGCCTCGCACTGGGTGGTGCACGAACAAGCTGAGCGGGTCATGGCTGCGCTCGGGCGCTTTCTTCGAGGGGCCCCGGCCCCCAGTCAATAGATGGAAGGATCCCCTTCGGGCCTTGTCTTGAAGCGTTTGTGCACCCAGTAGTACTGGCCGGGCGACACATCGATGTACGACTGCAGGTTGCGGTTCATCAGCGCCGTGTCGGCCTCGGCGTCGTCCGTCGGGTAGCCCGGCCAGGCAGGCGACAGCTCGGCGACATAGCCCGTGGGCGTGATGCGCGTGACCATGGAGATCACCTTGGCGCGCCCGAGGCGGGCAAAGCGTGACAGCGAGGGCACGGTGGCCGCATTCACCCCGTAGAAGGGCACGAACAGCGAGTCATTGCGTCCGAAGTCCATGTCGGGCAGCAGGTACAGCAAGCCCCCTTTGCGCAGCCCGCTCAGGATGGGCTTGACGCCATCGCCGCGGTTGAGCATGCGTACATTGCCAAAGCGCTGACGCCCATTGCGGATCCACATGTCCACGGCCGGATCGGGCTGGGGTGTGAAGATGGAGGTGAAGGCACGGTCGGTGTGCAGGGTGAGCGCGGAGCCCCCGGCGTCCATGCCGTAGAAATGCGGCGCGAAGATGATGGTGGGCGTGTCGCCCAGCAGCTCGTCCAGCGCGCCAGTCAACTTCACGCGGTCGAGCACCACCTCGCGCGGCGCAAACCACAGCCAGCTGCGGTCCAGCCAGGTCTGGCAAAAGCCCACGAAGCTCTCGCGCGCCCATTGGCGGCGCTGGGATTCGGTGAACTCCGGAAAGCACAGCGCCAGGTTGCGCAGCGCCACCCTGCGCCGCGGCGCCGCCAGCAGGTACAGCGCCTGGCCGATCAGCCAGCCCATGCCCCGCAGCACCCCCAGCGGCAGCAAGGCCAGCACGCGCATGAACCACACCCCCAGGCGGCCGGTCATGCGGCGCCTCCGGCGGGCGCGGCCGCAGCGGCCTCCACGCGGGGCTGCTTGTAGCGGCCGTAGCCCCACAGGTACTGGCCAGGGGATTGTCGTATCAGGTGTTCCATGGCCTGGTTGATCTGCAGCAGTGCTGCGTCGGTGTCCTGCGCCAGCGGAGCGGCGGGCAGGGGTTCGAAATGCACCACGTAGCCACGGCCCCGGGGCAGGCGTTCGCAGCGCGCCAGGACCACCGCCGCGCCCGTCTGGTGGGCCAGGCGCACGGCCAGCGTCATGGTGTAGGCGTCCTCGCCGAAGAAAGGGCTCCACTGGCCCTGGCCCTGTGGCGGCACCTGGTCGGGCAGCAGGCCCACGGCCTCGCCACGGCGCAGCGCCTTGATCATCTGGCGCACGCCCGAGAGGTTGGTGGGTACCGCCTGCATGCCGGGCCGGTTGCGGGCCGTCTCCATCACCTTGGCCAGCCAGGGCTGGCGTGCGGGGCGGTAGAGCACGGTGATGGGGCCATGCTCGGCACTCCAGCGCTGTGCAGCCGCCTGGGCCGAGAACTCGAAACAGCCCAGGTGGGGCGTGAGGTACAGGATGCCGCGGCCCTGGGCATAGGCGGCCTCCACGCAGGCCCCGCCCTCGATGCGAAACGGCAGCGGCGCCCCCAGCCACAGACGCGGCAGCTCGGCCACCATGCGACCCGCATGGCCTACGGCAGCGCTCACCTGGCCAAAGCGATAGCCGGCCCGCGCCGCATTGGCGCGAAAGCGCCCGCGGTAGACCGGAGAGGCCAGAAAAGCCACCCAACCCATGGCGGCGCCCAGGCCGTGGAGCAGCCACAGCGGGAACACGGAAAAGAGACGAAACAAAGATGGCATTAAAATGACGGGGTCGCTGAGTTAAATGAGCAACTTGCAGGGCGACGGTAAATAAATCTGCTAAAGCGTTCGCCAAAGCTCCTTCGGGGTGAGGGCAACGCCCCAAATGCCGGAACACAGGAGTTTATTCAAATGGCGAACGACTTTCTCTTTACCTCGGAATCCGTCTCCGAAGGCCACCCCGACAAGGTGGCAGACCAGATCTCGGACGCGATCCTCGATGCCATCTTCAAGCAGGACCCCCGCAGCCGCGTTGCCGCCGAAACGCTGACCAACACCGGCCTCGTGGTGCTGGCTGGCGAAATCACGACCAACGCCCACGTGGACTACATCCAGGTGGCGCGCGACACCATCAAGCGCATCGGCTACGACAACACCGACTACGGCATCGACTACAAGGGCTGCGCCGTGCTCGTGGCCTACGACAAGCAATCGAACGACATCGCCCAGGGCGTGGACCAGGCCAGCGACGACCACCTGAACACCGGTGCCGGTGACCAGGGCCTGATGTTCGGCTACGCCTGCGACGAAACGCCCGAGCTGATGCCCGCGCCGATCTACTACGCGCACCGCCTCGTGGAACGCCAGGCACAGTTGCGCAAGGACGGCCGCCTGCCCTTCCTGCGCCCCGATGCCAAGAGCCAGGTCACCATGCGCTACGTGGACGGCAAGCCCCACAGCATCGACACCGTGGTGCTCTCCACCCAGCACCACCCCGACCAGAGCGAAACCGCCAAGACGATGAAGAAGAGCTTCATCGAGGCCGTTATCGAAGAGATCATCAAGCCGGTGCTGCCCAGCGAGTGGCTCAAGGACACCAAGTACCTGATCAACCCCACCGGCCGCTTCGTCATCGGCGGCCCGCAAGGCGACTGCGGCCTGACCGGCCGCAAGATCATCGTCGACACCTACGGCGGCGCCTGCCCCCACGGTGGTGGTGCCTTCAGCGGCAAGGACCCAACGAAGGTGGACCGTTCGGCCGCCTACGCCGCCCGCTACGTGGCCAAGAACATCGTCGCCGCCGGCCTGGCCCGCCAGTGCCAGATCCAGGTGGCCTATGCCATCGGCGTGGCGCGCCCCATGAACGTGACCGTCTACACCGAAGGCACGGGCGTGATCCCCGACGACAAGATCGCCGCACTGGTGCAGGAGCATTTCGACCTGCGCCCCAAGGGCATCATCCAGATGCTGGACCTGCTGCGTCCGATCTACGAAAAGACCGCCGCCTACGGCCACTTCGGCCGCGAAGAGCCTGAGTTCACGTGGGAGAAGACCGACAAAGCTGCGGTGCTGCGCGCCGCAGCCGGGCTGTAACTCAGCGAGCGTGCGCCCCAGGGCGCGCATCGAACAAAAGCCGCAGCGCTCACCGCGCTGCGGCTTTTTTCATTGGCAGTGCCGGCGCATCGGCACTCTCCTACACCCTTATCCCGCACTTGCCGACGGCCCCGGCACGTGCGCCCCGGTATCGTTCCATCACACCCTTTCGCAGCACACGCTGCTTCCACTGCAAGGAACCGCCATGCTCAAGTACGCCATCATCTTCGCCCTGATTTCGCTGGTTGCCGGTGCCCTGGGCTTCACCGGTGTGGCCGCAGGTACTGCCGGTATCGCAAAGGTACTGTTCGTGCTGTTCCTGGTGCTGGCCGTGCTCTTCGTGGTGCTGGCCGCGGTCGGCGTGGGTGCCGCCCGCAAGGCGCTCAAATAACAGGCGCAGCTTCCCCGCAGGGGCCTGGGCCCCTGCAGCCCCAAAAGAGAAATGAGAGGGAACGCCATGAGCCAACAAAACATCTTCGAAGCCCTGCGCGAGAGCCATGAGCTGCAGCGCGACCTGTACCGCCGCCTGACCGAGACCAGTGGCGATACGCCCGAGCGGCAGGAATTGTTCACGCGGCTCAAGGCCGAGCTGGCAGCCCACGAACTGGCCGAAGACCGCAACTTCTATGCACCGCTGATGCAGCTCGATGCTGGCATGGACCTGTCGCGCCACGCGATTTCGGAGCACCACCAGATCGATGAGCTGGTGGAATCACTGGAGAAGGCCGACCCGGCCACCCCTGCCTGGCTGCCCCTGGCGAAAAAACTGGCCGAGAAGGTGGAGCACCACCTCCAAGAAGAGGAACACCGCTTCTTCCAGATGGCCGGCAAGTTGCTGACCGAAAAGCAGAAGACGTCCCTCGCCGGCGATTACCTGACCGACTACGACGAGGCCAAGGCTGCCACGGCCTGATGGGCCCGCAGCGCCCCGCTGCGCAGCTTCAGACCGCGTCCTTGGCCTGCACCACGCAGTTACGGCCGCTGGACTTGGCCACGTACAGGGCCGTATCCGCACGCTTGATCAGCGCATGCGCATCTTCCACCTGGTTCCAGGTGGCCACACCGAAGCTGGCGCTCACATGGCCTACCGAGTCGAAGGGCACGGTGGCAATGCGCGCGCGCACAGCCTCGGCCATGGCCATGGCGGCGTCCACCGGCGTTTCCTTGAGCAGCAGGATGAACTCTTCGCCACCGAAGCGCGCCGCGCAGTCGGAGGAGCGCAGCAGTTCGCGCACCCGCAATGCCGTGGCCTTGAGCACCACGTCGCCCGAATCGTGCCCGAAGGTGTCGTTGATGCGCTTGAAGAAGTCGATGTCGAACATCACCACCGACAGGCTGCTCTTCCTGATGCGCGTGTCGGCCATCTCGGCTTCCAGCCGCTCGAAGAACTTGCGGCGGTTCACCAGGTCGGTCAGGAAGTCCTTGGTGGCCAGATCTTCGAGCTTGCGGTTCAGGCGCGCCATGGGCTCGATCACCAGCGACGACAGCGACAGGTTCAGCACCGCGAACAGCAGCAGAAAGCTGCCGGCCAGCGCCGTCATCACCGTGTTGAAGGTCGTGCGCGCCTTCTCCAGCGGGTAGAACATGGGCACCCGCACCACCTGGATGCCGATGGTTTCGTTCATCTGCCAGCCAAAGCCGTTCTTGTCGCCGTAGACCTTGAGCATCGTGGGCGGCGCAGCGGCAGGCGTGCTGTGGCAGGCCAGGCATTGCGGCTGCTTGATGGTGATGGGGCGGGCCACGTAGAGCGTGCGGTGCATGCCCTCGCCCACCTCTCCCGTCACTTCCTTCTTGAGGTCGGCCCGGCCTTCGCGGAAGTCCTTGACGATGCGTTCTTCCCACTCGTTGGCACGGTCGCGCAGGTTGGTGGGGTTGAGCACCGCCTCCTTGTACTCATAGCCGGGGAAGCGGCTCTGCAACCGGCGCAGCGTTTCGGTGGCCGCAAAAGCCGGTACCGTCTGCGGCAAGAACTGCTCTGCCAGCGTCACGTCCAGGTGCGGCTTGACCAGTTCGGTCGTGTAGTCGCGGATGGCCATGGCCGCGTGCATCATGAGCTGCGAGTTGTGCTGCACCTCCTCGATGGCCGTCTTCTGCAGGAAGCGGTGCACGTACAGGCCCGTGCCTGCCGCTGCCACCAGCAGCACGCAGGCCAGCACCAGATTGAATTTGAGCCGCAATGACATGAATATCCCTTGTCGCCGACTTTAGTCAGCATGTATGGCGGATGGCAAGCAAACCTTGGCAGCCCGCGGCGCACCCCATCGTGGTTGTGTCCCGCCCACCCTGGCCCCGAAAGGCCCGTTGCAACGGGACACAAAGTTTTCGTTTGTGCCAGATTTCAGGCCCGCGGTCCAATGAAATACGCCCGGCGCGCCCGCCACAGTGCGAAATGCGCCCACTCCACCCAGCGCCATGGAGTATCGACATCTTAGTTGCACAATTAAATTAACTGAATTACACTGCGGCCACAGACAAGGAGAAGAGCCGTGGCACACAGCAACCAGCTTCTGGTGATCGACCCGCAAAACGACTTCTGCGACCTGCCCGCCGCGTGGCAGCCCATCGACCCGGTCACGGGCCTGCGCACCGCCCCCTCGCTGCCGGTAGCGGGCGCCCATGCCGACATGCAGCGAACAGCGGCCTTCATTCAAGCCCACGGCGCAGCGCTCGACGGCATCACCACCACCCTCGACTCGCACCAGCAGTTCGACATCGCCCACCCCGGCTACTGGCAGCAGGCCGACGGGCGGGCCGTGGCGGCCTTCACCCCCATCACTGCGGCGCAGGTGCGCGCCGGCTCTTTCGTGCCCCGCAACGGCGCCCTGCTGCAACGCACCCTGCAGTACCTCGATGCCCTGGAGCAGCAAGGCCGCTACACGCTGATGGTGTGGCCCGTGCACTGCGAGATCGGCAGCTGGGGCCATGGCGTGCACGCCGATGTGCTGGCCGCCTGCAGTGCATGGCAGCTGCAGCGCCAGCGCGCCGTGCACAACGTCTTCAAGGGCACCAACCCCTTCACCGAGCACTACAGTGCCATCGAGGCCGAGGTGCCCGATGCGGACGACCCCGGTACGGCCCTCAACACCCGGCTGCTCGCAGCGCTGGGCTCCGCCGACCGGCTGTTCATCGCCGGCGAGGCCAGCAGCCACTGCGTGCGCGCCACCACCGAGCACATCGTGCATCACCTGCCCCGGTTGCAGCCGGGCTGGACGCCTGAGCGCATCACCCTGCTGACCGACTGCATGAGCCCGGTGGGTGGCTTCGAAGCCCAGCACACCGCGTTTCTCGACGCCATGCGCGCCCAGGGCGTGCAGCTGGCCCGCAGCACCGACGATTGCTAGAACGTGTTTACGATCTAAGGAGTTTCCATGTCCGACCACGTCATCCACAGCCTGCTCGATACCGACCTCTACAAGTTCACCATGTGGCAGGCCCTGCTGCACGGCCACCCGCAGACGCAGAGCGAGTACCGTTTCGTCTGCCGCAACCAGAGCGCCTACCCGCTCACCGAACTGCTGGACGAGGTGAACGCCGAACTCGACCACCTGTGCACGCTGCGCTTTGCCCCCGACGAGTTGGCCTACGTGGGCGGCTTGCGCTACATCAAGAGCGACTTCATCGACTTCCTGCGCATCTTCCAGTTCCAGCGCAGCTTCATCGAGGCCTCGGCGGTGGACGGCCAACTGCACATCGTGGCGCGCGGCCCGCAGGTGCATGTGATGGGCTTCGAGATCTTCGTGCTGGCCATCGTCAACGAGCTGTATTTCCGGCGCTTCGACCCCGCCGCGGCGCTGGCCGAAGGGCGCCGCCGCCTGGCCGCCAAGGTGCAGACGCTCAAGGACCTGGCACAGCAGGCCACGCTGCGCCACCCCTTCGAGTTGTTCGACTTCGGCCTGCGCCGGCGCTACAGCGGTGCCTGGCAGCGCGAGGTGGTGCAGACTTTCGCGCGCGAAACACCGCAATGGTTCAAGGGCACCTCCAACGTGCTGCTGGCCCGCGACCTGGGCCTGGTGCCCATCGGCACGATGGCGCACGAATACCTGCAGACCTACCAGGCCCTGGGCGTGCGGTTGCGCGACTTCCAGAACACGGCCCTCGAAGAGTGGGTGCAGGAGTACCGCGGCGACCTCGGCATCGCGCTGACCGACACCGTGGGCATGGACGCCTTCCTGGCTGACTTCGACCTTTACTTCGCCAAGCTGTTCGACGGCCTGCGCCACGACTCGGGTGACCCGGTGGCCTGGGGTGAGAAGGCCCTGGCCCACTATGCATGCCTGCGCATCGATGCACACACCAAGCGCCTGGTGTTCTCCGACGGGCTTACCCTGCCGCGCGCCCTGGCGCTGTACCAGCACTTCGGCGACCGCACGCAGCTGGGCTTTGGCATCGGCACCAACCTGACCAACGACATGGGGCAGACGCCGTTGAACATCGTGATGAAGCTCACGCGCGCCAACGGCCAGCCCGTGGCCAAGCTCTCGGACACGCCCGGCAAGACGCTGTGCGACGATGAGACCTTTCTTGCCTATCTCCGCCAGGTCTTCCACGTCAAGGCGTAAACGACCCCGAGGATTTCCCATGCTCCGCATCACCCTTGCCCAACTCAACTTCACCGTCGGCGACATCGAAGGCAATGTCGCGCGCATGGTGGCTGCCGCACGGCAGGCCGCCAGCGAACAGGCCGACCTCGTGGTCTTCAGCGAGCTCGCGCTGTGCGGCTACTACCCGGGTGACATGCTCGACGAAGGCGCTTTCCAGCAACGTGTGGCTGCAGGGCTGGCCGCGCTGCAGCAGGCCTCGGCCGAGCTGCCCGGCCTGCACTGGGTGGTGGGCGCGCCCACGCCCGCCCAGGGGCCCGGCAAGCGCCTGCACAACAGCCTGCTGGTGCTGCACGCCGGCGCAGTGCGGCTGCGCTACGCCAAGCAACTGCTGCCCACCTACAACATCTTCGACGAGCGCCGCCACTTCGAGCCCGGGCCTGATGTGGCCAAGGTGCTGCGCATCGGCAATGCCCAGGTGGGCCTCCTGATCTGCGAGGACGGCTGGAACGACAGCGGCGCTGACTACGCGACCAACCCATTCGACCGCATGCGCGACGCGGCACCCGACCTGGTGGTGAGCATCAACGCCAGCCCCAGCCACATCGCCAAGCGCGAGCAGCGCCACCAGATCTTCGGCGATGCCTCGCGCCGCAACGGCCTGCCCATCCTGTATGTGAACCAGATCGGCGGGCACGACCAGATCGTGTTCGACGGCGCCTCGTTCGCGGTGGAGCCCGAGGCGGGCATCGTCTTCGAGGCCCGGCGCTTCGTGGAAGACGTGCGCACCCTGCAGTTCGACAACGGCCGCTTCCTCACCGCCGAAGGTGAGACGCCCGAAGCCGTACCCGCACAGGGCCTGCCGACCATGGAGTTCTACCGCCAGCAGATCGTGCTGGGCCTGTCGGACTACGCGCGGCGCTGCGGCTTCAAGCAGGTGGTGGTCGGCAGCTCTGGCGGCATCGACAGCGCGCTCACGCTGGCGCTGGCCGCCCAGGCGCTGGGGCCCGAGAACGTGGTGGGCATCACCATGCCCTCGCGTTTTTCATCGAGCGGCTCGGTCGACGACTCGGTGGCCCTGTGCCGCAACCTGGGTGTGCAGTTGCTCACCCACCCCATCGCCGACCAGGTGGCCGCCTATGCGCAGCAGTTCGAGGCGAGCTTCGGCCAGGCCCTGCAAGGCCTGCCGCTCGAGAACCTGCAGGCGCGCATCCGCGGCACCGTGCTGATGGAGTACTCCAACGCCTTTGGCCACCTGCTGCTGACGACGGGCAACAAGTCGGAGATCTCCGTGGGCTACTGCACGCTGTACGGTGACACCAATGGCGGCCTGGGGCTGATCGGCGACCTGTACAAGACGGAGGTCTTCGCCCTCTCGCGCCACATCAACGCGCATGCCGGCCGCGAACTGATCCCGCAGGCCATCATCGACAAGGAGCCCTCGGCCGAGCTGGCCCCTAACCAGCGCGACGTGGACAGCCTGCCGCCCTACCCGGTGCTCGACGAGGTCCTCAAGATGCTCATCGAGGGCGACCGGCTGGCGCCTGCGGAGTACGATGCCGCCAACGCCTTCGTGCAGCAGCTGGAGCAGGGCGACGATGGACGCGCCCTGGTGCACCGGGTGCGCATGATGGTCGCCCGCAACGAATACAAGCGCCGCCAGGCGCCACCCATCGTGCGCGTGCGTGCGCGCGCCTTCGGCAGCGGCCGGCAGATGCCGATCGCTGCCCGCTACGTCTGATCCAATACAGTCCCATGTACGACACCGCCCTCTATATCGGCCGCTTCGAACCCGTCCACCAGGGCCACATGGCCCTTTTGCAGCGCGCGCTCGACAGTGCCCGCAACGTCATCGTGGTCATGGGCTCGGCCTGGCAGGCCCGCTCGCCCAAGAACCCGTTCACCGCCGCCGAACGCGAGCAGATGCTGCGCGAGGCCCTGCCCGAAGCCGACCGCGCCCGCGTGCAGGTGCTGCCCGTGCGCGACTACTACAACGAAGCCGTGTGGGTGCAGGCCGTGCGCGAGGGCGTGGCCGGCATCGCACCCGGGGCCGGCAGCATCGGGCTGGTGGGGCACTTCAAGGACGCGACCAGCAGCTACCTGGGCGCCTTCCCGGGCTGGGAGCTGATCCATATGGAGCGCCAGGGCCGCATCGACGCCACGGCCATCCGCGATGCCTACTTCGGCGCCACACCGGCCACCGTGCGCACGGAACTGGACGACCTGCGCAGCGAGATGCCCGCGAGCACGCTGGCATTCCTGGAACGCTTTGCGCAGACGCCGCATTTCGAGGCCCTGCAGGAAGAATGGCGCATGCTGCGCCGCTACCGCGAAGCCTGGTCCGCAGCGCCCTACCCGCCGGTGTTCGTGACGGTGGACGCCGTGCTGCGCTGCCAGGACCATGTGCTGCTGATCCGCCGTGCCCACGCGCCCGGCAAGGGCCAGCTGGCCGTGCCCGGCGGCTTCATCGAGCAGCGCGAGACGGTGTGGCAGTCGTGCCTGCGCGAGCTGGTGGAAGAGACCCACTGCAATCTTCCCGAGGCCACCATGCGCGCCGCGCTGCAGGCCGTGGCCGTATTCGACCACCCCGACCGCAGCCAGCGCGGGCGCACGCTCACGCATGCGCACTATTTCGACCTGGGCCAGGCGCCCTTCCCCACCGTGCAGGCCGACGACGACGCCCAGCAGGTGCAGTGGACGCCGATTGCCGAGCTGGCAGGCATGGAAGAGGAGTTCTTCGAGGACCACTTCCACATGCTGGACCATTTTCTGCACCTCACCGACGCCCAGCGGCCGGCCAGGTGATGGTGCCGCTTCGGCCCTGGGAGCCCGGCGGGAAGCCGTTCACAGATTGAAGGTAGGTCAGGGCTGCTGGTGGGCGCGCAGCCAGTCCGTGAAGGCGCGCACCGGCATGGGCCGCGCGTACAGGTAGCCCTGGTACTGCGCGATGCCCCGCCGCGCCACCCAATCGAGCTGCTCCTGCGTCTCCACGCCTTCGGCCACGGCGGTGAGTTTCATCAGCCTGGAGAGCGAAACGATCAGCTCGGCCAGCGAGCGGTTGGCATCCGTGTCCTGGATGAAGGTCTTGTCGATCTTGAGCGTATGGACCGGAAAGCGCTGCAGGTAGGCCAGGTTGGAGTAGCCCGTGCCGAAGTCGTCCAGCGCAATGGTCAGGCCCAGCGCCGACAGTTCACGCAGCACGCTCAGCACATGCTGGTCTTCGCCCAGCAGGATGGATTCGGTGATCTCCAGTTCCATGCGCGCGGGATTCACACCGGCCTGGCGCAGCACCGCGGTGATGTCGTGCAACAGGTCGGGCGAGGCGAACTGCCGGGGCGACAGGTTGACCGACACCACCAGGTCCCAGCCCTGTGCCACCCAGGCCACCTGCTGGTGCGCGGCCTGCGCCAGCACCCAGAGCCCCAGCTCGCCGATCAGACCGGTGGTCTCGCAGGCGGGAATGAAATAGGCAGGCGACACCAGGCCCAGGCGCGGGTGGTTCCAGCGCACGAGCGCCTCCACGGCGCGGATGGTGTTGGTGGCCACATCGACGCGGGGCTGGAAGTACACCTCGAACTCCTCGCGCTCCAGCGCCTGGCGCAGTTCCTTTTCGAGCTCGGTGCGGCTGCGCACCGTCTCGGCCATGCGTCCGTCGAAGTACGCCAGGGTGTTGCGCCCGCGTTCCTTCGCCGCGTACATCGCCAGGTCGGCGTTGCGCAGCAGGATCTCGATGGTTTCGCCGTCTTGCGGGTACAACGCCACGCCAATGCTGGAAGTCATGCGCAGCTGCGTGCCGGCCACCGACAGCGGCACGGCCAGCGCAACGGAGATGCGCTCGTGCAGAGCATCCAGGTCCTCGCGGATGCGCTGCGAAGTCAGCAGCACCAGGAACTCGTCGCCCCCCCAGCGGGCCAGCACCTCGGTGCCATGCCGCGTGTGGCGCAGGCGCTGCGCCATGGTCACCAGCAGTTCGTCACCCGCGGCATGGCCCAGCGTATCGTTCACGTCCTTGAAGTGGTCCAGGTCGATGAGCAGCAAAGCCGCTTCCAGCGACTGGGCCCGGGCCTCCTCCATCGCGCGCGCAAAGCGCTGCGTGAAGTGGGCCCGGTTGGGCAGGCCGGTGAGCACGTCGTGCAGCGACTGGAAGTTGGCACGCTCCTCCGTGTGCTTGATGGCGCTGATGTCGGCCTCGCTCACCAGCACGGCCTCCTGGCCCGTGACGGCATCCTTGCAGCGGCGCGCCGACAGTTCGTGCCAGCGGTCGCCCAGGGGCGTGCGCACCGCCAGCGTGAGCGTGCCCACGCCATGCTGGTCCAGGCTGCGCGAGAGTGCGGCAAAGGCCGCTGTACTGCCGATGCGGTCCTGCAGCCGCTCGCCCGGGCTGAGCACGGCGGCACGCGCGGCCGGGTTGCGGTAGAGCGCCGCGCCGCTGGGGTCGTACAGGGTGATCATCACCGCCGTGTGCAGCAAGGCCTCCACGGAGCGCAGCGATTCGGGCGGCACCATGCCCACGGGCTCGGCCTCGCAGAGCATGCTCATGCGGCCATCGGGCAAGCGGTGCCCACTAAAACGCACGTTGAGCGAAACCGCCACGCCGCCGGGGTAGATGGTCCATTGCTCGTTGAAACTGGCATCGGCCCGCAGCAGGAAGTCGCTCTGGTACTGGGCCAGCCGCCGTGCCACCGATTCGGACATGTCATGCCCCATGTCGCGCCCGCACAGCTCGGCCAGCGTGGTGGCACTCCACACGGCCAGCGCGGGGGTATTCGCCCAATGCACGCATTGGCCGTCGATGTCGAACACCCAGACCGGGCGTGACAACCACTCCAGGGCCGCGTAGCGCACAGCGCGCTCGGCCAGATCACTGCCGGACGGCAGGCGGTTTGCCGGCAGGCGCGCTGCCGGGGTGGGTGCCGACAGGCTCATGCCAGCCCGCAGCCCGGCATCAGGCGCGAGGACTGCGTGCGCAAAAGGGTCGGCAACAATCGGGCGGGCATCGACGGCAGATCGGCGGGGTCAAAAATCAAGCGCAGGTTGCGCCAGAAGCAATTGCTTGCATCTTCGCACACTCCTGTGATCGGCCCGCGTCGATCCGGTGGCGCTGGCCCCCCGTTCCCGGTGCCTCGGTCAAGCCACGCGGAACTGGCCCACGGTCTGCGACAGGGCCACGGCCTGCTGGCTCAGCGACTGGGCCGCAGCCAGGGCCTCCTCGACCAGCGCAGCGTTCTGCTGCGTGCCCTGGTCCATCTGCGAGATGGCCTGGTTCACCTGGGCGATGCCGGCGCTCTGCTCGGCGCTGGCGGAGCTGATCTCTGCCACCATGGTGGTCACGTTCTTCACACCGTCGACCACCTCGCGCATGGTGGAGCCGGCCTGCTCCACGAGCTGGGTACCTACGCCGACCTTGGCCACGGAGTCGTCGATCAGGCCCTTGATCTCCTTGGCAGCGGCGGCACTGCGCTGCGCCAGGCTGCGCACTTCGCTGGCGACCACGGCAAAGCCGCGGCCCTGCTCGCCCGCGCGCGCGGCTTCCACGGCGGCATTGAGCGCCAGGATGTTGGTCTGGAAGGCGATGCCATCGATCACGCTGATGATGTCCACGATCTTGCGTGAGGACTGGTCGATGGAGCCCATGGTGCCCACCACCTGCTGCACCACGTCGCCGCCGCGCACGGCCATGTCGGAGGCGGCGCGTGCCAGTTCATCGGCACGGCGTGCGTTGGCAGCGTTCTGCTGCACGGTGGAGGTCAGCTGTTCCATCGATGCGGCGGTCTCCTGCAGCGCACTGGCCTGGGACTCGGTGCGGCCGGACAGGTCGCCATTGCCGGCCGCGATCTCGGCCGAGGCGGTGTTGATCGAATCGGTGCTGTCGCGCACCTGGCGCACCAGATGGGCCAGGTTGTCGCGCATGGCGCGGATCGCGTGCAGGATGCTGGTCTCATCGCCAGGCAGGGTGACGACCTCCACGGCCAGGTTGCCCTCGGCGATCTGCGTGACCACGTCGGCCGCGTACTGGGGTTCGCCGCCGAGCTGGTGCACCAGCGTGCGCAGCATGCGCCATGCCATGAGGGCGATCACCAGCATCAGCACCGCGCCGATGGACAGCAGGATGGCCGTCTCGCGCCAGAAGGCGTGGTCGATGTCGTCGATGTAGTCGCCAAATCCGATGGTCCAGTCCCAGGGCTCGAACTTGATGATGGCGTAGAGCTTCTCCACCTCTTCCTTGGCACCCGGGCGCGTGCCCTTGGCGATCACCGTGCCGATGGTCTTGCCCTGCAGCGCGGCGCGGTAGCGTACGCCGGCTTCCTTGCCGCCCTTTTCATCGACGATGCCGATGCGCTTGGGGTTGGGGTGCACGTAGTTCACGTCGTTGGTGAAGCCGCGCACGAAGAAGTACTTGTCCTTCTCGACAAAGCTGCCGATGTTGCGGCGGGCTTCCTTTTGCGCATCCTCGCGCGAGAGTGCGCCGCTATTTTCCTGCTCGTAGGACTTCTGGGCAGCCGCATGCGCGAGCACCACCAGGTTGGACAACTGCTCGGTGCGCTCCTTCATCATCGACTGGTACAGCGTGGTCAGGGCCACTGCGGACAAAACGACCAAGCCCAGCAGGGTGGCCGCACACAGCCAAAGAATCCGGGTTCGCAATTTCATGGGCGGGCTTTCTCTTTCAGGATACGGAACAAGACGTAACCAGAAGATACACCCAGATTGCCCAATTTTTAATCAAAGCCCCGATTTGTCACGGTTTTGTCACAATTTGACGCTATGCACCGCGAACCGCACGGGCCGCTTGTACAGGGGCGATGGGGCCAGGGCAGCCTCACAGGGCCAGCCGGGAGCACACATGTAAAACCCGCCCGGCGTGTAGCGCAGCCACAACGCCGACGGGGCGTCGTGCGGGCTCAGGTGCCCGCACGCTCGAGCATGGCGTGCAGCAGCACATTGCAGCCCGCCGAGATGTGCTCGGGCTTGGCGTCCTCGATCTCGTTGTGGCTGATGCCGTCCTTGCAGGGGATGAAGACCATGCCGGCCGGCGCCAGGCGCGCCATGTACACGGCGTCGTGCCCGGCGCCCGAGACGGCCGGCATGTTGGAGTAGCCGAGCTTGGCCGCGGCACGTGCCACCGCGTCCACGCAGTCGGCATGGAACACCTGGGCCGGGTAGGCCGAGACCTGCTCGATGACGATCGGCAGGCCGGTGTCGGCGCTCAGTTGGGCGGCCACGGCGCGGATGTCCTGGTCCATGCTCTCGCACAGCGCGTCGGTGGCATTGCGCAGGTCGATGCTGAACTTGACTTGCCCCGGGATCACATTGCGGCTGTTGGGGTGCACGTGCACCATGCCTACGGTGCCGCGCCCGTGCGGCGGGTGGCGGTGGGCGCAGGCCACCACCTCCTGCATGAGGTGCGTGGCGACCTGCAATGCATCCTTGCGCAGCGCCATGGGCGTGGGGCCGGCATGTGCCTCCATGCCCGTCACGGTGCAGTCGTACCAGCGGATGCCGAGCACGCCGGTCACCACGCCGATGGTCTTGTCGTGGTCCTCCAGCACCGGGCCCTGCTCGATGTGGGTCTCGAAGTAGGCGCCGATGGGGTGATCGCCCGGCACCTGCTCGCCGATGTAGCCGATGCGTTCGAGCTCGCCTTTCACGGTCTTTCCCTCGGTGTCGGTGGCGGCATAGGCATGCTCCAGCGTGAAGGCTTTGGCGAACACGCCCGAGCCCATCATCACCGGCACGAAGCGCGAGCCCTCCTCGTTGGTCCAGAAAGCGACCTCGATCGGTGCCTCGGTCTCGATGCCATGGTCGTTCAGGGTGCGAACTACCTCGATGCCGGCCAGCACGCCGTAGTTGCCATCGAACTTGCCGCCGGTGGGCTGGGTGTCGATGTGGCTGCCGGTCATGATGGGCGGCAGGCTGTTGTTGCGCCCGGGGCGGCGCATGAAGCCGTTGCCGATCTGGTCGATGGTCACGCTCATGCCGGCCTCGCGCGCCCAGCGCGTGACCAGGTCGCGGCCCTGCTTGTCCAGGTCGGTCAGCGTCAGGCGGCACACGCCGCCCTTGGGCGTGGCGCCGATCTGCGCCAGCTCCATGAGCGAATCCCACAGGCGCTCGCCGTTGATGCGCAGGCTGTCGATGTCGGTCTTGACTTTGGTGTCCATGGTGTTCTCCTGATTGGTTCTCTCAGCGGGCGACCGCGGTGGGTGCCAGGTCCTGGGCGCGCTTTTGCACGGCCTGGAAGTTGGCGCCGAAGGCCGGGCGCTTGAGGTAGCGGCCCTTGCCCTGCTCGGCGCGCAGGTCACCGTTGGCGTAGACCACGCGGCCCTGGCTCACGGTGTGGCTCGGGATGCCGCGCACGGTGCGGCCCTCGAAGATGTTGAAGTCACCCTTGCTGTGCTGCGTCTTGGCCGAGAAGGTCTTGGTGCCCTCGGGGTCCCACAACACCAGGTCGGCATCGGCGCCCTCGCCGATGAAGCCCTTGCGCGGGTAGATATTGAACAGCTTGGCCGCATTGGCCGAAGTGATGGCCACGAACTCGCTGGGCGTGAGGCGCCCGGTGTTGACGCCGCCATCCCAGAGCGCAGCCATGCGCTCCTCGACACCGCCCGTGCCGTTGGGGATCTTGGCAAAGCTCTCCTTGCCCATGGCCTTCTGCGCGGCGCAGAAGGTGCAGTGGTCCGTGGCCGTGGTGTGCAACTGGCCCGACTGCAGGCCACGCCACAGCGCCTCCTGGTGGCCCTTGGGGCGAAACGGCGGGCTCATCACATAGGCGGCGGCCTTGGCAAAGTCGGGGTCCCGGTACACGCTGTCGTCCACCAGCAGGTGCCCCGCCAGCACCTCGCCATACACGCGCTGGCCGCGTGCACGGGCGCGGGCGATGGCGTCGGCCGATTCCATGCAGCTCACATGCACCACGTAGATGGGCACGCCCAGCACGTCGGCGATGGCGATGGCGCGGTTGGCCGCCTCGGCCTCGACCATGGGCGGGCGCGACAACGGGTGGCCCTCGGGCCCGGTGATGCCCATCTTGGCCACCTCCTGCTGCAGCAGGTACACGAGCTCGCCGTTCTCGGCGTGCACCGTGGGCATGGCGCCGAGCTCCAGCGCGCGCTTGAAGCTGTTCACCAGGGTTTCGTCGTCGCACATGATGGCGTTCTTGTAGGCCATGAAGTGCTTGAAGCTGTTCACGCCCTCTTCCTGCACCAGCGTGCCCATGTCGGCGCGCACTTGTTCGCTCCACCAGGTGATGGCGACGTGGAAACTGTAGTCGGCGGCCGACTTTTCGGCCCAGCCGCGCCACTTGCGGTAGGCGTCCATGATGGATTCCTGCGGGTCGGGAATCACGAAGTCGATGATGCTCGTGGTGCCGCCCGCCAACGCTGCGGCCGTGCCGGTGAAGAAGTCGTCCATGGTGACAGTGCCCATGAACGGCAGCTGCATGTGGGTGTGCGGATCGATGCCGCCAGGCAGCACGTACTGGCCACTGGCGTCCAGCACCTGCGCACCCGCGGGCGCCTGCACGGCCGCACCCTCCCCGACGGCCACGATGCGGCCCTCCACACACAGCACATCTGCGCGCTGCTCGCGGTCTGCATTGACCACGGTGCCACCGCGGATCACTAGGGCTTGGCTCATGGGGTTCTCCTTCAGGGGTTGCAGGGGTGGCCTGTGCCACAGGCCCGCAGCAGGCCCGATGGGACCGCTGCGGGGCGTATCGTCATTTCTTTTTCGCAGTCAGGTAGTAGTAGGTGCCGGCCACGGCCAGGCTGAAGAACCAGCCAAAGTCGAACAGCGACTGCAGCAGGCCGGGCACGGAACCCTTGTCCACCACACCCGAGACCGCCAGGTAACCCGGCAGGCAGGGCAGCACGCCCAGGAAAAATGCAACCAGTGCCTGGATGTTCCAGCCATTGCTGTACTCGTACTCTCCGCCGCGGCGGTACAGGTCATCCACCTTCAGTTCGGTCTTGCGCACCAGGTAGTAGTCCACCAGCAGGATGCCGGCGATGGCCCCCAGCAGCGTGCCGTAGCCGCCCAGCCAGGTGAACAGGTAGCCGCCCGAGGTGGCCAAGAGTTTCCAGGGCATGAAGCCCAAGCCGATGAGCGCGGCGATCAGGCCGCCCATGCGAAAGCTGATCTTCGAAGGTGCGATCTGGCTGAAATCGTAAGAGGGCGAGACCAGGTTGGCCGCCACATTGGTGGTGAGGTTGGCCAGCAGGATCACCAGGAGGCCGATGCCGGCAGCCACACTACCCATCTGCGTGAGCAGGCCGTCAGGGAACAGCTGCGCCTTGCCATAGAGAATGGCCGAGGCCGAGAAGCCGATGACGCCCACCATGGAAAACAGGGCCATGGGAATGGGCAGGCCGATGGCCTGGCCAATGACCTGGTCCTTCTGCGAGCGCGCAAAACGCGTGAAGTCGGGGATGTTCAACGCCAGGGTGGCCCAGAAGCCCACCAGGCCGGTCAGCGCCGCCCAGGTCTTGGGCCCGCCCTCCACCACCTTGGCGGGCAGGTTGAACAATTGGCCCGAGGGCACCTTCATCATCAGCACCACGACCAGCAGCAGCGAGGCCCCGACCATCAGCGGCGCAGCGATCACCTCCAGCAGGCGGATGGACTCGGGCCCCTTCCAGATGAACCAGATGTGCACCGCCCAGAACGCCAGGAAGCACATGAACTGCGAGGTGCTGATGGTCTGCCCATCCGCGGGCCCGGCAAGCCCCATGCCCAGGATGTTCAGAAAGCCGTGCAGGGCCAGCGCGCCGAAGTAGCAGTTGATGGAGAACCAGCCGCAGGCCACCAGCCCGCGCAATACCGCCGGCAGATTGGCGCCTTTGACGCCGAAGGAGGCGCGCGCCAGCACCGGGAATGGCACGCCATAGCGCGGTCCGACACGACCGATGAGCACCATGGGAACCAGCACGATGCAGTTGGCCAGGAACACCAGCCACACCGCCATCTGCCATGTGAAGCCCTGGTCCAGCATGGAGCTTGCCATGGTGTAGGTCGGCACGCAGACCACCATGCCCACCCACAGGGCAGCATAGTCCTTCCACGCCCAGTGGCGCTGCGCCGGCGTGGTCGGGAGCAGATCTTCGTTGGCCAGCGGATTGGACGCTGCGCCGGGCAGATGCCCCGCCCCATGGACGGCGCTGCCGGTACTATGGTTCATGCCTGTACTCCTGTGAAATGTTTACTTCTTGGGGTTGCACACAAGCCGCTGTCTGGTCCGGCGCTCCGGTAACGGCAGATGGCGGACTGGAACGCGTTCACCGCGCTCCGGGGGAAGCCGGCGATGCTATAGACCCGCTGCCGGCTCCGCCAGATGCAGTGCAGCACTGCGTTGCGATTGCGCACTCACCGCGCCGGATGGCATGCCCCCGCATCACGCGCCCGCGGCCACGCGCTGCGGGTTGTTCGGGTGCGTGGTCCAGTTCGCGTACTCGCCCGTGACCACCTTGCCGGTGCGCGCATCGACCTCGCCCGGTTCCAGGCTGCGCAGGGTGATGCACTCGGGCACGGGGCAGATCGAGACGCACAGGTTGCAGCCCACGCACTCGGCATCGTTGACCTCGAACTTGCGCACGCCGCCTTCCTTGGTGAAGGTGATGGCCTGGTGCGAGGTGTCCTCGCAGACCACGTGGCAGCGGCCGCACTGGATGCAGGCGTCCTGGTTGATGACGGCCTTGTCGATGTGGTTGAGGTTGAGGTTCTTCCAGTCCTTGACGGTAGGCACGGCCTGGCCCTGGAAGTCGGCGATGGTTTCGTAGCCATGCTCGTCCATGAAGTTCGACAGGCCGTCGCACATGTCCTGCACGATCTTGAAGCCGTAGACCATGGCCGCCGTGCACACCTGCACCGTGCCGCAGCCCAGCGCGATGTACTCGGCCGCGTCGCGCCAGGTGGTGATGCCGCCGATGCCGCTGATCGGCAGGCCCGCGGTCTGCGCATCGCGCGCGATCTCGGCCACCATGTTCAGGGCGATGGGCTTGACGGCCGGGCCGCAGTAGCCGCCATGCGATCCCCAGCCATCGGTGCTGGGGCTCATGGTCATGCGGTCCAGGTCCACGCCCATGATGGAGTTGATGGTGTTGATCAGCGACACCGCGTCGGCCCCACCGGCCTTGGCCGCGCGCGCCGGGTGGCGCACGTCGGTGATGTTGGGCGTGAGCTTGACGATGACCGGCAGGCGGCTGTAGTGCTTGCACCAGGCCGTGACCATCTGGATGTACTCGGGCACTTGGCCCACGGCGGCGCCCATGCCGCGCTCGCTCATGCCGTGCGGGCAGCCGAAGTTGAGCTCGATGCCATCGGCCCCGGTGTCCTCGACCAGGGGCAGGATGCTCTTCCAGCTCTGCTCTTCGCAGGGCACCATGAGCGAGACGATCATGGCGCGGTCGGGCCAGTTGCGCTTGACACGCTTGATCTCCTCGAGGTTGGTGTGCAGCGGCCGGTCGGTGATGAGCTCGATGTTGTTCAGCCCGATCACGTGCCGGTCCTGCGACATCAGCGTGGAATAGCGCGGGCCGTTGACGTTGACGACCGAGGGGTCCTCGCCCAGGGTCTTCCAGACCACGCCGCCCCAGCCGGCCTCGAAGGCGCGGGTGACGTTGATCTCCTTGTCGGTGGGTGGCGCCGAGGCCAGCCAGAAGGGATTGGGGCTGCTGATGCCCAGGAAATTGCTGCGGATGTCGGCCATGGTGTGGTGCTCCGGTAGGTGGCGGTAGGACGTCGCGCGGGCTCAGGCGCCCAGCAGCGTGGCGTGGATGGAGATGGCAGCCACCTTGCCGTGCTCCACGGCCTCCACGGTCAGGTCGCGCCCGCCGGCACGGCAATCGCCGCCGGCCCAGACGCGCGCCAGGCTGGTGCGGCCCTCCTCGTCCGTGGCAATGCGGCCGCCCGTGAGCGCGATGGCCTGGCCCACCGGCTCGGGCACATAGGTCTGGCCGATGGCCTTGAGCACCATGTCGGCCGGGATCACGAAGCCTTCGCCCGTCTCCACCAGCCGGCCGCCCTCCATCGCCGTGGCGGCAAAGCGCACGCCGGTGACGGCACCGTCGGCGCTGAGCACCTCCTTGGGCGCGGCGAAGTGGCGGATGGTGACGCCATTGGTCTGCGCCCATTCCTGCTCGACCTGCGAGGCGGACATGCTCTCGGCCCCGCGGCGGTAGGCGATGGTCACCTCCTCGGCGCCGAGCTTGCGCGCCTGCACGGCGGCGTCCACTGCCGTCATGCCACCGCCGATCACGACCACGCTGCGGCCCACGGGCAGGGTGGACAGGTCAGCCGTCTGGCGCAGCTCGGCAATGAAATCGACCGCGTTGCGCAGGCCCGTGGCCGTGGGCTCGGCAATACCCAGGGCGTTGACGCCCGAGAGGCCCAGGCCCAGGAACACCGCATCGTGGCTGGCCAGCAGGCTATCGAGCGTGATGTCACGGCCCAGCAACTGGTGCGTGCGCACCTCGATGCCGCCGACCGAGAGCAGCCATTCGACCTCCTTCTGGGCAAAGTTGCCGGCGGTCTTGTAGCTGGCCAAGCCGTATTCGTTGAGGCCGCCGAGCTTGGGGCGGGCGTCGAACAGCACCACGTCGTGCCCGCGCACGGCCAGGCCATGGGCGCAGGCCAGGCCCGCAGGGCCGGCACCGACCACGGCAACGCGCTTGCCCGTGGGTGCGGCGCGCTGGAACAGTGGCGCACCGGGCTTGGCGAAGAAGGCGTCGGTCGCGTAACGCTGCAGCGAGCCGATCTCGACGGGCTTGTCTTCATTGGTGTTGCGCACGCAGGCCTGCTCGCACAGCACCTCGGTGGGGCAGACGCGGGCGCACATGCCGCCCAGGGGGTTGGCCTCCAGGATGGCGCGGGCCGCGCCGCGGTTGTTGTCCTGCGCGATGCGGTGGATGAAGGAGGGGATGTCGATGCCCGTGGGGCAGGCCGTGGCGCAGGGCGCGTCGTGGCAGTAGTAGCAGCGCTCGGCCTCGATCAGCGCCTGCGGGCGCGTCAGCGGCGGGTGGGCGTCGCCGAAGCGGGTGGCGTAGTCGGCCAGGTTCAGGCGTGCGGCATGAATGCCGCAGGCGTGGCTTGCGGGTGTGTCCATCAGTGGTCCTCCGGCAGGGTCAGGGTGGGGGTAGGGGCGCTGTATGCCTGCCGCGCAGCGGCGTGGCCTGATCCGCACGGACGGCGGCAGGGTGCTGCGCAAACAGTGCACGCGCTGCCTGCACGGGGGCAGGCAGCCGCAAATTCCGGAGGTTTCATCGTGGGCCTCGCTAGGGGGTGCAGGTGCCCGGTGCTTTGTCTGCACCAGTGCCCTGCTGTTGTTCAATTTACCAACTGGTAAAAATTTACCAATTAGTAAAATCCCTACAGCAAGCCGCATGCCAGGCTTTTGCCAGCCACATTGACACACAATGGTGCAATGACCGACGCCCGACAGCCCTCTCCTGCCCCCGCCCGGCGGCGCCCGGAAGCCCCCTCCGCCCCTGCCGCGGAGGCCGCCGCCAAGGCGCCCACTGCATCGCGCCTGCTCAAGGAGCAGGGCATCCTGACCGAAGCCGAGAACCATTTCGCGCAGTTCGGCTTCGAGGGGGCCTCCCTGGAGAACATCGCGGCGGCCATCGGCATCAGCCGGCACAACCTGTTGTACTACTTCCCGAACAAGGAAGCGCTCTACCAGCGCGTGCTGGACGATGTGCTGACCCAGTGGCTCGAAGGCATGGAGGACCTGTCGCACAGCGACAACCCGCAGCAGGCGCTGCGCCGCTACATCCGCGCCAAGCTGCGCTATTCGCGCGAGCGCCCCAATGGTGCAAAGGTATTCACCAAAGAGGTGATTGCCGGTGCACCACGCTATGGCAAGGCCATCGCCGCGCGGGTGGGGCCGCTGCTCAAGGCCGAGGTGCGCACCTTCGAGCGCTGGGCGCGCGAGGGGCGCATCGCGCGCGTCAATTTCACGCACCTGATGTTCATCATCTGGTCCGTCACCCAGGCCTATGCCGAGCAGGAGGCCCAGTTCGCCCTGCTGCTGGGCAAGCCCGCGCTGACCGAGCGCGACTACGCCAGGGCCGAGGAGCTGATCTGCCGCATGGTGGTCAAGGCGCTGGAGCCCGAGTCTGACGCCGGGAAGGACAACAGCGCACCCGAGGTGGATTGATCACCCGGGCTGCGCACACCGCGCCAACTGGTCGCGGTCGAGCAGCTCGACCACCCGGTAACCCACGCGCAGCACCCCGTCTTCCTCCCACTGCTTGAGCTGGCGGTTGATGCTCTGGCGCGAAACGCCGAGCATGAAGGCCAGGTCCTCTTGCGAAACGGCCAGCACGGTGGTGGCGCCATCGCCGGCCGATCGGGAATCGAGTGTCATGAGCCGGTGCGCCAGCCGCACAGACAGCGGCTGCAGGATGGCGTCGTCGATCCAGGCCAGGGCCTGGCGCAGCCGCAGGCACACCAGCCGGGTGAAGGCCATGTGCAGCGCCGGCTGCGTGGCGACCAGGTGGTGGAAATCCGCCGCCTGGACCACGGCGACCTCGGACGGCTCCACCGCGCAAGTGTCATACACGCGCTGCTGGCCGACGAACAGCGAGACCTCGCCGAACCAGTGGCCCGGCTCCAGCACCGCGATCACGGCCTCGCGCCCATCGGGCGCGGCCACGCTCACACGCAGGGCGCCCTGCACCATGCCGAACAGCGCATCGGGCGCCGAGCCCTTGAGAAACAGTGAATCGCCGCGCTGCAGCTGGCGCCGGTGCGCCACCTGCAGCAATGCGTCCTGCACCTCCTGCGGCAAACGCAGGCGCTCGTCCGCCCGGTGGCCGAGGTGGGCCGGCAATTCGGCAGTGCTTGCCGGTTCAGGCAGGGATGGCATGGCGTGCGCTCGCTGAGAGGGGGGTAGCTGGCGCCGCCATTGTGCGTGCGCACGGGTCGCCCCGGGCGACGCCTGGCGGACACCTGCGGGTTTGTACCAAGCCGCAATTGCCAACACCGGACAGTCTCGCCGCGGCGCTCTGCGGATAGTGGGCCTGCTGCAGCCCACTGCTGCATCCCTGTACCGCAACCGACACCAAGGATCCCCATGACGAACGCCCCCACCGCCACCGCCGAGCGCAATGCGCGCCGCGAAAAGACCGTGCTCGACCACTTCGCCGACGAGACGCGCCAGGATTTCGACGCCGTGCTGAGCACCTTTCCGCACCCGCACTACGAGCTGATCCCCACCGGCGAGGTGCACGACGGCAACGAGGACGTGCGCCGCTACTACACGGCCACGCGCCAGGCCTTTCCGGACCAGCGGCACGAGATCATCCAGCTGCGCCATGCCGGCGACTCGGTCATCGTGGAGTTCTGGCTGCTGGGCACGCACAAGGGGCCGCTCGGCGCGCTGCCGCCCACGGGCAACAGCTTCCGCTGCCGCATGATCGCGCTGTTCATCTTCGACGAGGCCGAGCACCTGGTCTGCGAGCGCGTGTACTTCGACACGCTGACCATGCTGCGCCAGTTGCTGGTGGGTGTGCCACCGGCCGCGCTGCCCGGCATCATCGGCTCGCTGCTGGGCGGCCAGGCCGCCAGCTCCGGCAAGGCCCCGGTGCCCGAGCAGGCCACGGCATGAGCGGGCGCCTGCAGGGCCACCACGCGGTGGTGACCGGCGGGGCGCAGGGCATAGGCCTGGCGATTGCGCGCCGCTTTCTGGACGAAGGCGCGACCGTCTCGCTGTGGGACATCGGCGCCCTCGCCCTGGAGGCAGCCACAGAGGCGCTGGACGCACCCGGGCGCGTGTTCACCGCCGTCACCGACGTGCGCGACGAGGCCGCCGTGAACGCCGCCACGCAGGCCAGCGCCGCCGCGCTGGGTCCGGCCACCGTGCTGGTGAACAACGCGGGCGTGCTGGGCCCGCTGGTGCCCACCTGGGAACACAGCGCCACCCAGTGGCGCACGGTGCTGGACATCAACCTCACGGGCGCCTTCCTGT
Source organism: Acidovorax sp. GW821-FHT09B03 (assembly GCF_059418305.1). Classification (NCBI taxonomy): domain Bacteria; kingdom Pseudomonadati; phylum Pseudomonadota; class Betaproteobacteria; order Burkholderiales; family Comamonadaceae; genus Acidovorax; species Acidovorax sp. GW821-FHT09B03. Next base: position 184,324 of record NZ_JBWKPP010000012.1, read on the forward strand.
GCTGCCGCGCGCAGGTGCCGCAGATGCTGGCCGACCTGGCCAGGCAACGCGCCCCCGCGCTCGGGCGGCGCGTGGTCAACATCGCCTCGGTCGCGGGCAAGGAGGGCAATGGCCTGAATGCCGCGTACTCCGCCTCCAAGGCCGGCCTGATCGCCTTGACCAAGTCGCTGGGCAAGGAGCTGGCCGGCGCAGGTGTACTGGTGAACTGCATCACGCCCTCTGCCGCGGAAACCGGGGTGTTCGACGGTGTTCCCGAGGAACACCGTGCGCAACTGCACCAGGCCCTGCTGTCGCGCGTGCCCATGGCCCGCTTCGTCACACCGGCCGAGGTGGCGGCCATGGCTGCCTGGCTGGCATCTGCCGACTGTTCGTTCAGCACCGGCGCCGTCTTCGACATCTCCGGCGGCCGCTCTTTGTACTGAGGAGACCCCCATGAACATGATGACCGAACCCCTCACGCCGGCCCGCCTGCTGCAGCCGGTCCCCGACTTCGATGGCGCACGCAGCGCCCCCACGCCGCAAGACCGGCTGCGCGCGCTGCGCCGCGCGGGCGAACAGTTCCGCGAGCGCCTCCTGGCCGAACCGGCCGTGCGCTACGCGCGCAGCTTCGACCTGCTGCGCATCCCCTACCCGGCCTGGTACGCCTTCAACGGCGTGTACTCGCAGCAGTTGCTCAAGCCGCACATGGTGCACCTGCTGGCGCGCACGGTGCTGGTGCAGTTCGAGGATTTCGAGGGCCAGCTCAGAAACCTGCTGTTCACCCCCGCCGATTTCGAGACCGGCAGCGAGACGCCCTATTTCAAGCGCCTGAGCGAGCAGACCCCGAAGTTCCTGCACGGCGTGATCGCGCCGGTGCACGGCACGGTGCTGCAGGCGCTGGCCTCGGTGGGCGTGGCGCCGGAGCAGATCGACTTCATCACCTACGACCACCTGCACACCCAGAACCTGCGCCGCTGGCTGGGCACAGGCAGCGAGCGCGGCCTGCTGCCCAATGCCCGGCTGCTGGTGCACCGCCAGGAGCTGGCCAGCGTGGCAGGCCTCTTGCCCACACAGGCCGACTGGTACTGCCCTGAGGGGTTGCAGGGCGTGGCGCCCGAACGCATCGTGCCCTTCGACGGCAGCGTGCAGCTGGGGCGCGGCATCGCGCTGGTGCACACGCCGGGCCATACCGAGGGCAACCACTCGCTGGTGTACCGCACCCCGGATGGCATCCTTGTGAGCAGCGAGAACGGCGTGAGCGCCGACAGCTGGGCGCCCGAGGCCTCGCGCCACAACGGCATCCGCCGCTACGCCAAGGCCACCGGCTCCGAAGTCATCCTGAACGGCAACACGCAGGAGGGCAGCGTCGACCAGTACCTGTCGATGGTGCTGGAGAAGACCATCGCCGGCACCTCGGCCACGCATGGCTTCAGCAATGTGGTGCCGTCCAGCGAATGCTCGCCGCACTGGCTGTTTCCGGGGGCGCCCACCAGCCACCTGTGGGGTGCCACCACTTCGGGCGCACTGCAGCGGCCCAACTGATGCCGGCCCGCTGATTTCTCCCCTACAAGACAAATAACCGAGACAAACGCCATGAACTCCCCCGCTGCCATCTTTCCCGCCGATGCGGGCGCCTCGCAAGCGCCCGCCACAGCCGACGACGCCACCTACCGCCAGATCGCCTGGCGGCTGATCCCCATCCTCTTCGCCTGCTACGTCTTCAACTACCTGGACCGCACCAACATCGGCTACGCCCAGCTGCAGATGAAGACGGATCTGGGTTTCAGTGACGCGGTTTTCGGCCTGGGCGCGGGCATCTTCTTCATCGGCTATGCGCTGTTCGAGATCCCGAGCAACATGCTGCTGGCACGCGTGGGCTTTCGGCTCACGCTGCTGCGCATCATGGGGCTGTGGGGCCTGGCCTCGGCCGCTACGCTGTGGGTGACCACGCCGGCGCAGTTCTATGTGCTGCGCTTCCTGGTGGGGGTGTTCGAGGCGGGCTTTGCGCCGGGCGTGCTGTTCTACCTCACGCTGTGGTTTCCGTCGCAGCGCCGGGCCAAGGTCACGGCGCTGTTCTTCATGGCCTATGGCGCGGCGCCCATCGTCGCCGGGCCGCTGGCAGGCGTGACCATGACCTGGCTGGACGGCGTCTGGTCGCTGCATGGCTGGCAGTGGTTGTTCCTGGTGGAGGGCCTGCCCTGCGTGCTGCTGGCCGTGCTGGCCTACCGACTGCTCGACGACGGGCCGCAGGCCGCGCGCTGGCTCACACCCGCACAGAAACGCCAGGTGCAGGACGACCTGGCGCGCGACCAGGCCGCCAGCGGCGCGGATGCGCGCAGCAGCTTCGGCAGCGCGCTGCGCAACGGCCAGGTGTGGCTGCTCGGTTTCATCTCCTTCCTGGTGATCCTGGGCATCTACGCCATGTCGTTCTGGCAGCCCACCATGCTCCAGTCCATGGGCCTGTCGGTGATGCAGATCGGCCTGTACTCGGTGGTGCCGGCAGTCACCGGCATCGCCGCCACGCTTGCCATCGCCGGGCATTCCGACCGCCGGCAGGAGCGGCGCTGGCACTTCGCCGCCACGGCCTGCGTCGGCGCCGTCGGCCTGTCGCTCACCACCCTGTTCATGCACAGCCCGGTGGCGGCCGTGGCCTGCCTGTCGCTGGCTTCCATCGGCATCTCCAGCGCCTTCGCCATTCTCTGGGCCGTGCCCGGCAGCCTGCTGAGCCGCAATGCCGCGGCCATGGGCATCGCGCTCATCACCACCATCGGCGGTACGGCCGGTGTGGTGGCGCCGGTGATGGTCGGTGCCATCAAGACGGCGACCGGCGGCTTCACGCTCAGCCTGCACCTGCTGAGCGGCGCCCTGGTGCTGGCCGCCGTGCTGATGGTGCTGGCCGTGGGGCGCGGCCGGCAGGCAGCGCGCTGAACCCCTCTCCCCTGGGCCTGGGACAAATTGCCCCACCCCCGCCCGTGCGCGGGGCCCCGGGGCGATAATCCGCGCATGCACGCGCTGCGCACCTCGTCACTGCTGGCCCGCCTGATCCTGGCGTGGTTCGTGCTGACCGTGGGCGCGGCGATCGCCTCGCCCATCGTCCACCCCCAGGCCCTGCAGGTGGTCTGCACCACGGGCAGCAGCATCAAGCTGGTGGTGGTCGGCGAAGACGGCGGCGCCACCGAACTGGGTCGGCACACCCTCGATTGCGCGATGTGCCTGGGCGCCGGCGCGCCACCACCTCCCGTTCAGCAGCACGCACAGCGCCATGAGCCCCTGGCCCACGCGCTCACGCCCACCGTGGCCGCCGCCATCGCGGCCATCGCCGGTGCCCCCCTGCCCGCACGCGGGCCACCGACCTCCCTCGCCTGACCTGCGTTGCCGCGTGCCCATTGCCGGGCATGCGCGCGCCTGTACATGCAGCCACCGCGCCCTGATGGCGCCGGTGCGCCTCCCGGCGGTCCACCGTCGCTCCCTGACACGTTCCCTCAATGAACACCCCATCGACACCATCCCTCCTGGCCGCTACCGCTGCGCCTGGCCCCTCCCACCACCGCCGCGGCCTGCTGGCCCTGGCGCTCGCCCCGCTGCTGGCGGCCACGCTCGCTGCCTGCAAGAAGGCGCCCCTGGCCTACCAGGGCATGGACATCACGGGCGCCGAGTACGCGCGCGATTTCCAGCTCAAGGATGCCCAGGGCCAGGTGCACACGCTGGCCGACTACCGCGGCAAGGCCGTGATGCTGTTCTTCGGCTTCACGCAGTGCCCCGACGTGTGCCCGACCGCCCTCACCCGCGCGGCAGAGATTCGCCGCCTGCTCGGCGACGACGGCCAACGCCTGCAGGTGCTCTTCATCACCATCGACCCCGAGCGCGACAACCCGACCGTGCTGGGCGCCTACACCCAGGTGTTCGATCCGAGCTTCATCGGCCTGTACGGCGACCTGGAGCAGACGGCGGCAGCAGCCAAGGAGTTCAAGGTCTATTACAAGAAGGTGCCCACGGGATCCTCCTACACCATGGACCACTCGGCCTTCAGCTACGTCTTCGATCCCCTGGGCAAGCCCCGGCTCGTGCTGCGCCACGAGCAAAGCGCCAAGGCCTGCGCCGACGACCTGCGCCAGTTGCTGCAGCAGTCCGCCTGAACCGACATCCACCCCATCCAGGAAATTTCCATGCATTCCATTCCACGCCTTGCCTCTCTCGCCATCGCTCTGGCCTCACTCGCCGGCACCGCCCAGGCCCAGGTCACCGTCAAGGACGCCTGGGTGCGCGCCACCGTGCCCCAGCAGCAGGCCACCGGCGCCTTCATGCAGCTCAGCGCCGCGCGCGACACGCGCCTGGTCGCGGCCAGCTCACCGCTGACCCAGGCGGTGGAGGTCCACGAGATGGCCATGCAGGACAACGTGATGCGCATGCGCCAAGTGCCCGGCGTGGACCTGCCGGCCGGCAAGCCCGTGGAACTGAAGCCCGGCGGCTACCACGTGATGCTGATGGACCTGAAACAGCAGGTGAAGGCCGGCGACACCGTGCCGATCACCCTGGTCTTCGAGGGCAAGGACGGCAAGCGCGAGTCGGTGGCCATCCAGGCGCCCGTGCGCCCGCTAAACGCCACGGCCGCGCCCGCCGCGCATGGCGAGCACAAGCACTGAAGACGGCCCACCATGTCCCCCTCCCTTCGCACCACCGTCCAGGCAGTCCACGTGCTGGCCGGCCTGCTGGCCGCATCGCAGGCCATGGCCCAGGAGGCGGCTGCAGCGCTGCCCTCCGTCACCGTCACCGCGTCCCCCGCGCGCGAGGCGCAGCAGCGCGCCGGCAGCCTGGCCACGGGCGCCGCGGCCTCCGCGCTCGACGTGCCGGCCTCCGTCACCAGCGTGTCGGCCGAGCTGATGCGCGCCCAGTCGGTCACCACGCTGCAGGAGGCGCTGCGCAACGTGCCCGGCGCGCAGGCCGACTCGGGCTTCAACGGCAGTCACAGCCAGTTCTTCGTGCTGCGCGGCGCCGTGGCCGACAGCGGCACCGGCTCGAGCCGCGTGCTGCGCGATGGTGTGCGCCTGTCCAACTATGCCTTCGTGCCGGCTTTCACCGAGAGCGTGGACGTGCTGCGCGGGCCGGGCGCGGCCATCGGGCTGCGCAGCGAGCCCGGGGGCAGCGTGAACATCGTGACCCGCCAGCCCGAGCTGGCCAATTTCGGCTCGGCCAACCTCGGCGGCGGTGCGCACGGCGCGCTCGACGCCACGGTGGACCTCAACCGCGTGCTCTCGGCCGAGCAGGAACTCGCGGCGCGACTTACCGTGACGCGCTCCACCGCGAGCGAATGGCGCCATGTGCCGGACCGGCTCGACGGCGTCAAGCTCGGCGTCGCCAAAAGCGATGGCGAGCGCTACCACCTGCGCCTGGGCGTGGAGGCCACGGACCAGGCCTACCGGCCCGACTACGGCCTGCCCGGAGTGGGCGGCCGCCCCGCGGCCGTGCCGCAGGACCGGCAGCTCGGCGAGCCCTGGGCGGACTCGACCACGCGCAACACCCTCGTCGACCTGCACGGCGATGTAGAGATTGCGCCGGACACGCGGCTGGCGCTGGACGCCACCCACCTGCGCGGCAGCAGCACCTCGGTGCGCCAGTCCGTGGGCGCCGCCGTGGCGGGCGCGCCGCCAGGCACGTTTGTGCGCCGGCTGGCCTACGAGCCAGGCACCGAGCGCCGCATCAACGCACTGGCCACCAGCCTGACGAGCGAGCAGTCCTGGGGCGCCACGCGCCACCACCTGTTCGTGGGCCTGGACCGCTACACCGAGACGCTGGACCAGCCCTCGGCCGGCGTGGCCAGCGCCACCAACCCCAACATCAACGTCTTCAACCCGGTCTACGGGCTGACCACGCGGCCTGGCAGCTTCAGCTTCGCCACGACCACGCAGGACCTTTCGAGCACCGCCCTGTCGCTGCAGGACCGCATCGAGTGGGATGACTGGAGCATCGTGGCAGGGCTGCGCAGCACGCGCCAGGATTTCCTGTACGGCGCGGCTGGCACACGGGGCGTGAAGGAGAGCAAAACCTCGCCCAAGCTGGCCCTGCTGCGCAAGCTGTCGGGTGCGGACTCGGTCTACGCCAGCTACAGCACGGGCACCGCACCCAACCAGGCCTCATCCGCATCGGGCCAATCGCTGCCCTCGCGCAAGAGCCGGCAGGTCGAGGTGGGCTGGAAGTCGCTGTGGAACGGCGCTCGCCTGCAGTCCGACGTGGCTCTGTACCGGCTGGAGCAGACAAACCTGCTATCGGGCGACCTGTCCACGCCCAGCATGTTCGACAAGACACTGGCCGGCAGCGGTCGCTCGCAGGGCCTGGAAGCCAGCCTGGGCGGCGACCTCACGCGCGACCTGCGGGTGCAACTGGCCTACGCCTACACGCAGGCGAAGTTCGTGGACAACACCGAGTACCCGGGCAAGGCCATCCCCAACGTGGCGCGCCACGCCCTGAGCCTCTGGGGCCAGTACCGCTGGAATGCCGAGCACGCCACCGGCGCGGGCCTGTACGCCCAGGGCGCGCGCCATGCGGACATCCAGAACACCACCGTGCTGCCGGGCTATGCGCGCGTGGACCTGTCGCACACCTGGCGCACGCAGCTCGATGGCGGCCGCCAGCTGGAGCTGCAGCTGGCCTTGCGCAACGTGTTCGACAAGGCCTACTTCGTGTCGAGCCACCTGCACCTGAGCAGCTACCTCACGCCGGGGCAGGAGCGCAACCTGTACGCCTCGGCACGCTACAGCTTCTGACCCCGACAGGCCTGGGCAGGGAGCTGCCCGGCTGCAGGGATGGAATTTTTCCGCATGAACACATGCGCTATCCGAGTAAGGCCGGCCGATAGAATTTTTCGGACAGGCCTTACTTATTCATGCAGGACATCCACCTCACCTACCTCAACCATCCGGACGTCCAGCAGCTTGCGCTGACCGACGCCGAAATCATCGCCGCCGTGGAGGCAGGCCTGCACGCCCAGGGCCTGGGCCAGGCCACCATCGAGCCCCGCATGCACCTGGTGCCCGAGAAGGACTACCCCGGCCATTTCAACGTGCTGCGCGGCTACATCCGCACGCTGGGCGAACACGGGGTGGCAGGCGTCAAGACGGTGGGTGACTTCTACCGCAACTACGAGCGCGGCCTGCCCTCCGAGCTCGCCATCCTGAACCTGTTCGATCCGAAGACCGGCGTGCCGCTGGCGACCATCGACGCCTCGGACATCACCGACATGCGCACCGGCGCGGTCACCGCGATCGGCGCACGCCACCTGGCGCGCAAGGACTCCAAGGTGCTCGGCCACATCGGGGCGCGCGGCACCTCGTACTGGAACGTACGCCTGCTCGATTCGATCTTCGACTTCGACGAGATCCGCGTGCACTCGCGCCGGCCCGAGAGCCGCGACGCCTTTGCCCAGCGCCTTGCGCAGGACCTGGGCAAGAAGATCACGGTGACCAGCGACTGGGAGTCGACCGTGCGCGGCGCCGACATCGTGGTCGAGGCCTCGCGCCTGGAAAAGCCCGAGCCCCTGCTCAAGACCGAATGGATCCAGAAGGGCGCCTGCGTCATCCCCTACGGCACCATGAGCGCCGTCGAGCTTTCGCTCACCGACATCGTCGACAAGTTCGTCATGGACGACTGGGGGCAGGCCAAGGCCGGCCCCTTCGGCGCTTTGCGTGCGCATGTCGACAGCGGGCGCCTGTCCGAGCAGAACCTGCATGCCGAGCTGGGCCAGATCGTCGCGGGCCTGCGCCCCGGGCGCGAAAGCGATGGCGAGACCACGCTGTTCTGGCACCGCGGCCTGTCGCTGTCGGACATCGCGCTGGGCCACGCCATGCTGGTCAAGGCCGAGCAGCTCGGCATCGGCCAGAAGCTGCGCTTTCGCTGAGCGCGCACGCCATGGCCGCCCCCGTCGCCAACGCCCGCATGTACTCGGCCACGCCCCAGGCGCGCGCCGACTGGAAAGAACTGCTGGCCTGGGTGCTGCAGCATGCAGGGCTCGACTGGCCGGTGATCGACTACGACCCGCCCGCCGCGCTGAACCCGTTCTGGGCGCGCGATGACCTGGGCCTGGCCATGATGTGCGGGCTGCCCTTCGCGCTGCGCCCCCAGCCAGCGCAACTGATCGCCGCGCCCATCCCCGCGCCTGCGCGGTATGCCGGCAAGGCGGTGTACTTCACCGACATCGTGGTGCGTGCGGATGCCCCGTTCGCATCGCTGGAGGACACCTTCGGCCACACCCTGGGCTACACCTTGGCCGATTCGATGTCGGGCGGCGTGGCGTTCCGCACCCACCTGGCGCCCTACCGGGAACGGCAGGGCGAGCGCCGGCTGTATGCGCGCGCGGTGGGCCAGCTCATCCATGCACGCGGGGTCATCGAGGCGCTGGTGCGCGGCGACATCGACGTGGGCCCGCTCGACAGCTACTACCACGACCTGCTGCGCCAGGGCGACTCCGCGTTCGCGGCCCAGGTGCGCACCATCGCCACCACGGCGCCGCGCCCCATCCCGCCACTGGTGGCCACCGTACCGCTGGATGGGCCAACGCTGGAGGCGCTGCGCACAGCCCTGCGTGCCGCCATCCAGGCGCCAGCGCTGCAGGCGCTGCGCGGCCGGCTGCTGCTGGCGGACTTCGCGTTTCCATCCGCGGCCGACTACGCACCCCTGGCTGGCATCGCCCGCCAGCCCGTGCCGGCATTCGAGGAGCTGTGAGGTGAAGGCCTTCTGGCACCGCTACGAGCTGCCGACCGTTGTGCTCGGCCTGGTGCTCTACGCCGCCTGGCTGGCCCTGACCTGGTGGCATGCCTCCATTCCGGTGCTGCTGCTGTTCCTGGCGGGCGGCTACGTCACGCAGTGGCACTTCTCGCTGCAGCACGAGAGCATCCACGCCATGCGTGCCTGGCCAGCCTGGCTGCGCACCGCCTTCGTCTGGCCACCGCTCGGGCTGTGGATGCCCTACCCCCTCTACAACAAGAGCCACAGCACGCACCACGTCAACTTCTACCTGACGCACCCGCAGCGCGACACGGAGAGCTACTACCACCTGCAGGGCGCCTGGCCCGGGCCCGGCAGCTGGCGCTACCGGCTGGTGATGCTCAACCAGCAGCTGTGGTTCCGCATGGTCTTCGGACCCTTCCTCAGGCTGTGGAAGCTGGCGCGCAAGGAGACGCTGCGCGTGCGCTCGGGCGACCATTCCAACCTGCGGCACTGGGCCGCCCATGCCGTGAGCCTGGCGTTGATCCTGGGGTGGGTCATCGGTGTCTGCGACATGCCGCTGTGGAAGTACCTCGTGTGCTTTGCCTGGCCCGGCATGTCGCTGGGCATGCTGCGCACCTTCACCGAGCACCGCTGGGGCGAGCAGCCCATGGAGCGCGTGGCCATCGTCGAATCGAACACCGTGATGGGCGTGCTCTACCTCTACAACAACCTGCACCTGGTGCACCACCGCCAGCCCACGCTGCCCTGGTACCAGATCCGCCGGCGCTTCGTGGACAACCGCGAGGAGATGCTGGCGACCAACCAGCATTTCTACTACCGCGGCTACCTGCAGATCGCGCGGCTGTTCCTGTTTCGGCCCGTCTTCGTACCCCACCACCCCAAGTGGTGAGGTCGGCGCGCTTCCAGTCCTCTTTCCCCCATTCCTTGACCGAGGTAGATCCCCCATGCCCTTTCCCTTCGCCCGCCTCGCCGCAGTTGCCGCCGCATGGGTGTCCCTGGCCGCTGTCGCCCAGGACTACCCGACCCGGACCATCCACCTGGTCGTGCCCTACCCGGCCGGGGGCATTGCCGACAAGGTGGCGCGCGAGACCGCCGAGGAGCTGGGCAAGCGCCTCAAGCAGCCCGTGGTGGTGGAGAACCGCAGCGGCGCCGCAGGCAACATCGGCTTCGACTGGGTGGCGCGCCAGCCGGCCGACGGCTACACGCTGCTGCTGGCCCCGGCGTCGAACCTGACGGTGCAGCCCGCCCTGTTCAAGTCGCTGCCCTACGACCTGGACAAGGACTTCACGCCGGTCTCGCTGCTGGTGCTCACGCCCCAGGTGCTGCTGGTCAACCCGAGCGTACCCGCCACCACGCCCAAGGAGCTGATCGAGTACTCGAAGAAAAACCCGGGCAAGGTCAACTTCGGCGTGAGCCTGGGCGCCTATTCGCACCTGGCGGGCGAGCTGCTCAAGACCCAGTCGGGGGCCGACTTCACCGCCATCCCCTACCAGGGCGCCGCCCCGGCCATGACCGACCTGCTCTCGGGCCAGACACAGTTCATCTTCAACGAGGTGATCACCGCGATCCCGAACGTGCAGGCCGGCAAGCTCAAGCCCCTGGCCGTGGCCTACAAGACGCGCGCGCCCTGGCTGCCCAATGTGCCAACCTTTGCCGAGGTCGGCTACCCCGGCTTCGAGGTCACCTCCTGGTATGCCGTGGTGGCCAAGAGCGGCACGCCCAAGCCCATCGTGGACAGGATCGCCGGCGAGCTCAAGGGCATCATGCAGAGCACGGATTTCAAGAAGCGCTACGACGCGATCGGCGCCTTCACCGTGGGCAGCACGCCCGAGGAACTGGGCAGCTTCATTAAGTCGGAGACGACCAAGTGGGTGGCCGTGGTCAAGCAGGCCGGCATCCAGCCGAACTGAAGGCCGCGCCGCCGCCCGCAGCCCAGCGGCGGGCAGCATGCCGGTTTCACTGCACGCTCAGCACCACCTTGCCGAAATGCCCGCCCGACTGGAGGTGGCGCAGCGCCTGTGCGGCCTCCGTCCAGGCAAAGACCCGGTCGATCACGGGGCGGACCGCGCCTGCGGCATAGGCCGCCACCAAGGCCTCCAGCATGCGCCGCGAGCCGACCGGAATTCCGCGCACCGTGGCCTGCCGACGGAAGATGTCCAGCGGATTGACCGAGCCCTCGGTGCCCCCGAGGTAGCCGATCACGTTGATCTGCCCGCCGGGCCGGATGGCCTTGAGCGACTGCGCGAAACCACCCGGCCCGCCGACCTCCAGCACATGGTCGACACCGTGTCCCCCGGTGAGGCGCAGCACCTCGTCGCCCCAGTGCGGGTTGCGCCGGTAGTTGACGGTGCCGCAGGCGCCGAGCGCCTGCGCGCGTTCGAGCTTCTCGTCGCTGCTGGACGACACGATCACGCGCGCGCCGGACATGCGCGCGATCTGCAGCGCAAACAGGGACACTCCGCCCGTGCCCTGCACCAGCACGCTGTCGCCCGGCTGCAGGCGGCCGGCGGACACCAGCGCGTGCCATGCGGTGGTGCCCGCGCACGGCAGGCTGGCGGCCTGCGCATCGGAGAGCGCCTCAGGCACCACCACGACGCGGTCCTCCGAGGCGACGAACTGCTCGGCCAGCACGCCATCCCGGGGCCCGCCCAGGGGCGCGCCCGCCTCGGCAGGGTGGAAGGCGCCGTCGGTCCAGCGCTCCCAGAAGGACAGGACTACCCGGTCGCCGGGCCTGGTGCGCGTCACCCCTGCACCGACTGCCACCACCTCGCCCACGCCATCGGACAGCGGCACCAGCGGGTGCGCAAAGGGCGTGTGGTAGCGGCCGAGCAGGATCTCCAGGTCGCGATAGTTGAGGGCCATCGCCCGCATGCGCACGAGGACCTCGCGCGGGCCCGGCAGGGGCGCTGGACGTTGTACAGCCTTGAGGCCGCCGAAGCCATGTTCATGGATTTCAAATGCTTTCATTGCCAGGTATTGAAGTGGACACACGGCCCACTGTGCCGCTGTGCGCGAGCGCCTGCAAATTCATTATTTTCAGAATTTTCATGCAAAATTTGGATGATGATCAGTGAGCTCAAAGCCTTTGTCCTATGGGCCGAAACGGGTTCAGTGCAGGCTGTGGCCGAGCGCCTGCCCCTCACGCAGCCGGCCGTCACGCGCCAGTTGCAGCGGCTCGAGAGCCTTCTCGACGTGGCCCTGCTCGACCGCCGGGCCAAGCCGGCACGGCTGACCTCGGCCGGCCAGGCGGTGCTGCGCGAGGCCCGCAAGGTGCTGGCTGCGGTGGACGAACTCAAGCGCGCAGCCTCCGGCAACGCCCAGCCACAAGGCACGCTGCGCCTGGGCGTGGTCCACGCGCTGGCCGATGCGCAGCTGGCCGACGGCCTGGAGGCGCTCGGGGCCCGCTACCCCGGCCTGGGCCTGCAACTGGCCAGCGGCTGGACCAGCGAGCTGCTGCCACGCGTCGACAGGGGCGAGCTCGATGCGGCCCTGGTTTTCATGGCGGGCAGCGCGGGGGTTGTCAGCCCCTCGCCCGGCAGCGTCCTGGCGACCGAGGAGATCGTCTTCCTGGCCGCGCGCAAGGGGGCGCTGGGCCGGCACCCCACGCTGCTGGAACTCAATGCCATCGGCTGGGTGCTCACGCCAGACGGCCTGTGCGGCTCGCGTTCGGCCCTCCAGGCGGCGGTAGAGCGCGCCGGCGCGCAGTTGCGCATCGCGGCCGAAGTGCACGACATCGGACTGCAGGCCTCTCTCGCAGAGCGCGGGCTGGGCATCGCGCTGGTGCCGCGCCAGCGCGCGGCGGCAATGCGGCGCCCGCAGCTGCGCCGCATCACCGTGCCCGGTCTGCGCTTGGCGATGGAGGTCTCGCTGGTGCAGGCGCCCCATCTCGGCGCCTTGCAACAGGCCGTGGACTGGCTCGGGCATCGTCTGGCGCGCCGGGGCGGCCCGCCCTAGCGTCCATTGCCTGCCGCCTTAGCCTTCGCGCAGCGCGGTGCCTGCCGTGTCCCTGCCCCGGGCGGCACCTGCGGCATGGGCGGATGCCAGGGCCCTTTGCGCCATGGCCTCCACGTCGGCCGCAGGCGCCAGCGTCGGCGATGCGCTGATCTCGCCCGCCACCGCGATGCCCAGGAAGCGCAGCCAGCGCCGCATGAACGGCTTCTGAAAGTCGGATCCGTCATCGTGCGGGGCCACCCGGTAGTCGCCCGCGCTCGAATAGACCAGCGTCGCCTGCTTGCCGCACAGCAGGCTCTCGTAGCCGCGTTCGCGCGACCAGCGCCAGTTCTGGCCGGGCAGGGTCACGACGTCGATGAAATGCTTGAGGCGGTAGGGCACGCCGAAATTCCACATCGGCAGGCTGAACAGGTATTCGTCCGCCGCGTTGAAGCGCCGGGAAATGGCGACGGCTTCGCCCCACAGCCGCAGTTGCTCTGCGCTGGCCTGCTGCGCGCGCAGCACCGCGAACTTCGCGGCGATCATGTCCGCGTCGAACGCGGGCAGGGGCAGGTCCCAGACGTTGAGCACGTCGATGGTGGCGCCGGGGTGTGCGCCGCACCAGGCGTCAAGCCAGGCACGGGCCACGGCGCGGGATATAGAGGCCGACTGCATCGGCGAGGCTTCGATGTACAGGAGGTGGCTCATGCGCAAGGTCCTTCTTTGGGGCGGCAGCTGCGTCATGCCTGGTCGATGAGCCGCAAGCCCACCATGCCGGCCACCACGAGCCCGATGAAGAACAGGCGCGCAGGGGCAGCGCTCTCACCCAGCACGACGATGCCCACGAGGGCCACCCCGACCGAGCCGATGCCGGTCCAGATCGCATAGGCGGTGCCCATCGGCAAGGTCTTGAGGGCGTGCGTCAGCAGGTAGATGCTGGCGCCGCCGGCGAGCAGCCCCAGCAGGCCCGGCCAGATCCGGGCCCAGCCGTCGGAAGCCTTGAGCAGCAGCGCCATGGCGATTTCCACCGCACTGGCCGAGAGTAGAAGAATCCATGCCATCGCTTGTCGTCTCCGTGGTCAAAAAGGGATGGCGCGAGCTTAGGGATATGATTTCGAACGCAAAAGTAGGCACCTGTTGGTAACCATGACAATGTTGCAAGACACCGCCGAGGGCGGTGCAAACGTGCTAAGGCAGGCGTGCCCGTCGCGGGCGGCGCTGCACCTCGTGGCGGGCAAGTGGCCACTGCTGGTCATCCCGGCGCTAGCGCCCGGCCCGCTGCGCAACAACGAACTGCTGCGGCGCGTGGAGGGCATTTCGCAAAAGGTGCTTTCGCAGACCTTGCGGGAGCTGGCGCGCAACGGCCTGGTACTGCGCGAAGACCACCGGACGGTGCCACCGCATGTGGAATACCGCCTGAGCGCCCTGGGACTGTCGCTCAGCGAAACGCTGATCGCGCTGGACCGCTGGGCCGAGCGCCACCACGATGCCCTGCGCCAGGCCCGCGAGGACTTCGACGCCGCCTTCATGCCTGATGCAGGCCCGCGGCCTGGGCACCGATGCTATGTAAGCAAATAGTATTTTATGTAACTAAAAGCTAGTGTGCTGTCCCGCAGATAACTGGCATTAGTCGTGCATGCCTTTTGGGTATCCTTGCAACGGAGATACCGC